>DAOTWP010000104.1:0-14074 GCA_034435675.1 Anaerolineae bacterium
GCTTCGGTAGTGCGTTGGGGCTGAACCTGGACGAGTGCGCCGAAAGCGATGGCTGGCTGGACACGCTGCTGGGCGCGCTGCTGCCTGCTGTGCTGTCCACCGTGATTGGCCCGGGTCCCATTGGCGACTTCCTCTTCGGCGTGGCGTGGGATCTGCTGGCGGGGCGCTCGCTGCAAGAGGCGCTGGAGTCGTTACAGACTCACAACGATGTCCATATTGCAAATTTGGATGCGGCTCTCACGATCATTGCAAAAGTGGGTATACTGTATAACAAGCTGGAACGCAGCGACCAAAAAGACTTGCTGCGGCAGATGGTCGAGCGGGTTGTAGTCAACCCGGAGGGAATGATCATCCGGCTGGAGTTACTCCCCCCATTTTCTTACCTGCGACATGTAACCGAGCGGGTACAGAACAGTGGCGGCGCGGTTGAGGGAAAAACAAAGACCAGCACAATGGCTGGTCAATGTCCGAGTTTACTCTCGTTAAGTGACCCCGGTAGGACTTGAACCTACAACCAATTGATTAAGAGTCAACTGCTCTGCCATTGAGCTACGAGGCCCCTTTGAAGGTTGTATTATATCCAGATGCCCTGAGGCGTCAAGACACGAAACCCCGCGCGTCAGGGCAGCAGCTGCTGCTTCAACGCTGCCGCCAGCCAGCGCTCGTAGTCGTCTGGCGACCAGCCCGCTGCCTCAACAAGCTCCTGATAAACTTCGACACAGGTAAGTGCCAGATAGATCGCGGTCGCGCGTTCCGGGCTGAGATCGGGGCGCAGCATGGGCGCGGTCGCGTGAATAAACTGTGTCATATAGGCACGTCTTCCGGCAAGCGCCTCGTTGAGTTCCGCGGCTGCCTCCAGGTCAACCGCTGCCGCACCGCTGTAGATGGCGATCAGCGTCGCGCCCGTTGCCCACTGGCGGCGTGTGGCGCTGGCAGCGAAGTCCATACGACGCTCGGCATTGTACTCGTGCAGCGCCGTATGGTAGATCTCGCGCTGTTCCGACTCCGCGTGCCAGTCTTCGCGGATGGCATTGAGGATGCCGCGCTTGTTCTTATAGATGCTGTAAACCGTGCTCACGGCGAGACCCGCCTGCTGACTGATTGCCTCGATGGTGGTTGCCCCATAACCTTGTTCCAGAAACAGCGCACGTGCCACATCCAGAATAAGCTGCCGGGTTGCCAGCGCCTGCCGTTGACGATGAGAAAGTGGGTGCTTGACATTTTTCATCATTGCATTGTACCATAGCTTTGTTAGATACAGTTAGACTACAATGAATGGAGTTAGATTATGAACAACCACCCGAATGAAGTACTGGTTCGCACCTTTATGGAGCGTGCCTTTCATCAGGGCGATTTGTCTGCTGTTGATGAATACAACACACCCGACGGAGTCGATCATCAGGAACCGCTGGGTACAGATTTCATCGCGCACCTCAAGCGCGTTATTGTCGCGCTGCGCACTGCATTTCCCGATCTCCACTTTGAAATTCACGACGTACTTGCCGAAGGGGACAACGTCGCCTTTCGTGCCACCATGACCGGGACGCACCAGGGAACGCTCAGCCTGATGCCGGGACAAGCGCTGCCTGCAACCGGGCGGCAGATCGCAGTCCCGCATATGTACTTTATGCGCATTGTTAACGGCAAGACAGTAGACCTGTGGCACCTATGGAATGCTCCGATGATGCTAACGCAGCTCGGTGTTGCGCCCGCGCCACACGCCGCATGATTGCGCCACGACTATTGAGCTGTTCCAAGGGGGCACAGGATCGTGATGCGTTTCGATCCGCTCCTGCTAAGCTGCCGCGCCCCGCTGCCTTCCGCTAGCCGCGCCGCAGCGCATCCAGCCGGGCGACATACTCCCAGTATTGCTTTTCCATCTCCGCCGCAATCTCCTGCAGGCGGCTGCGCCCTTTCATCTGTGCCAGTTTGGTCTCGATCTTCAGGCTCATCAGGTCACAGTGCAGCAGATCATGCCGTTCGCGTTCCAGTTCGCTCACCCGCTGGTCAAGCTCGCGCAGCGTCTGGCGCAGTTGGCGGGCTTGCAGCAGCGCCAGCGGCATCTCCGGGTCGAGCCTGCCGCGCATGCCCGACGCCTGCATGACCGTTTCCAGCGCGTTCAGATCACGCTGAGCGTATGCCTCGTTAATCATGACCATCAGTCGGTTGCGGTAATCGGCTTCGGCAGGGGTTTGCGCCAGATCAGGGTGATACTGCCGCACAAGCTGGCGGTAAAGCTGCTTCAGCCGCGCGTCCTGATCCAGCGGGTCGGGCGGCGCGGCAGTGAAAGGCGTGCGAATCAGCGGGTCGGGCGCGGGTCCGGGCGGCGGGGTCTGCCATGTGCGGCGGTACTGCTCCTCCACAGAGACATAGCCCTGCGGCGGCGTCCAGCCCGCGCCCGGCGGGTTCCAGTCCCCCAGATGACGCAGCGCTGCCTGCTTTTCGAGATCGTCCACCACCTGCCGGATCGTCTCCAGCCGGGTGGCAACTGGACCGACCACGCGGTCATAGTCCGCTTTGAAATCGCTAATCTCGCGTTCCAGCGCGCTGATTTCGGTTTCCAGACTACGAATCTGTTGCTCGCGCCGGGCGATATCCGCCTGCAACTGCGAGATGTCGAGCTGCACATCCTGCACGGAACGATCCTCACCATGCCCCTGCCCTGATAGCTAAAGGGCATTGTAGCACAGGCTGTGCCCTGCTGCGTGAGAAATTGCGCAGTGGGCGGCGGGCAGCGCGGCTGAACCGGCACATAAAAGCGCACAGACACGCGCAAGGCGTGCCTGTGACGGGTTTCAGGGGGTAAACTGTAGAGTTTATGCTCTGCTGCGCGAGCCGGCTGCCGCCTAGACGACGGGCGCAGTCTCCGCTTCATCCGCTTCAGGTGCCCAGAATTCCTTGTGCGTCGGGTCGGTGAAGCGGGTCATTTTGACCTTGCGCGACCAGCGGCTGCCATCGGGCAGGATAGTGGTCTTGTCAAACGCCACCCCGCGCAGTCGTGCGCCTTCCAACCGCGCCCCGGTCAGGTTTGCCCCGCGCAGGTCAAGCCGCTGCAGGCGTGCCTTGCGCAGATTCACACCGCTGAGGTTGGTATCCTTGAATAACCCGCCGACGATCAGCGCCGACTGCCAATCGCTGTTGGTCAGGTCTTTGCCGCTCAGGTCAGCCCCAACCAGCACGGTTTGTTTCATCTTTTTGGGCGGTTTTGCCGGTCCACCACGCCGCAGCAGTCGCCATGCCACAAATGCGCCCACTGCCATGATAATAAACTGTGGGCGTACCGGACTGTTGTTTTCATTCATGCTGTTTATGCCGTCCATGTCGTCTTGCCACCTTTCTTGATAAAAACCCGAACGTTGGCAGGAGACTGCCGGGTTGTGCATAGGCGCTCAACACCCGGCGCGTGCTGTGCCCACGCGCGCAGAATCAATGCAAGCGCTCGTCAATCCGCCGGATCGTGTCCCGTTCCAGATTCCACTGCTGCGCCAGAAAATACTCTTCTTCGGTCATGCCCAGCGCAATCTGGGCGTCCTCGTCACGGAAGTCTGCATACAGGTGTTCCGGGCGGGAGATCCACTCCAGCAGCCATGTCCCTAGAAATGCTTTACGGATTTCTTCGTTCATGCGTTTCATCTATGTCTCGTGCGTTCTGTCACAACTGGATTATAACATTAAAACAGGGGGGCAGAGTCAAGAGGACACGCCGCATTGGACTGGAAATTGGGGGGAGCGAGCGGGGTAAGGTCATACCAAACATGTCTTGATGAGGTTTCCCAGCCCCTTTCCTTGAGGACATGCGCATTCGCTGTCAGATAGTCCCGATAGACCGCTGTGAATGCCATTGCAGCATTAAACCCTCCGATAAAATCCACAATTGCGTGATCCCCGGAATGAAGCCACTTTCGGGGTTTCTGACGAATATCCTCCAGTAAGTTGATAATGTCTGCTATCTGGTCTTTGCACATTGCGCCACCTCAATCTGTCAATCCGCGCTCTGCGATACTTTCCCCCGTTCTCCGCCCCCTGTGCCCCTACCCTCGCTCGGCGTACTGCATAATCAGCGCGACGACCTGATTCGGGCGCAGGTCATCGGTGTTGATCACGATGGCATCGCGGGCGACATGCAGCGGCGACTCGTGGCGGCTCATGTCTGCCAGGTCACGCTGCCACAGCGCCGCGCGCAGGCGTTCGTAATCCGCCTCGGTGCGCTCTGGCGGCAGGGTGTACCAGCGGCGGCGGGCGCGCACATCCAGACTCGGCTCTAAATATATCTTCAGATCGGCGTCCGGCAGCACCACCGTGCCGATGTCACGCCCGGCGAGGATCACCGCGCCCTGTGCCGCCAGCCCGTGCTGAATGCGGCGCACCACCTGCCGCACCGCCCCGTGCGCCGCGACCACCGGCACCGCGCTGTCTACGGCCGGGGTGTAGAGCGAGACGCCGGGTGGCTCACCGTTGATGTGCAGCAGACTGCCAGGCTGGGCGTCTGCGTCGGCGGCATTCTGCCGCATCAGCTCCACTTGCAGCGTTTGCGCCACCCGCGCCATCCACGCGGCATCGTGCCGGTCAAGCTGCAAGTTCAGGGCGACCAGCGTGACCGCACGATACAGCACGCCGGAGTCGACAAACGCATAGCGCAGCCGTTCCGCCAGGCGCGTGCCAATGGTGGTTTTGCCGCTGGCGGCGGGACCATCCAGCGCGATTGTGCGGGCATAGGACATCGTCGGCATGGGCGGGCTTCCTTTCTGTGTTTTCGCAGGCGGGAGGGGTCGTCTTGATGCGGGTAGAACGGCGGGCGGGAGACAAAAAAAGAACCCACACACGGGTTCTTTTCGTTGTCGAGAAGGCTGTTCAACTGGATAGTGCGGGTAAAGTGCCAAAATGCGCTCCTGCACAGACTGGTTTCACGATACCCGAAAACCGTGCGGCTGGCAAGCGCCGGTGTCGCCAGGACTGCCCTACGATGCGCTCCCCAATTCCGCCAGCAGTGCCGCGATCATCGCTTCGATTGCCAGCGTTTTGCCGCGTTCAACGGCGGCGCTGAACGTGCTGCCGTCCGACGCCGCGCGCAGTTTCGCCAGCTTCTCGCCTGCCCAGCGCCGCTCGTGTGCCGGGGTACGCGGATCATGCTGCAAACAGGTCGCCACTTGCACTGCCATGTTGCGGTCCTGACTGGCGATCAGGGTGTCCAGCCAGCCTTGCAGTGCCATCGCGCGGGAGGGCACATTTTCCAACCCCAGAGCGAGCCGCAGTGCCTCCAGCCCGTTAGCCCGCGCCTCATCGAGTCTGCCCTGCGCGGCAGCGATTGAAGCGCGCAGGGCGTTGATTCTCAGGATATGACGTGGTGCCCCACTACGGTCAATGAAGGCAGCATGTTGGTCAGCTAGTTCACGTGCAGCGGCGTAATTGCCAGCTTGAAACTCCAGCATAGCATTGGCATAGTATGCCCAGCGTGCAGGTACTTCGTCATATTTGCCGCTTTCCAGAAGTTCCAGATACGGCTCCAGGTATGAACGGGCACTGGTGAAATCACCCATTTGGGCAAACAACGTTATTATGTAACGTTGTGATTGACCAATTATAGCGATATTTGATGGCTCACTGTTGAGCGCCAGAATTTCCTGAACAATGCGCACTGCTTCATCGAATTCTCCCTGTAGCGCCAACACTGCGCTTAGCTTCAGGCGATCTACGTAACTGCGTCGCAAGTGGCCCGCTTCAGCCATCATTTGCGCCTGTTCACGATAGATCACCGCAGCCCTGGCATAATCGCCCAGACTGACAAAACATTCGGCAATGCCATCTCTCGTCCAGTCAATCATGACGAGATTGCCCAGGTTTTCATAAATCGCCAGCGCCTGTTCATGATAATCAAGCGACTTAAGGATTTCACCGCGCTGGCCATACTCGACTCCGAGATTCATCAGAATCCCGGCTTCGCGATAACGATCCCCCATCCCCCGCGCGTAACCAAGCGCTTCCATATAACGCGCGGGCGAAAAGACATTCTTTTCCTGTCGCAGCACACCGTTTTCCGCTGTCGCCAGGTTCATCGTCGTCCGGGCAATGTTGGTGACATCCCCGCTCTGCTGCTGGATGGTATACGCTTCCAGCAGGATTACCCGCGCCTGCTCCCAGTTTTCCGTCTCGCCAAAGCGCCACACCATATACCAATAGACATTGCCCAGATCGCGCAGCGCCTCTGCCTCGCCCCAGCGGTCACCCGCTGCCCGAAAGAGATCAAGCCCCTTTTCCATCAGAGGACGACCTGCCGCTGGACCTTCTGTGTCAGCAACATTGAACCCTTTTGCAAGATAGAAATATGCCCGAATATAGGCGGGTGCTGCCTCGGTCAGCAGCGGTTCGGCTTCCTCAATCAGACTTTGCACCCGCTTCGTCGCATGGATTTGCGCTGCGATACGTGCGTGTGTTGTGAGTGTGTACGCCAGCGTCGTATCGCGATCCTGAGAGGCGGGCTGTGTACGGATGATTCGTGCCACTTCGTCAAGAATACTGCTGCCCTGGTCAAACTGCGCCCGCATCGTGGCATAAAACCACACCATGCGCAGCGCCCCATCAATCGCGCCGTAATGCCCGCGCTGTGCCGCCCACAGCAGCGCCGCCCGCACATTGCCAAGATCGCTTTCGATGTCACCCAGCAGCCCCAGCGCCGCCCCGGTCTCAATCTCGCCGCGCCGGTTAAACAGAGCCGTCAGGTAATAATCGCTGTGGGCATCGCGCACGGCTCCTGCCTCGCCGGACGCATCCAGGTGTTCTTCCGCATACTGGCGCAGCAGCTCGTGCATGGCGTAGTCGCCGCTGTCCGGGTCACGCTGGATGGCAGACACATTGACCAGCGTCATCAGGTCGCGCAGTCCCGCCCCAGTCACCGTCTGTGCAGCGCTGCGCGAGAACCCACCGCGAAAGACAGCCAACCTGCGCACAATCCCGCGCTGGTGCTCGTTGAGCATCTTCCAGGAGTAATCGAACACGGCGCGGATGCTGCGCTGGCGTTCGGGCAGGTCCTGCGCGTTCGACTCTAAGAAGTCAGCACTGCGCTGGATTTCCGCCGCGATCTCTTCAGCATGCAGCATTTCCAGCCATGCCGCCGCCAGTTCCAGTCCCAACGGCAGCCCCTGCACCAGCTTACAAATGCGCGCCACATAATCGAGATTGCCGGCAGTCAGCTCAAATGCGGGTTTGGCGCGGCGGGCGCTCTGCATAAAAAGCTGTACCGCGCCATACTGCAAGGCATCTTCCGGCGTCTCCCAGTCCGGGAAATCCATTGCTCCCAACGTGAAGACCGTCTCAAAGCGCACGGTGAGCCGCGCGCGGGAGGTCGCCAGGATTGTGACGCGGGGCGCAGCTTCCAGAATCTGTGTCACGTACTCCGCGCCATCAAGCAGATGTTCGAAGTTGTCCATGATGATCATTATGGACTTGGCGCGCAGGTAATCGAGAAGCTGTGCGCGCGGCTCGCCGCCGGGGTAGAACTGGAACTTCAGCGCATCGGCAATTGCCGAAACAATCTGATCCGTGATCTCAAGTGGTGCAAGCTGCACGATGAAGACGCCATCGGGGAAGGGGTTGTCGTTCGATGGCATGACCCCCTGCCCCAGAAACGAGCGTCCAATTTCAACGCCGAGCCGTGTTTTGCCCATCCCGCCCGGCGCGAGAATCGTAATCAGGCGATTGCTGCTGTTGCGTAGCAGTGTATCCAGTTCACGCAGTTCGGCTTTGCGCCCGACAAACGGGGTGGTTTCTGCGGGCAGGTTGTGGGGGTGGATCGGTTCTGTTGCTTCGGCAAAGCGCTCACCCACGATGGTCATGCTGATTTCGCCCTCACCCGCGTGACCGTTCAGCAGTGCTTCCAGTTCCACCCCGATAACGCGAACCGAACGAATGCGCCGGTTGGGGTCTTTTTCCAGCATGCGGTAGACCAGGTCAACGAGGGTAATGGGCGCATCACACAACACTTCCAGATCCGGAACCGGCTTCGTTGTGATGGCTTGAATGACCTGGATTACACTGTCGCCTGAAAAAGGATGTTTGCCCGCCAGCAGCTCGAACAGCATCACGCCAAATGCCCAGATGTCGCCGCGCGCGTCAAACGGCTTGTCGTCAAATATTTCCGGGGGCAAATAATCGAGGGTGCCGATAATCGCGCCGGTGCCGGTCACCCGCGCCTTGCTGCCCACATGCGCCACGCCGAAATCGGTCAGCCGCAGCGTGCCATCCTCGGAGATGAGAACGTTTGCCGGTTTTAGGTCACGATGCAGGATGTTCAGCCGGTGCGCGCGGGTGAGGGCATCCGCGAGATCGAGCGCCAGTTCAACGACCCGCTCATGCGGCAGGCGTCCCTGCTGAATCAGGCGTGTCAGGTCGCCACCGGGCACATACTCCATGACCAGATAGTGCTGCCCATCGTGCTCCAGTGTGTCCAACAGCTTGACGATATTGGGGTGGTTGAGGTCGCGCAGCGCCTGACCTTCACGCCGGAAGCGTTCGATCATGTCCGGCTGCGACAGTTCGGCTCTAAGCTGCTTGACGGCGACGGTTTGTCCTGTGTGCGTATCCATGCCGCGATAGACGGTGCCCATGCCGCCCGCGCCGAGTTCTGATTGCAGTAGATAGCGATTGGCAAGTGTTGTCGGTGTCATCGCGCAGCCCCTGGTTAACGAATTTATGCATCCATTGTAACCTGTTTTGGGCTGTCCTTGCTGCATCTGGCGGGCTAGCGGGCGCGGGCGCGCGGGTTTGTCCCTACCCGCTGCCGTCCTGACCCGTTAAGATGGACGCTGTTGTGCCGCTTCTACAGCTTGGAACATGCCAATGCCCACACCACAATCCCCACCGCCCGCCGACACACCGGATACCGGCGCGCCAGAGTCAGGCGCACGCTACGCCAGCACACGCCACGCCTGGGAGCAAATCTGGGACAGCGCCTCAGTGACAACCGAACTGCGCGCCGCCGCATATCCCCGCGCCGTCCAGACGCTGCGCCTGTATCTGCCCTATCTGCCCAAAGACCGCCTGCTGCTGGAAGCGGGCAGCGGACTGAGCGCGGTAGTCATCACCCTGCGGCGTATGGGCTACAACATCGCCGGGCTGGACTACGCTGAAAACGCGCTGCACACCAGCCGCGCCTATGACCCCACGCTGCCGCTGCTGGCAGGCGATGTCCACGCGCTGCCGGTGGCGGCAGAGACGCTGGGGGCGTACCTGTCGTTTGGCGTGCTGGAACATTTCGAACACGGCATGCAGCCCGCTTTGCGCGAGGCGTATCGCGTGCTTCAGCCCGGCGGCGTGCTGGTGCTGACCATCCCCGCGCCGAATGTCGTCAACCGCCTGATTGCCTGGCGGCGGGCACGGCGGGGCGAAGACCGGCTCAACGACGAGTCGTTCTACGAGAGCACTTACTCCCGCGCGGCGTTAACGGCAGAGGTGCAGGCGGTGGGCTTTGTGCCGCTGCTGGTCGCGCCGACGAGCCACGCCTTCACGCTGTGGGGCTTGGGTGGGGTCTTTCGTGGGCAGGGCTATTACACAACGAGCAGGCTGGCAGACGGACTGGGCGCGCTGCTGCGTCTGCTGCTGCCCTGGGCGTTCAACTTCAGCACGCTGGTGGTGGCACGGCGGTAAGGGCGCTGCCGGGAATGCCCGCCGCTGCTCACGCTATCGCCTGTTGCAGCAGGCTGCGGATGGCGCGCAGTTCGACCAGCATCTCGACTATGACCTCGCGTAGTTCCATGCCTTCCGCATAGGCGCTTGTGTCTGCCTGCGTGGGCGACAGCCCGGCGCTATTAGCACTTTCGGCAGCACAAAGATGTGACAATTTTCCGACGCATTCTTAACACTTCTAATGCTAGATGCCCCATGACTCCCCTGCAAATGGCAAGGATATCCCAACCTTTGTAATTTGTGTTGCAATTTTATATCCCAAGAATTTTGGGATTAATAGCACGGGTGACCCGGTTCATTTGTGCATGTGTTGGGATATATATCGCAGGTTGTTCCAAGTTTCTGCCCTACTAAGTCCCCGTAATAGGTTTGTCTGTGCATAAACCTGTTCAAAACGTCTGCCAGCCTGTTCAAACTCCTGTGCATAAGTATAGAACAGTTGGCGAACAACTGCGAATGCCTGTTCAAAACTCTGTAATAAACCCCGAAATTGTTCAAAGTTTTGAACAGGTCTGTCGAAAGTTTTGAACAGGTTTTGAACAGCCCTGTCGAAAACTTTATTGTCCACGAGTAAATTTTATCGCAGATTTTCTAACCAATTTGCGATAAATTGTGATATTTTTCAAACCTTGTGGGATAAAAACTAAACTATCCGCTTACATTGCGGAAAAATTACAAAGTTTTGAACAGTTTCGACAGCCCCTACTACTAGGGCTACTATCTTTTAAAGAGATTCACCACATCGGGGAATTTTTGCAGATATTTTTTCGCGCGCTGGGGCAGTCAATGCTACACTTAAGATGAAAAAGACCCTTAAGGATTGAAGCCCATATGCAGCACGAACAGGAAGACCTTACCCGGAAAGTCGCTATTCTGACGCGGCTGGCAGAAGTCAGCACGGTCTTGAATTCCACGCTGCAACTGGAACCGCTGCTCGGCTACCTGATGGATGCCGCCGCAGAAGTCACCAATGCCGAAGGCGCGTCGGTGATGCTGTGGAATAACAAGTCGCAGGAACTGTTTTTTGCGGCCACCACAACCGGCGGCGCAGGCGACAAGCTGATCGGCAAACCTGTGCCGCTGGACAGCATCGCCGGAACGATCCTGCGCGAACGGCGCGTGCTGGTAGTCAACGACGTGGCGCAGGACCCGCGCCATAACCAGCGCGTAGACCAGGAAATCCAGTTTCAGACCCGCTCAATTCTGGGTGTGCCGATGACATCTAAGGAGCGGGTTATCGGCGTGCTGGAAGCGATCAATAAACGCGATCTGCCCTGGACCAAAGACGACGAGCAGTATTTATCCGTGCTGGCGGCACAGGCGGCAGTTGCGATCGAGAGCGCGCAGATGGTCATGGCGCTGCAAAAGGCGAACAACGAACTCAATGAACTGGACAAGCTGAAAAACAATTTTATCGCCATTGCCAGCCACGAACTGCGCACGCCGCTGGGCATCATTCTGGGCTATGCCAGCTTCTTGCAGGACGCGCGCGACCCAGAAGTGAACGAGCACGCCACCAAAGTGCTCAACAGTGCGCTGCAACTGCGCCGCATCATCGAAGACATGACCAACCTGCGTTATCTAAAGCAGAATGCGGCAGAACTTCAGCGCGACCGGGTGGCGCTCAATGAACTGCTGGACGATCTGGCGCTGGATGTGACCACGCTTACCGAAGCGAAACGGCATCAATTGGTGGTTTCGCGTCTGCCCCAGGACACCTACCTGCGCATTGACCGCAGCCGCGTGCTGATGGCGCTGACTAACATTATCAATAACGCAGTAGACTTCACACCGGAGGGCGGCACGATTATCATTGAGGCACGCCTGCACACGCCGGAACGGGTGGCAATCAGCGTGACCGACACCGGAATCGGATTGGAACCAGAGCAGCTTGAACGCATTTTCGGCGAGTTTTACCAGGTGGAAGACCACATGACCCGGCGGCACGGAGGGTTGGGTATTGGGCTGAGCATTGCGCGGGCGCTGGTCGAGGCGCACGGTGGGCGCATCTGGGCGAGCAGTCCCGGCTTGAATCTGGGCACAACGATTACGCTGATACTGCCACTCGCGGAATAGCCTGCCAGTCGGGCAGCCAGCGCAGGTATCATCCTGTATCAGTTCCTAATTGACAACAGCACTCAGGAGATCAGACCGCATGAGCATTACTATCAAGTGGCTTGGGCATTCGGCATTTCTGCTAAATATTGCGGATCGGCATGTGCTGATCGATCCCTTTCTTACCGGTAATCCGTTGGCGGCTGCCAGCGCTGCTAACGTGCCAGCCGATCTGATTCTGCTGTCGCATGCACACGGTGATCATGTCGGGGATACCGTCTCGATTGCGCAGCGCACTGGTGCGCCTGTGGTGACCAACTTCGAAATTGGCAACTGGCTGGTTGGGCAGGGTGTCGCGCCGGAACAGATTGTGCAGGGCAACACCGGCGGCACATACCATCATGAAGTGCTCAGTATCAAGTGGACGATTGCGTTTCACAGTGCCTCGCTGCCCGATGGCAGTTATGGCGGCAGTCCCAATGGGCTGCTGCTGACCGTGCCGCACGAAGGCAAGAAGCTGTATTACGCTGGGGATACCAGCCTGTTCCGCGATATGGAGCTGGTCGGCGAAGAGGGTATTGACCTGGCATTCCTGCCGATTGGCGATCTATTCACGATGGGCATTGATGACTCAATCCGCGCGATCAAGCTGATCCGCCCCAAGGTAGTGCTGCCGATGCATTACAATACATTCCCGCCGATTCATCAGGACGCGGGCGCATGGGCGAACCGGGTTAGCAGCGAAACGCTGTCGCAACCGATTGTAATTGATCCGGGTTCGGTCTATACACTGGCTTAAGCGCTTTGCAGGGCATGCAGACCGTGTGCTGTGTGCCCCGCCTGGCTCACCATGACTGCTTTTCGCTCCCCCCACCGCCGGGCGCTGCTGCTGTGCGCATTGTTCGTTCTGCTGGCAGCCGTCTATGCCGCCGTAACCCCACCGTTTGAAGCACCCGACGAGGGCGCGCATTTCCTGTACATCCACGATCTGCAACAAACCGGGCAGCTTCCGGTGCTGGAAGCGCGTGACATGGTTTTCGCCAGCCAGTCCACGCAGCGGCATCACCCGCCGCTGTATTATCTGGCGGGCGCGGCGCTGACTTTCTGGCTGGAGCAGGGGAATGCCCGCGAGCACCTGTTGCTTAACCCGCTGGCAGCGATTGGTTTCGCGGCGGACAACAACCTCAACGTGCACTTACACGAGCCCACGATGTCCGGCGGACTGCTGGCGGCAGTCTGGCTGCTGCGCGGTTTCAGTATCGCGCTGGCGACAGGCACACTCTGGCTGGTCTACACTGCCGGGCGGCTGGCGGCAGACTCGCCGCGTGTGGGGCTGTTTGCGCTGCTGCTGGCGGGCTGCGTGCCGTCCTTCGTGCATATCAGCGCCAGCATCAACAACGACAATCTGGTGACATTTTTTTACGCTGCTGGTGTGGTCTGGTGTTTGTCGCTGTGGCAGCGTGCCGGGCGTGCGCCGGGGCTGCGCTGGCACGATACCGCCCTGATTACGCTGATTCTGGCGGGCGCAGCACTGAGCAAGTTAACCGGGCTGACGCTGTTCGGCGTGGTGTACGCGGTGCTGCTGCTGGGTGTTTTCGCGCGCCGCTGGTCGTGGCGTGGGGCGCTGCTCAGCATGGGACTGGCGCTGCTAGGCGTGGGGCTGCTGGCGGGCTGGTGGTATCTGCGCAACTGGCAGCTTTATGGCGACCCGCTGGCGCTGGCTGCAACGGCGCGCATCTGGGCACGCGGCGGACCGCCGCAGTTGATTGCGTGGTTTGAGCTGCGCGGTGTGTGGGAGTCGTTCTGGTTCACGCTGGGGCATTTCAACATTCGCGGTCCGGACTGGCTGTATGCGCTGTACGTGCCGCTGCTGGTGCTAGGGGGCTTGGCAGGGGCGCTGCTGGCATTCTGGCGGCGTCCGCTGCTGCGGCTGCGCATGCTGTTCCTGCTGGGCGTATGCGCAGTCGTCATTGCCGCGCTGCTGGTCAGCAGCAGCCGTGTGAACGTATCGCAGGGGCGCATCCTGTTTCCCGGCATGGTGGCGTTTATCCCGCTGCTGGCGCTGGGCTGGTGGATGCTGTGCGCAGAGGCGGGACGAGTGTGGCACAGGTGGAACGACGCCGCGCGTTCCGCTGCGCTGCTGGTTGTGTGGCTGCCGCTGGGCGTGCTGGCGCTGCTTACGCCATCCGCCTATCTCGCACCGGCTTACCCGCAGGCACGGGTACTCCCAGTAGTGCCGCAGAACGCTCTGCGGATTGATGCGCGGGCGGGAGATGCAGCGGGCGGGTTTGATCTGCTGGCGTACACGCTGGAAACGCCCGTCGTGGAGCAAGGGCAGTTT
>DAOTWP010000105.1:0-12370 GCA_034435675.1 Anaerolineae bacterium
GTTTGAGGCGCGTGATTTCTGCGCCCTGCGTGGCGGGCGTTTGCCCACCGAACGCGAGTGGGAATACGCGGCGCGCGGACCGGACTCGTGGATCTATCCCTGGGGCGACGCCCTGATCGCCGATAACGCGGTGTGGAACCGCAGCACATCAGAGGGAACGGCGAGTGTTGGCAGTCGCCCTGCCGGGGTTTCGTGGGTGGGGGCGTTGGACATGAGCGGCAACGTCAGGGAGTGGACGAGTTCGTTGATTGCGCCGTATCCGTATGCTGCGGACGATGGGCGCGAGGCTGATATCGGCGAGAGAAGGGATGTTTGGCGTGTCCTGCGCGGCGGCGGGTGGGACGTCACCAATTCCTTTATTCCCTTCGACCTGCGCGCGACCGTCCGCGGCGAGAACGATCCGCTCAACTGGTTCAACTCCGTTGGCATGCGGTGCGCTCGCGATGCGGAGTAGCAGCGCCAGACACTGCGTGAACGTCGTTCACGCGTGTCCGGCTGCTAAAACAGGCAAGTCATCTAAAGATGACTGCGGCTCACAGCAGCTTGTCATAATCCCTTTAGCGGACTTGTCCTTGCATGTCGCTGGACGTTTTACGTCTGGCGGCGCTGCGCCCATGCCAGCGGACGCTCGAAGCATCCGGCTGATAATCATCCGGAAGCCCGCTAAAGCGGACCCTCTGGAAATTCTGCTGTCGCTGCCGTAACTGCTCAGCCATTGAATTTGCAGCTAAATTGCCCTCACCTTAAATCCCTCTCCCCAGGGAGAGGGACTCAAAAACCCACCTTGCCCCGTATTCACCCCTTCTCCCTAATGCAGGTTCAGACGGGACAGCACGAATGTACAGGCGAAGCATGCTGCGCCACTACGAGAGAGGCACTCAATCTCATAGGTCTGCTTTTGCACTAAGGAGAAGGGGGAGGGGGATGAGGGCTGGACAAGGGCAGCGGGTGTCATGCTCATCTTGTCGGACCACCAGCCTTCGATTTCCTCGCGCCTAATCCCCCCCGCCACACGACGCCGCACAGCAGCAGACCCAGCACGGTCAGCGCCAGCCCGGCGGCAAAGCCCGGCGGCTCGTAGCGGATCGTGTAGCTGTGTTCGCCCGGCAGCAGCGGCAGCCCGGTGTAGCCGTCGAACGTCACGCTGCGCACCGGCGCGCCGTCAACAAACGCCCGCCAGCCGGGGAAGTGCGTCTCCTGAATGACCAGATAGTATTCCGCGCGTCCCGGCGGCGTTTGCAGCGTGGGCACGTCCGCGTCTGCTGCGTGCGGCTCGGCGGGCGGCGCGGCGCGGATGATGACCTGATCGCCGCGATGGGCAACTGCCAGCACCGGGTAGACATGCTCGGCGCGCAGGTCACGCGGACGGTTGTAGAGCCAGTCGGCATCCACCACATAGGCATAGGGCAGCGCATAAGCCAGCTCGAACAAGCCGCCCGTGTCCGCCCGCTGCGGCACGACGAAATCGCACGGCGCGTCCGGCAGAATGCTGCTGAACGGGCGATCCGGCGTGTCGATCAGCGTCATGTCCAGCCCACGTTCGGTGCAAAGCTGCACGCGGGGTGCGTAGGTGTTAATCTCGCTGCTGACGTACTCGTGATTGCCAATCGTGACAATCGTCCAGCGCGGCAGGCGCAGCAGGCTGCCCGGCAGAATTTCGCCCGGCAGGGCGGCAGGCTCCCAGCCCTCGTCCAGTCCCCAGTTGCGCACCCCGGCGTAATACGTGCGGAACATGCGGTTCTGCGTGTCCGGCTCGTTGACGACGATCAGATCCACCCACAGCGGGTCCTGCGCGCGGATATAGTCATACAGCGGCGTATAATCGCTGATGCGCAGGCTGGCGGCATCCAGCACGACATTGTTACGATCCAGCGGGTCACCGACTGCCAGCATCGCCAGCAGCAGCAGCCCGGCGCGCCCCAGCCGCCGCAGCACAAACTGCCCGCCGCTTGCCTTGCGCCGCAGCAGCATCAGCGCCGTATCCGCCAGCGCCGCGCCGAAGACGAAAAACCAGATCGTGTTGGTGGCTTCATCCAGCCGCCACGCGCGGAACGAATCAAGCTGTTCGAAGAATGCCAGACTGCTGGCAGTCACATCTGCATCGTCGAAGCGTTCCAGTCCCGGCAGGTTGACGTAAACCAGCGCCACCAGCCACAGCAGCGCGCCCAGCGCAGCAGCACGCCACAAGCGGCGGCGCTCCATCTGCCGCACGGCAGCGTCCACCGGGAAAATGTCGCCCAGCGCACGCCAGAGCGCCTCGACTGCCAGCGCTGCCAGCACCACCCACCACAGCGCCGCGATGGCGTTGGCGCGCCCCAGAAAGCGAAATTCTGAGAGCAGCTCGACATTGAGATACAGCCAGTTGACGACTCCAGTCATGCCGCCGCCCCAGAGCATCAGCAGCAGTGCCAGCAGCAGCGCAGTGCCCCCGGCGCGCCATCTGAAGCGCTGGCGGGTCTGCGGCACGAAGATCAGAAAGACGCCCAGCGGCACCAGCGTGAAAAAGGCATACCAGCCGATATAGGCATAATCTACGCCCACGCGCAGGTCATTCGGTCTGCCGATCAGGTTTTCCCACTGCGGCTGCGGCACGACGAAATGCGCCATTGAGACCACCAGGTTGTAACGGTCGTCAAGCTCCAGTACGCCGTTTTCGGTGGTGGTTTGCACCGACTGGTGGCTGATTGACTCGCGCACCGCCCAGATGGGCACAAATTGCAGCCCGCAGAGCAGCAGCGCCAGCACTGCACCGAGCAGCACGCGCTGCAGCCGCCAGCCCACCAGCCGCCAGCGCCCGTTGTCGCGCCGCACAGCATGGAAGGCGTAGATGATCCCGCAGCTTAGCAGGGTGTGCAGCGTGTAGTAGATGTTCCCGGCGAAAAACAGCAGCATGAACGCGACTGCCATTAGCACCGGGGCACGCCGGTCACGGCTGTTCAGCGTCCACCAGCAGCCCGCCAGCACCAGCGGCACCCACACCAGGCTGAGCGCAAGCTGGAAATGACCGGGGTTGAGCTTGCCCATGATGCCGCCGCTGACCATGTAGATGCCGCCCGCCATCACCCGCGCCACCGCCCCCGCGCCGATTGCCCGCAGCAGCGCCCACATGTTCACCCCGGCAATGAACAGCGCGATGAACAGCGCCAGTTTGCTGCCCTGGACAGCGCCAAAGACCAGCACAGGCAGGCTGACGAACGGATTGAACAGATAGTTGAAGGCGTTATTCAGCAGCGGCGTGCCGCTTTCGTACATCTGCGGATTCCACGCCGGGATGTAACCGCGCTCACCCAGCCCGACCTCGACCGGAATCAGAATGCCCGCCAGGCGCTCGTATTCGATGCCGCCGAACGTCATCTGCGGCGAGAGTGCCGGGTATGGATGGAAGAACAGCAGCGCGAACAGCAGCAGCACGGCGAATTCCAGCGCGGTCTGCGGCAGCTGCGCGGGGTTATGGACTGCGTCAGTGTGCGGTGTGACCATGTGTGCAACTGGCGGGGCGGTTGCGGGCGCGGGTGCGGGCGCGGGTGCAGGGCGCATATGTGGCGCGGCAGCAGGTATCCGCCGCCGCTGTGCCCGCCAGCGGATGCTGAGCAGCAGCGCCAGCAGCAGCACCAGGCTGACCAGCAGCACCACCAGCAGAGTCAGGATGTCCGTAAAACTGTTCACTACTGCCTTTCCGCGTATGCTCTGCGTGTGCAGCCATGATACACCATCCCGGCGCGGCGCACCGCGCATCTGCGCGACATTTTGACAGAACCCGCATATAGGTTAGGATTGGGCATTAAGCCAGTGTTAAAATCGCTGGAAATCCGTCGAATTCCTGTTACCTTCCTAGACGGATTTCTAACCAAACCAAAGCCCAAATTCAGTAGACAAACCAGCCCGCTGCATGATAAAGTAGCAGCATAATATGCATACGCACGCATATTTGCGTGAACGCACACAGGCTTGTGTGATCGCTGCTGGGGGTGAACGCTGGCAGCAGAATCCGCCAGAGTGTATGCACAAATCGAAACACCCGTTCTGACAGCATCGCGATAGAGTCTCCTTGTACAGCAGTGTTTTTCGACCTGCTGTATTGCTGTCGTTGTTGCTGCCTTCCGGTGT
The DNA here is from genome assembly GCA_034435675.1 of Anaerolineae bacterium. Lineage (GTDB taxonomy): Bacteria > Chloroflexota > Anaerolineae > Aggregatilineales > Phototrophicaceae > DAOTWP01. The sequence goes on from DAOTWP010000105.1 coordinate 4,108, forward strand.
ATTAAACAACATCTTACGGAAATGATGCGAGGGCACGATGGTTCAATCGCAGCAAACCAAACGGAATGCGCTTCACGAACTGGGTTACAAGATCTTCCTTGACCGCTATGCCCAAAAGGACATGACCCGCGAATCGCTGGCAGTCGGCGATACGGTGATAGTGGTCGTCAACGCCGCAACCGGGCAGCGCGAAATCGGCAAGGTGACGGCGATGGCGCTGCCACAGGTGACCATTGAACTGTTGGATGGCACGGTGGTCACGCGCGACGTTGAACATGTGGACAAACCGATTGAAACCGACCCCGCGCAGATGATGGATCGTGTCGCGGCAGGGATTGCCGAGTTGGAGCCGGAAGCGCAGCGCAAAGAGTGGACCGAGCGTTTCCGCTGGTTGTTGGATGATTGGAAGTTTGTGCCGGGCGGGCGCATCCTGACCGCCGCCGGGACCGACCAGCAGTTGAGCTACTACAACTGCTATGTGCTCAAGCTGCCGAACGATTCGCGCGGGGGCATCCTGAAAACGCTGGGCGAAATGACCGAGATCATGTCGCGTGGGGGCGGGGTAGGCATTACGCTGTCGTCGCTGCGCCCGCGCCACGCCTACGTGAAAGGTGTCAACGGGCGTTCAAGCGGTTCGGTGTCATGGGGCGCGCTGTACAGCTTCGTCACCGGGTTGATCGAGCAGGGCGGTTGCTTTGGACCTGATGAGCGCATTGCCACCAGCAGTGGGTTAGTGCCTGCTGCGGAACTGGCGGCACGTATTGAAGCGGGCGAAACGTTCTATGCCCAGACGCATCGCGGGTTGCGCAAAATCACCGCGCGTTTCCGCAACGGTGTCAAGCCGCTGTTTGAAGTAACCACCCGGCGCGGCTATAAGGTGCGCATCACCGAAGACCACAAGGTTGCCGTGTTGATGGATGGCAGGATCACCACGATGCCGTTGAAATATCTGCGTGAAGGCGATGAGATCCTGCTGCTGCTGGGCAGGGGCGTGCAAACAACCTATCAGCCGCTCAAGCCGCTGGTCTATGAGCGCTCGATCATGAGCACCACACTCAATGAAGAGGTGCGTCTGCCCGAAATCCTCGACGAAGATCTCGCCTATCTCATTGGCTACATGCACGGTGATGGCTATGTGCAGATGGGCAAAAAGGTCAACTGGCAAGCGCCAAAAGCCGTCAAGATGGCGACGGCAGATGCTTATCCCGAAATCCGTGAGCGGATAATAGACGCGGTGCAGCGCGTCTTCGGGTTGGGCGTAAGTGTGTATCCGGGTGATGGCGCGCATCATGAGGTAACATTGCATTCGCGGTTGGTGATCGAATGGCTGATTCTCAATGGATTGCTCAAGGCGAAGGCGGATGCCGTGCGCGTGCCTGAGGCGATCTTCCGTTCGCCTTCTGCGGTGGTAGCAGCATTTATCGCAGGTTATTTCGATGCAGACGGCTGTAATCGTGGACGCAAGGGTGGCTATGGCATGGACAGCATCAGCCGCGAAATGCTGGAAGATGTTCAGCAGTTGCTGGCGGCGAATGGCATTCTGTCGCATATTCAGACAACAGACCGCTCGGCGCAGGGCTGGCAGACTATCTACCGCCTGATCATCAGCGGGGCAGAATTCAAACGCCGGTTTGCTGCGTTTGTACCGACTGCCAAAGCTTCGCCGGATGCGAATGGCAGACGCGATATGTATAACACTTATCCTGCGGCGGTGTGGCGTAACCTGGGCGCGCGGACGAAGTACCGCCAGCGGATTTATGATGGTGTTTCTGAGCGTATCTCTTATGGTCAGCTCAGCAGCATCCACACACGGTTGCTTGAGGGTGGTGACAGCGCACATGCCGCCGAACTTGAGAGTATGCTGTCTGCCGTGCCCGATGAGATCGCCAGTATTGTGCCGCTGGCAGAGTCGGAAGTCTTCGATTTTGAAGTGGACGATGTACATTTGCTCAGCGGGAACGGCATTTATACGAGCAACAGTCGTCGTGGCGCTTTGATGCTGCTGCTGTCCGACTGGCATCCAGACGTGATCGAGTTCATCAAGAGCAAGCGTACAGCGGGGCAGATCACCAACGCCAATATCAGTGTGGCGATTTCCGACGCTTTCATGGAGGCGGTCAAGAGCGACGGTGACTGGCAGCTGCGATTCCCGGACACGACCACACCGGACTATGACGAATTCTGGGATGGCGACATCGAAAAATGGGAAGCGGCAGGCGGCAAGGTGCATGTTTACCGCACGATGAAGGCGCGCGAACTGTGGCACACGATCATCGAGAGCGCGTGGGCAAGCGCAGAACCGGGCTTACTGTTCATTGACCGCTATAACAAGATGTCCAACTCATGGTATCACTCGCGCATTGTGGGCGTGAATCCGTGTGTCACTGGCGATACGCTGATCTACACCAACAAGGGGATGCGCCGCGCGATTGACCTGTTTAATGATGAAACTGACATTGAAGTCGTCATTGACGGGCGCTTTGGGTTAACCAACACCACCACCCCTTCGACGCGTGTGTTCCGCACCGGGCACAAAGCCGTCTATCGTCTGCAAACCCGCGAGGGCTATTATGTCCGGGCGACGGCTGACCATCGTTTTATGACCCCGCGCGGGTGGGTTGAACTGCGTGACCTGCAACCGGGCGATCAAGTACATATCCTGAACCGCAAGGGTGGTTTTGGCACTGCAGGGTCACTCGAAGAAGGGCGCGTGCTGGGCTGGTATGTTGGCGATGGACATCTGAATGAGCAGAACGGTGTGGTGCTGTCGTTCTTTGGCGCGGAAAAAGCGCAGCTTGCGCCATTTTTTGCTTCCTATGTCAACGAACTGGTAGAGCCTGCAACCGTCATGCAGCGCAGCTACCCGGTTGGCGTCAGCGTCATCGCGGAGCGCGACGAGGCGCGGGTGTCCTCCAAACGCCTGATGCGGATTGTCGAACGCTACGGACTGGTTGAGAACAAATTCCGCGTGCCGGAGTGTGTCTACGGCGGCAGCGAAGAGATACAGCGCGGGTTCTTGCAGGCACTGTTCACGGCGGATGGCGGCTTCCAGGACGGCGGCGAAAAGGGCGGCAGCATTCGGCTTGCATCCAGCCATCTTGAACTGCTGGAAGGCGTGCAGCAACTGCTTGCCAATTTTGGGATTGTCAGCCGCATTTACCGCGAGCGTCGTGAAGCTGGCTACCGGTTGCTGCCCGATAGCAATCGGGATGCCAAACCCTACGGGTGTGAGGCGCAGCACGAACTGGTCATCAGCAAGCAGAATATGGTTGTCTTTGCAGATGAACTGGGTTTCCTTGCGGATGATAAGCAGAACGCGCTGCGGGGCTTTGTGACACGTGGCAAACGGGGACCCTATCGCGAGAACTTCCTCGCTACGGTAGAACACGTTGAATACGCAGGCGAAGAAGATGTCTTTGACCTGACCGAACCTATTACCCATTCAATGATCGTCAACGGCATTAGCTGCCACCAATGCGGCGAACAAGGCTTGCCAGGAGATGGTGTTTGTAATCTTGGCGCTATTAATCTCGCCAAATTCTACGATGCCGAAAAGCACGATGTCGCCTGGGACGACCTCAAGCAGGCGGTGCGTTATGCCGTGCGCTTTCTCGACAATGTGATTGACGCCAACTACTACTTCCGCGACGAAAACCGCGACCAGCAGCTTGCCGAACGGCGTGTCGGGCTGGGGACGATGGGCATTGCCGAGTTGATGATCCGTCTGGGCGTGCGTTATGGCGATGACGAGTCGGTGCAGTTCATTGACCGGCTGTACGGCATGATTACGACCGCCGCCTATGAGACCTCGGCAGAAATTGCAGCGGAAAAGGGCGCGTTCCCACGGTTCGACGCCGAAAAGTTCCTCGAAAGCGGCTTTATGCAGACCATGCCGGACTGGCTGCGGCAGAAGGTCGCGGCAAACGGTATCCGCAATGTGACGCTGCTGACACAGGCACCCACCGGCTGTGTCGCGCCGGACACCCTGGTCAGCACGGCAACCGGTATGCAGCCGATTGCCGCCCTGGGCGACCCGAACGGTCCACAGTGGCAGGAGCTGCTGCGCGATGTGCACACGGATGTTGGGCTGCGCCGGACATCCCACTTCTATGTGAATGGTTATCAACCGGTCAAAACCGTGACTACGGCGCGCGGTTTCAGTATTACGGCAACCCACAACCACCGTTTGCGCGTGCTGGACGGTGACGGTAACTATGTCTGGCGGCGCATGGATGCACTGCAACCCGGCGACCAGGTTGTCCTCAAGAAGAATACGCTTGGCGTGGGCGAAACTGTTGCGCTGACTCCGGTGGAACAGGGCAACCGGGCACTGAGTGCGCTGCCGGCAGCCATGACGCCTGAATTTGCCGAACTGCTCGGTCTGTATATGGGCGATGGCTATACCAAGCGGCGCGGTGGCCTGCATATCGTGGTGACACAAAAAGATCCCGATTTGCTCGACCATGTGCGCGGGCTGATGCAGTCTGTCTGGGGGGAACGCCAGGTCACGGCTGAGGAGCGTATCGGCTGCTGGACACTGAACCTGACTGGCTACTATATTTCGCGCTTCTTCGCAGTAAATGGCTTGCAGAAGCCCGACGGCAATCATGGGGAAGGCGCAGCAGGCGCATTCATCCCCACAAAGGTACTGCAAGCCGGACGGGCAGCGGTTGCGGCATTCCTGCGCGGCTTGTTTGAGGCGGATGGCAGTGTCACACGCGGCAGCATCACGCTGGTTTCGACCTCCAGACAACTGGTGCAGCAGGCACAGGTGGCGCTGCTGGGGCTGGGGATTGTTGCGACGATGCGCCAGATGCCCGCAGAGGGCAAACGTTACGGTACACGCGCGCTTTATGAACTGCGCATGCTCAACCGGCGTGAGGCTGAAAAGTTTGTCGCACAGGTCGGCTTCATCAGCGAACGTAAGCGCCAGAAAGCCAACGCACTCGGCAACATGAGTGCCCGCGGCGACAGCATTGCTGTGCAGCCGCTGTTGGAGGAGTTCTATCGCCAGTCGGCAGGCGCAGTAGACTATCGTGTCCGGCAGCAGATCAACGGGCTGGTGCGCAACGGCGCCTTGACGCAGCAGTCGGTGCAGCGGCTTGTGAGCGCCCACCCGGTATTGGAGTCTACCCGCCTGGCACAGCTGGTCAGCATGGAGGTTTTTGTTGACACAGTTGCAGTGATTGAGGAGGGTACGTGCCATACGTATGATATCTCCGTGCCGGAGAACCACACGTATATCGCTAACGGGTTTGTCTCGCACAACACCACGGGGACTCTGGTCAACACCAGCACCGGTATTGAACCGTTCTTCTCATGGGTCTACTACCGCAAGAGCCGTCTGGGGCTGCATGAGGAAAAAGTGCCGGTTGTGCAGGAATGGCTGAACGCGCACCCCGACCAGGCAGAACTGCCGCCCCATTTTGTCACCGCGATGGAACTGTCGCCCGATGACCATGTGAAAGTGCAGGCGGCATTCCAGCGCTGGATTGACAGTTCGATTTCCAAGACGACCAACTGCCCGAATGACTGGACGGTGGAGCAGGTCGCCAAGCTCTATGAGCACATGTACGATCTGGGCTGCAAGGGCGGCACGATTTACCGCGATGGCAGCCGCGAAGAGCAGGTGCTGATGCTCAAGGGCGACGAACGTGCCGAAAAAGAGATGGAGCAGAAAGAGGCGCTCAAACAGGAGTCCGCGCCGGTCCCTGTGCCACAGCCGGAAGTCAAAACCGTCACAGCGGATGCCGTCATCGCGCAGTCCACGCCGTACCATGTCTATCCGCGCCCGGCGAAGCTGCAAGGGGTCACTGTCAGCCGCAAGACACCGTTTGGCACCGCGTATATCACCATGAACAGCGACGAACACGGCTACCCGTTCGAAGTGTTCATCACCGTGGGTAAGGCGGGCAGCGACTTGCAGGCAGACGCGGAAAGCCTGGGACGGCTGATTTCGCTGTCGCTGCGCACCACCGCGCCGGAAAAACGGCTGGACATGATGAAGCTGATTATTGACCAGCTTCAGGGGATTGGCGGGGCGCGGCAGATGGGCTTTGGTGCAGGGCGCATGATCTCGCTGCCGGACTCGCTGGCGCGCGCGCTGGAGGAGCAGTACTTCCCGCGCAACGAGCCGCAGCAGTTGGGGCTGCCGATTGACAATGGCGGGATTAAAGCGCCGCCCGCCGCCAAACCGCCGACGCTGCACAGCGGTCCCGCTGGCGTCATTTCCGGCGCGGATTTGTGCCCGTCGTGCGGCACCATCTCGCTGGTCAAGGCGGAAGGCTGCCGCAAGTGCCTGACGTGTGATTACACGGAATGCTGAGACGTTCGCGTGCAATAGGGGGGACATGAACCCCCTCATGTTTTGCTCCTCATAGGGCGGGTCGCTGTGTATGCGCTACCCGCCCGTTTACCCGCGCTGCCAACCTCGCTATAATCGCCGCGTACCACGACACCGCGTAGACGCGAAGGGCAAAGCACTTATGTTTGGCAACTTGAACGATCTGGCAGGCATGCTGGGCAACATGGGCGGGGGCAGCGATTTTTCGTGGCTGGAGCCGGATTTCATCCTCGCCCATCTGGTTTCGGCAATGGCAAATATCGGCGGCGTTGAGCTGGGCGTGACCCTGCTGGTTAAGGGCGCGGTCATCACCGGCAATCTGGTCGGCGAACGCGAATATTTGCAGCGCATTTCGGAAATGTTCCGCGAACAGGCAAAACGCACACTGGCGGCACTGCCCGAAGACCAGCGCAAAATCGCAGAGCAGGCGCTCGATTTCACCATGATGTTCGAAGACGACTATCCCGAATTCGACGAAAATACGCCGGATGACGAAGCAGACGATGCGGATTACGACGAGGACGATGGTGACGAAGGAATGCCGGATTTGTCACCGCCGATACAGCACCTGCACCTGAAAGAGCCGATCATCATCCACCCGCAGCCGGCAATCGGTTTTCTGGAAAGCGCGCTGCCGATTATGCGTATTCGCCTGACTGCCATTGACGGCTGGATGCTGGGCAAAGTGGATATGGTGCCGTCCGATTTTCCGCCCGATAACGGCGGCATGCGCCACTAGCGCCTGCCACTGGCGACCCATGACAGTCGTTGAACCGGAAACACAAGCCTCGCGCCCGCGCCGCTGGCGGGCATTTTTGCGTCATGGACGCCGCTTTGTGCTGATCGTCATCGGTGTGTGGCTGCTGGTCGCGCTGGGGCTGCTGGCGGGGGTGATCCGGGCAGGCAGCGTAGATTATGCCCGCCCGGCAGACGTGATTGTGGTGCTGGGGGCAGGGCTGCGCCCCGATGACACGCCGACGCCGACATTAGTCACTCGTGCCGAACACGGCGCGGCGCTGTGGCAGCGCGGCATCGCCCCGATGCTGATCTGCGCGGGCGGCTTCACTACCGGCGCGGAGGTCAGCGAGGCGCAGGCGTGCCGGGACGCGCTGGTGGCGGCGGGTGTGCCTGCCGACGTGATTCTGCTGGAGGAACGCAGCACCAGCACCGAAGAAAATGCGCTGTATGTGCGCGTGATGATGCAGGAACACGGCTGGCACAGCGCCGTGATTGTCAGCAGTGCCTATCATCTGCTGCGGGCGGACTGGCTGTTCCGCAAAGTGGGCATCACCGTCTACACCAGTCCCGCACCGGTGGATCATCTGTCGTTTGCAGAGCTGGTGCTGGCGTATCTGCGCGAGGTCGGCGCGCTGCACTGGCAGGTGTTCAAGGATGCGCTGGCGCTGCCGATCACCAGCGTGCCATTGGTGTGACCGCATCTCGCTTGGGGCAACCTGTTTGCGTACATTCCAATCCGCAATTTACCCTCGCCAGTGGGTTGGCGCAGGGCAAGCGTAGGGAAGTTTCCGTCCTGCGCCTGTTTCCCCTGCGCCGCATGGGCATATAATGGAATCAGCGCGGCGCGTGCCAGCGTACCACACGGTCATTTCGCGTGCGCCATTTTTTTCTACATGAACCAGGGGGAACTAGTGTATGCGACGTTTTTCGCTCTGGGTATTTGTGCTGCTGCTGGCGGCTGTGCTGGTTCCCGGCACGGTGGCGCAGCAGGAGCAGCCTGTCACCCCGGAAAATCTTGAAAATCCATTAGTGGTTGTAGACAGCGTTCCCTACGCCGGCGAAGAACTGGCGCTGGAAGGTCCGGTCACGGTTTACTTTGATCGCCCGGTAGACTGTGCCACCGCGCAGGCGGCGGTCAGCGTTGTGCCGGATACGCCCGGCAGCATCACCTGCGACGAGGCG
>DAOTWP010000106.1:0-7342 GCA_034435675.1 Anaerolineae bacterium
GCTTCGGGCGTGACCTCCGCTGTCGCCTCCGCGGTTGCCTCAGCAGTCGCCTCTGCCGTCGCCTCTGCCGTCGCCTCTGGCGCTGCTTCGGGCGTCGCTTCGGCGGCGCTGCCCAGCAGCGTGAACGTGCCGCTGACTGCGCAGATTTCGATGTAGGCTGTGGTCGTGAGCGTGCTGCGCCAGCGGTACTGCCCCGCGCCGGGCAGCGAATTCAAGCCCAGCCCGATCACCACATCGTCACCGGTGGGCAGCGAAAGCGTCCACGCTTCGCCAGTGGTAGTATTCTCCGCGTTGAAGGTTAGCAGCACCGCGCCCTCCGGCATCCGGTAGGACAGCAGCACGGTTTCGCTGATGTCGATGCGCGCGCCCTCTGGAATGCCAAAAAAGACGCTAAACCCGTCGCAGGTTTCGTCAACCGTGAACGTCGCGCTGGGCAGCGGCGTGATGGTTGCTGTCGGGGTAGCGCTGGGGGTCACCGGCGTGGGGGTGGGCGTAGCGGTGGGTTCCGGCGGCAGCGTTGACCGCGCGGGCACAGGTGTCACACGCAGGCGTGTAGGCGTTGCGGAACTGGTCTCCGGTCCAGCGGGCTGTTCAGCGGCGGTTTGCTCAGCAGCGGGCACGGTGGGCGTGCTGTCTGCCGGCACGGAGGGCGGGTTGTCCAGCGCGGCACAGCCCACCAGCGCCAGTAATGCCACCAGCGCCAGCAGCGCTGCCCGCACAGCGCGCACGCGGGCAGAAAGGAACCAGGACAAAGGAGCACGGACGATAGCAAATAACGTTATCATGGGTTTAGGATTACCTGAACTGTTGAACAGGAAGGCACAAAGTACGCCAAACATTGCCGGAATGCAGCGCACGCAGAAGGGCATGGACTCGACAGCTCACCCCTTGCCCTTTAACCTTGTTCCTGGTTACTGCTATCATTCATCCTGCATCGTCGTCGGATACCAGATCGTCACCAGCCGGTAGCCCTGCTCATGGCGCTCCAGCGTCGGGTCGGGGTCTTCGGCGACAAATTCCTTCATCAGCTCGCGCACACGACGATGAAACTCGGCGGCACGTTCCGGCGACAGGCGCGCCACTTCGCGCCGGACCATCAGCGCCATAGGGGTCGGTGTGTTGTTGTCTGACAAATCCACTATGCCCGCCTGGGCGCTGCGGCGAATATCCAGCCGTGTGTCATCCAACAGCGTTGCCAGCAGCCGGTTGAGGTTTTCGTCGCCGCTGTTCGCCCCCGGGGACAGCAGCCCGCGATGCACATGAAAATGCAGCGCGGTGGTCTGGTACTGCTTTTCGACAATGCCAGAGACAATGCGCGTGTCCACAACGGTGATCAGCGCGTGTTTTTCGAGCAGATTGATATGGTAATACAGCTTGGTCGCAGGCATATCCAGCCGCGCGGCGATATCCTTGACTGTGCGCGGGTGCTGCGTCAGCAGTTGCAGCATTTGCAGGCGCAGCGGGTCAGAGATGACTTTCAGCGTTTCAAGGTCTTTGATGACCAGTTCTTCGACAGGCTTGTAGGGAATCGGAGGTGTTGGAGCGGTCTGTTCAAATGACATGGGCAATTTCGCATTCGGCAGGTTGCACTTGATAGCGACAGTGTAGCGGATTATTGCAAAAATTTCGAATGCTGGCTGCGGCTAGACTGCACAAAGACTATCCGGCGTTCTTGGGCAATGCGCAAGCCCGCAGACGCTGAATCAAAAACGGATGGGCAGACTGCCACACCCGTTCCGATGTTAGATTATCCAGCGCTGCTAAGCGACGGCTGTTTAACGACGGCTGTTTAACGACGGCTGTTTAACGACGGCTGCCGGCGCGGCGGTCGGCATCGCGCTGGCGCTTCTCGTCCTTGCGGGCTTCCAGCGCTTCACGGATCAGGCGCTCACGGTCGGCGCTGCGCTGAATATCCTGTACGTGTGCTTCAGAGGCATACTGCCAGTTGATCATGATGAGCTTCCTTTACTTGTACCCTGTGGTTTTCAGCCGGGAGTTCCGGCTGGTTTTTCACTCGTCCGGTGCGTTCAAATTAATTCAAACGCTCAAGATCATCTTATTACAAGACAGCATTGATGTCAAGCAGGTTTCATGAGGATTTACAAGTTTTAATTTAACGCTGGATTAAATGTCTGTAATAAACGCACAGGGGTTGCGGCTCAGGCGTTTGTGCGGTGTACACAGAAGTCTACAGTCTGAATGATTAGACGCGGCTGCTGGGGTGGTTCTTACGGGGTCGCTGTCAGGGGGTTTCCAGTCCGTGTTGTTCCATCAACAGGTGGTCATGCAAAATCACCGCCGTGGCGCCATCTGCCGCCACGCGCCCGTTATCGAGAATGATGGTGCGGGTGCAAAGTTCGTTGGCGAAGCGCATGTCATGCGTGCTGATCAGCATCGTCTGCTGTTCCAGTTCAAGCAGCAGCGCCATCAGACTGCGACGAGCGCGCGGGTCAAGCCCGGCGGTGGGTTCATCCAGCAGTAAAATCTGCGGATTCATGCTCAACACACTGGCAATGGCGATACGCTTTTGCTCACCCAGACTCAGGCGATGGCTGCTGCGCTGCGCATAACTACGCATGCCCACTGCCCCCAGCGCCTGCTCCACCCGCTGTTTGACGGTGGTTTCATCCAGCCCCATATGCAGCGGTGCAAAGGCGATATCGTCATATACACGCGGCGAAAACAACTGATCCTCCGGATTTTGAAAGACGAGTCCCGCCATTGCCCGAATCTGCCCCGCCGTTGTGTCGGTCAGCGTCAGCCCGCCCACCGTGATTTTGCCTGCCGAGCCGCGCAAAATGCCGATCAGGTGCAGCAGCAGTGTGGACTTACCGCTGCCGTTGGGACCGACGAGGGCGGCGCGCTCATTGGGCGCGACATACAGCGTCACGTCGTCCAGCGCAAGCTGCCCATCGGGATAACGGTAGGACAGGGACTCCACATGAATGGCATGATGCGTCAACTCAACGGCTCCAAAATGTCAATGCCAGCAGTTCGATTCCGGCGAGCAGCAGCAGCGGCAGTGCGCCGCGCAGCACGGCAGCGCCGGTCAGCCGGGGCGCGTTGAGCACCCGCAGTTCGCCGCGGTAGCCGCGTGCCTGCATCGCCAGATAAACCCGTTCGCTGCGGTCAAGGCTGCGGACAAACAGGCTGCCGATCATGCCGCCGGTGACGCGCGCCCGCCACAGCAGCCTTGCACCCGGTGCATAGCGCGGTCTGTAAGCAGGATCAACCCCGCTGCGTGCCGCCCGCGCCCGCTGCAAGCGCACGGCTTCGGCATGCAGGGTAAACAGATAACGATAGGTGAAGCCCAGGATCATCACCAGCGTTTGCGGCAGTCGCAGGCTGGACAGCGCCCACAACAGATCGGTGACTGTGGTGGTCATCGCCAGCAGCAGCGCCACCTGCATCGTCAACCAGCTTTTGAGCAGAATCACGAGGAACAGGTTCAGTCCCGTGCTGCTGATGGTCAGCCCGGCGATGCTGAACAGCGGCGGACCGGGTGTGGTGAAGGTCAATGTCAGCGCAGCAAGCGCAAACGGCAGCGCGAGCATGGCGCGGCGTCCCACCCGCAGGACGCTCAACTGCCCGACTGCCGCCAGACTGGCGACCAGCGCCCACAGCAGCGGAAAAGCGGGCAGCGCCGTGTGCGGGGTCAGCGAAATGCCGAGGATCATCAAAAAGCTGCTGACCACCTTAACACGCGGGTCAAGGTGGTGCAGCGGGCTGTCCTGCGGCTGGTAACGTTCCTGAAATGCCATAGACCCGGTTCAGGACTGCCGCGCATTCTTGCGCTTGCTGAGCCGCCCTGCCGAATAGGCGACACCACCGACAACGAGCACGCCGATAATTCCCGATACGATAGTCGTTAGCGCAGCGTCGTCAATAAATGGCACGCTGTAATCAGGGAAAATCTCGTAACCCGGTGCCTGGGCGATATCAATGAAACCCTGATCCTCGGCAACACGCTCCAGCCCGTCGGGGTTGGGGTCTGCCAGCGGCGAGAAGCAGGCGACCAGCAGCGCAATTGCCAGCCCAACGCCGATCCAGCTCGCGCCGCGTCGTACCGCCGGATCCGGCTCGCCCAGCAGGTCAGGGCGTGTCTGCTGGATAAAGACCAGCACGCCCACAGTAATCAGCGCCTCGCCGATGCCGATCAGCGCATGCACGGAAACCATTGCGGGGAAGGCGATTTCAAACGCCGATGTGCCGGAAGCCGCCAGTTGCAGCGATACTGCTACCGCTGCCGTCTCCACACCAAGCCACGCGCCAAGCGCCGCGCCCACGTACCTGCCGCGCATACCGCTGCCCAGCAGCCGCCGGGTGAGCGTGTAGACGGCATAACCAACAAAAGCGCTGACGATGCCCATATTAAACACGTTGAAGCCCAGCGCCAGCAGACCGCCGTCCTGAAACACCAGCGCCTGAATGGAGACGACGCTGGTCATCACCAGCACAGCGCTCCAGGGTCCCAGCAGAATCGCCGCCAGTGTGCCGCCCAGCAGATGCCCGGATGTACCGCCCGCCACCGGGAAGTTAATCATCTGCGCGGCGAAGATGAATGCCGCCAGAATGCCCAGCAGCGGCACCTGGCGCTCGGCGAGAATCTGCCGCGTCTGGCGCAGTGCCAGCGCGATCAGCACAATCGCGAGCACCCACCCGGTCAGCGATACCGGATTGCTCAAGAATCCGTCGGGAATATGCATTGCTACAATAGGATTCAACATCGTTCTGCTCCGATCATTTGTGAAGAATTGTGCGTATGTTAGCGCACGCCCGCCTGCTGTTCAAGCATGCCGCGCACGTCCATTATGCGCCTGTCTGCGGTACGGGCTGGTCGCGGAACAGCCGCAGGAAACTCGCGAAGCGGTAGACATCCGCGAAGCTGCTGACGATGCCCAGCGACGCCCGGATCGCGCCGACGATATCCGCATCCCCTGTGCCCTTCAGGCTGCTTGCCAGCGTCTCGAAGGTCAGGCGGTCATTGGCGAAACACTGCTGCATGCGCTGTGCGGTCAGCCGGTGCGCCGCCTCGCCCGCGCCAGGGTTGCAGAAGCAGCCCGTTCGCAGCGAAATATTGACCTCGTTTGCCAGCGCTTCAACCACACGATAATCCCACGCCCTGCCCTGCGGATCGTAGAGGTTAAACGCCAGTGTGCCGCCGCGCCCTTCGGCACTCGCTGGTCCATACAGATGTACCAGCGCCGCGCCGCTGCTGTGCCGCAGGTGCGCGAACTCTGCCAGCAGGTATTCGGTCAGCAGCGCCACCCGCGTATGCACGCGCGCCACGTCCGCCCGCTGAAGCTGCTGCAAGCCAATTTCCACCGCCGGGATGCCCAGATAATTGATCGTGCCATCCTCATAGCCTGCTTCATTCTCGTGCAGGAAATGGCGGTCGCCCTGCACCGACGCAATCGAAATTGTGCCCCCGGCGAACCAGGGACGGTGCAGCTTGCCCAGCGCATCGCGGCGGACAATCAGCGCGCCGATGCCGGTGGGATAGCCGAACATCTTGTAAAACGACAGCGAAACAAACTGCGGCTGCCAGCGTGCCAGATCGAGCGCGTTGGTGGGCACAAAAGCGGCAGCGTCGAGCAGCACATCCCAACCGTGCGCCTGTGCCGTTTCGATCCATGCCAGCGGGTGCTGCGCGCCGGAGAAATTGGACTGTGCCGGGTAGGCAAACAGCCGGTGCCCGCCGCTGTCCGCTGCCTGCAGGTGCCCCAGCAGCGCTGCCTCGTCCATACGCAGCGAGTCGGGCAGCAGCGGGACGTAGGTGATTTTCGCGCCCCTGCTGCGGGCGAACTCGCGAATGCCGTTGACCGAATTGTGATTGTCGAAGGTCAGCAGATAATGGCTGTTGTGGTCAAACGGGTACGACTCGCCCACCAGCTTGAGCGCGCCGCTGGCATTAAGCGTAAAAATGACACTGTACTGCTGCGGGTCGGCATTGAAATAGCGCAGGACGGCGGCGCGTGCCTGTTCGTTGATGTCGGTTGCGGCGCGAGAGGTGGGGTTGAGCGAGTGGGGGTTGCCGTAAACATTGCTGGCGAGCAGCGCCGTGTGCTGCTGAAGCTGCGACTCACCGTAAAGACTGCCGCCGGTGTAGTCCAGATAGGTGTGTCCCAGACGATCCAGGCGCGCATAGTCCTGACATCGCAGGTCATCGAGCGCGCGGGTCTGCTGGTATGCCGGGTAACGCGCCAGGAAGTCTGCCTCAGCAGCGGATAAGCCGCCTGCTACCTGGGCGTGGAAGTCCGCCAGCAGCGCATGCAGCGCCGGAGGGAATGTCGTGGTTGTCGTATCCATGGTTCTACATCCGCTAAAAATCGCTAAAAATCGGGCACATGAATGCCCTATTGTAACGGATTTATGCGCCTGCCGTGCAGACCATGCAAGATACCGCCCACGGCGCGCAGTCGGGCTGAAGTTCGTAAATCCCATATTCCCTTGCAAATGTTATGACATCTGTAGGGTGTCTACATGTTACAATTTATAACATGGGTCACATAACAGCACAGGGGGATAACGCTCATGCCCATTCAACAATACTGGGACAATACCGACCATACCTTGATCCATCAGGTATTTGAGCACGGCTGGACGCTCAAAGAGATGTACGATGCCTGGCAGGGGATTATCGCGCTGATGGCGACTGTGCCCCACACGGTCAACATCATCAGCGAAGTCGGGCATATCGCCTATCTCCCGACGAATTTCCTGTCCTCCGCGCGGGCGATGGAACAGACGCTGCCCCCCAATTATGGTGTTCATGTCGTCATCAGCCGCAGCATGCTCTTTCGCGTCGTCACGCGGGTTGGCAGTGTGCTGGCGCCGCGCATGACTGCCCGCTTTCAATTCGCGGCATCGCTGGAAGAGGCTTATGCGCTGGTGGCTAAGGTGGGCACGGCTGATGCCGCTGCGCAGGCTGACAGTCCGCCAGCAGCGCTGGAAGCTGCCGAACACTAAGTACAACCACAGAAATCTCGCGGGATTATTTTCCGTAGGGGCAGGTCTGAGACCTGCCCCTACATCCGACATTTTCAATTTGGTTGTACTTAGTAGCCCCACAAGCTGAACGTGCCGGGTCAAGCCTGCTAGGGGTTCCTGCATTTTGAGCAAGAGTTGACACACAAACGCCTTTTCGATGCTGCTTTGTTTAAACACTCAGCTTGTACCGAAAAGGTGTTTCTTTTGCAGGAACAGCCAAACTAAAGGGGCGGATCCCAGATCCGCCCATAGGCATCAAGTTAAGCAAAAGCATGTTCCAGCAACTGAAAAGTAGCGGGGCGTGCTTTTCTCTTTTGGATGACACAGCGGCGAAGCGTCGGCAAGATCGAAT
>DAOTWP010000107.1:0-19120 GCA_034435675.1 Anaerolineae bacterium
TGCTGAAGCGCTGTAAAACCAACCACCGGGCGCAAATCCGCGCGGATGCCAATCGTCCGCCATTGATCCTGCAACAACTGCGCTACCTCCGGCGTGAAATTCCAGTTCGGCACAATCACCGTCACGCTCAGATCACCGTCCCCAAAATCCAGATACCCGTTGCCATCCGCGTCTGCGTAACCTGCCTCCGCCAAAAGTTGTTGGGCCTGCACGGTGTCATGGCTGTACGCGCCCTGAAGCTGGCTGTTATAATACAATGTTCCCGGTGCCAGCGGACCCCACGCGACAGTCCAGAAGCCCTGATAGACGAGATCAACAATCGCCGCGCGATTTGAGCCAAACAGCAGCGCCTGCCGCACGCGAATATCATCTGTAGGAAACCGTCCCACATTGAAATAGAACTGAAGCGGCTGCCCTGGAATTGCAGTCGGCAAAAGCTGCACCGCACTGTTGCCCGTCAGCGCGCGCGCATCCACCGGCGGCAGTTCCCCGACAATCTGCGCATCGCCTGTGTCCAGCGCAATCGTGCGAGAGGGCGGATCCGAAAAGAAACGGAATGTGATGACATCTATGCTGGCGTCTCCAGGTGACGTATAGAACGACGGACCCCAGGCGTAGTTTTGATTCCGGCGCAGCACGATCCGGTTTGCGGGCACATACTCCACGAAGCTAAACGGTCCTGTGCCCACCTGATGGAACTGGTAACGTTCAACCGAATACTGCGCCAGCGCCGCGGGGCTGGCAATCCCCAGATAGACCTGACTGAGCGAGTCCAGCAGTGGTGTGTATGGCTCTGCCAGCAGCAGCCGAATCGTATAATCGTCCACAATGTCATAGCCGACATATGGACCCAGCATAAACACCGCCCGATCAGACTGCGTCTGCGGATTGGTGATTCGATCCAGATTCGCGGCAACAGCGGCAGCATTGAACGCTGTGCCATCGTGGAATGTCACCCCCTGCCGCAAATAGAAGGTGTAAGTCAGCCCATCGGGCGCTACTTCCCAGTTTTCTGCCAGACCAGGCACAAAGTCCAGCGTAGTAGGGTCACGGTACACTAATGTGTCGTAGACCTGCCGCAGCACAATGCCCATCTCCGCAGACCGGTTGCGATGTGGGTCAATACCACTCGGCTCTAACGACAACCCGTAAACAATTGGATTACGCCCGGTCAGCGGCTCAACGCTCGTCTCCGGAATACAGGCGGCAAGCAGCAGCAGGGCAAGCAGCGCCAAATACCTTACGCGCAGCCTCACACGCATATTTAGCCTTTCCAGCATGCTATCCTTGCATTAGGATTCGTCAGTATAGCGTGCTGATGAGCAAAAAGAAATATGGCACTTTCTGACCCACGACTGCTGACTCCGCCCAAAGAAGAAGAGGAAATCCACCCTTACCGCCGTGTATGGCGCAGCATCCTGATCGAATGTCTGCTTCTGCTCGGTGTCACCGGTGCAATCATCGTATTCGGTGGACTGATTCCGTCAGGGTTGACGGGCATTGCCAGTACAGGCATCGCCCTGCTGCCCGCGCTGCTCTGGGTGGCCTTTTCGCTGCTGCCGGAGCGCCGCATTGAGCAGCCTCGCGAGCAAATTCTGTTCACATTTATCTTATCCGCACTGGCAGCACAGGCAGTCGGGGTTCCACTGCTAAGAGACTTCTTTCGTGTTGAGGTTTGGCTGCCCACCAGCCCCACCCTGGATCGTATTCTCGGCTACACGTTTACAGCCGGTATTGTGCAGGAATTCATCAAATACATTATCCTGCGCTACATCGTGTATCCGGGTGGCTTCCGCTACCGCCTGGATGTCGTCGCCTACGCTGTCGCCAGTGCCGTTGCCTACGCCACCATCATTAACCTGCACTTTGTCGTCGAGCATTCTCCTGCCCCGGACATTGCCGCTGTGCGCGTGTTCAGCACCCTCGCGCAGCAGTTGATGTGCAGTGCCATCGTCGCCTACGGGCTGGCGCAATCGCGCTTCAGCAATGCCATTCCGGTGCTGCTGGCTTTTACCTTCGCCCTGGCGGCGCTGGTTACCGGCATTATCATCCCGTTCCGCGCTGGCTTGACCAACGCAGCGTTCGTCGCCGGTGTTTCCGGTGTATCTCCGCTGCGCAGCCTTGCGCTCTCCGCAGTCGCGCTGGCGCTGATCCTCACCCTCATCGCATTTCTGATCGAAAACGCGGAGCGGCGTGACCAGGAAGCCGCTGCCGAAAAGGCAACCGAGGAATTTTTGCAGGATGTCCGTTATTGAGAGATTCAACCCAGCGCCGGCACAAACTCGGCGACAACGCTGGTCGCACTATTTCGTCGTCAGCTTTGCGATTGTCGCTGTCCTGATCGGCATTGGGCAGCGCGATAACAAGCTGTTAGCCACAACGCCTTACGTGAATATAATCGCCGGGATCAGCGCTCGTTACCCACAGAACTGGTTGCTGGATACGCCCACCAATGGCGAGTACGTATTTCGCGTGCAGGACATGGCCAATCTGGGCTTCAAAACACTGATCCAGGTGCAGGTGCGTTCTGTCGGTGAACTCACTACGCCGCGCAATCTGCTTGACGAAATCGCCTTTCGCCGCGCACAAACCGTTACCGGCTACCGTTCACTTACGGTTGCGGATTTCAACCTACCAAATGAGGAAACGCCGGGACGTGCGCTGCGCTATGTCTACGTCGCGGCTGAGGCAAACCCCTTTCTGGAAAGCCTGCCGGTTGTGGTTGCAGGGATTGATGTCCTGTTCATCCAGCGCGGGCAGGCGATCATCATCACATTTCAGTCCGATGCCCGGGATTATGCGAACAACTACTCGGTCTTCGAGCAGTTCCTGAATTCGCTGGAGTTCTAACCTTATGCAACGACTGCTGCTGCCCGTCACCCTGCTTGCCGCACTGCTGCTTCTGCTGCTCAGCACCAGCGCACAGGATACGACCAGCACAAACCTGATTGACGAACGCATCGAACGCGCAACGGTCTTTATCCTGCAAGCGCGCAACACCGGCAGCGACTTGATCGTCTCCTGCGTCGGTTCCGGTACGCTTGTCAGCCGTGATGGGTTGATTCTTGCCAATGCGCACAATACCGTCCAGAGCAGTGACTGCCCCGGCGATACGATTATTATTGCCATGAACATTCAGCCGGGCGAACCGCCGATTCCCAAATACCGCGCCGAAGTTGCGCAGGCAAATGTGGGCATTGACCTCGCTGTGCTGCGCATCAGCCGCGAACTCGACGGGCGGCTGATTGACACCAGCACACTGGCACTACCTTTTGTGGAACTGGCAGATTCCTCCACAGTCAACCTCGACAATACCATTTTCATCGTCGGCTATCCCGGCATTGGTGAAGATGCCGTCACGACCATTCGTGGCACAGTCAGCGGCTTTACTGCTGAACCCAGCGGCGGTGACAAATCCTGGATCAAGACAGAAGCCTCGATTGCAGGCACGATGTCCGGCGGCGGAGCATACAACAGTGATGGGCGCCTGATCGGCATCCCAACTACCGCGCCGATCACCAGCAGCACGCCCAACGCCGTCTGCCAGTCCATCCAGGATACCAATCGTGATGGACTCGTCAACGATCTTGACACCTGCATTCCCGTCGGAGTGTTCATCAACTCGCTGCGCCCCGCCAACTTTGCCCGCCCATTGCTGCGTGCCGCCCGGCTCGGGCTGCTGATTGAGCTTCCCGGCGCAGCGCCGCAAGCGCTCGACGGCGCGCCGGATTTCGACGGCTTTTTCTTCGCGCCTGCAGTAACCGATGGCATGCCCACTACCGTTATTGGCAGACTGCCCGCTGGCGCAACCGCGTTGTACATGTTCTTCCGCTATCGCAACATGACCCCGGAAACGGTCTATGAACTGCGTGTCACACGCGACGGCATCCCCGACCCTACATTTTCGCTTGCGCCCGTGCGCTGGAGCGGCGGCACACGCGGGCTGTGGCATGTGGGCAGCAGCGGGCAGCCATGGCCCAACGGCATTTACGAATTCACACTGTTTATCAACGGTATTGCCACAGGCACCAGCCAGATCACGGTCGGTGGGGCAGCAACACCCGCGCCTACCTTCAGCAACATCGTCTTTGGGCTGACCAGCGATCAGGAAAGCGAAGCTGTCTACGGTAACGGCTATGTGCTGCCCACCGGCAACATCGCCAGCGCACGCTTTATCTATCAGAATATCCCCGAAGGCATGACCTGGTTCGCACTCTGGTATTACAACGATGGCGAAGTCTTCCGTTCCGAAGGCACCTGGAATACATCCATTGACGGCACTAATGGTGCAAAAATCATCAGCATCGCCCCAACGGATGGGCTGTTTCCGGGTATGTACCGGCTGGAACTGTACATTGAGGGGCGGTTGGCAGCGCTGGCGCAGTTCACGGTCGCCGGTGCGCGTGAGGGCGCGTTCCCGCGCATCTTCACCGATGCACATTTTACCTCAGCCGAAAATGCTGCCGATGCTATCAATGCCCCGGCACTGAACAACTTCACAACGGGCGTAGACCGCATCTATGCGCTGTTCAACTGGGAGCAGATTACGCCCGGCACGCTGTGGACCATGCGCTGGACAGTGGACAATGATGTCTTTTTAGAGCAAACGGTACCGTGGAGTGGCAGCAGCAACGGCACAGACTATCTCGTGCGCCTCAGCGCAGCTAATGGCATCCCCGACGGCACGTACCGCATGGAACTGCTGATCAACAATATTCCCCTTGCCGCGACGCAGGCTAGTGTGGGCATTGGGCAGTTACCAATTGACCGCTTTGCTACCGCATCCGGTGTGCAGCTCAACGGGCTGATTCTGGATGCTGACACACGCACAGGGATCGCGGGCGCGACGATCATGATAATCAGCGAAGACTTCGCCATTGAGGATTTTATCTGGCAGGCATCACAGCTTTACGCGACCGCAGTGACAGACCGCAACGGGCGCTTTCAACTGCAACGCCCCCTGCAAATCGGCGATCCCGCGATCTTCTACAGCGTCTACGTGATCGCAGAAGGCTATCTGCCAGTCACGGCAGACGGTTTCGCCGTTGATGCGGACGAGACACCCAACCCGCTGGAAATTGTCCTGCCGCTGACAAGGGACTGATTGCATGGCAGAAAAACAGCGTCTTGATCTGCTGCTCTTCGAACGCGGAATCGCGCCCAGTCGCGAAAAAGCGCGCGCCATGATTATGGCTGGCGAAATCCTCGTAGATGGTCACCCGGCGGATAAACCCGGTGTGCGGGTCAATTCTGATGCGCACCTCGTTGTCAAGCAGAAACCACGCTATGTCAGCAGGGGAGGCGACAAACTGGCAGGCGCACTGGCAGACTTCGACTTCGCTGTCTCCGGGCGCGTCTGTGCCGATGTCGGCGCAAGCACCGGTGGTTTCACCGACTGCCTGCTTCAGCACGGCGCAGCCCGTGTCTATGCGCTGGATGTTGGCTATGGACAGCTCGACTACACCCTGCGCACCGACCCGCGCGTGATTGTCATGGAACGCACCAACGCCCGCTATGTTGAACAGCTTGCCGAGCAGGTCAACCTGGTAGTGGTAGATGCATCGTTTATCTCGCTGCGCCTGCTGCTGCCTGTCATTCAGCGCTGGTTGCAGCCCAGCGCGGAACTCATCGCCCTGATTAAACCACAGTTTGAAGCGGGCAAAGCGGATGTTGGCAAAGGTGGCGTCGTGCGTGACCGGCACATTCACGCGCGCGTGCTGCAAGAAATCCTCCGCTTTGCGCAGTCAATCGGGTTCGTCGTCTGCGGACTGACCATCTCGCCTCTCAAGGGACCCGCAGGCAACACCGAATTTCTCGTCTGGCTCAGCACCGCCCCACCACCCGCCGCGACACCCACCGTAGACAGCATGATTGCTGCGGTGCTGCCAGACTGAGCAACTTCGCCCATGTCCTGCCCTGCATTTCTGCTATAATCAGCACGATTACAACGCAAAAGCAGCATAACCTGCAGGGGATGCACCTTAACGTGAAACTCCAAAACATTCGCAACTTCTCAATTATCGCTCATGTTGATCACGGCAAAAGCACCCTCGCTGACCGACTGCTGCAACTCACACATACGGTCAGCGACCGCGAAATGCAGGAGCAGGTGCTTGATAGCATGGATCTTGAACGCGAACGCGGTGTAACTATCAAAGCCTCCGCCGTGCGCATGCACTACACCGCCAGAGACGGGCAGGAATATATCATCAACCTGATCGACACACCGGGTCATGTAGACTTCACCTATGAAGTTAGCCGGGCACTGCAAGCCTGCGAAGGCGCTGTGCT
Source organism: Anaerolineae bacterium (assembly GCA_034435675.1). Lineage (GTDB taxonomy): Bacteria > Chloroflexota > Anaerolineae > Aggregatilineales > Phototrophicaceae > DAOTWP01. The sequence continues at coordinate 6,292 of DAOTWP010000107.1, forward strand.
GGTCGTAGACGCCAGTCAGGGTATCGAAGCCCAGACCCTGTCCAATGTCTATCTGGCACTAGAGCAGGATCTCGAAATCATACCCGTGCTGAACAAAATTGACCTGCCTGCTGCACGCCCTGACGACATCGCGCAGGAAATCGAAGATTTGTTGGGTACAGATGCGGCTGACATCCTGCGCATTTCTGCCAAAAGCGGCAGTGGCGTGCAGGATGTGCTGGAAAGCGTGATTCTTCATGTTCACCCGCCGTCCGGTGACCCTGCTGCGCCCTTGCGCGCCCTGGTCTTTGACTCGCACTACGATGCCTATAAGGGCGTTATCGCCTATGTGCGCGTGATTGACGGCGAACTGGAACAGCGCGGCACGCTGCGGTTAATGGCAACCGAAGCAAGATTTGAACCTGTCGAACTGGGTATCTTCAGTCCCAGCATGAAACCGATTGAACGCTTGACCGCGGGCGAAGTCGGCTATGTCGCCACTGGACTGAAAACTGTGCGCGAATGCCGTGTCGGTGACACGCTCACCAGCGCGACCAACAGCGCGTCTGAACCACTGCCTGGCTATAAGCAGGCAAAACCGATGGTCTTTGCCGGGTTCTACCCCACCGACAATGACGATTACCCCGCGCTGCGCGATGCACTGGAGAAATTGCAGCTTAACGATGCGTCGCTCGTCTTTGAACCTGAGACTTCGCAAGCGCTCAATTTCGGCTTTCGTGTGGGCTTTCTGGGGTTGTTCCACATGGAAATTGTGCAGGAACGGCTCGAACGCGAATACGACCTCGACATTCTCGCCACCGCGCCCAGTGTGGAATATCAGGTCATCAAGCTCAATGGTGAGCAAATCACCATAGACAGCCCGGCACAGCTTCCTGATGAAAGCGTCATCTCGGAAATCCGCGAACCCTGGATGAAAATCCAGATTTACACGCCGCAGGATTACATTGGCGCAATCATGGAACTGGTCAAGAAGAAACACGGCGAATACGAAACCACCGAGTATCTCGACGCCACCCGCATGATTCTGCATTATCGTATTCCGCTTTCCGAGTTAATTATCGACTTCTACGACCGGCTCAAGAGCATCACACGGGGCTATGCCAGCCTCGATTACCACTTCGATGATTACCGTTCCGGAGACCTCGTCAAGCTGGACGTGCTGGTTAACAATGAGCCAGTAGACGCGCTGGCGCTGATTGTGCATCGCAGCGACGCCTATCATAAAGGGCAGCGGCTGGTAACCAAACTCAAGGAATTGATCCCGCGCCAGATGTTCGTCGTGCCCGTACAGGCGGCAGTGGGCAAACGGGTCATTTCTCGGGCAAACGTTTCGGCAGTGCGCAAAGACGTACTCGCCAAGTGTTACGGCGGAGACATCACCCGCAAGAAAAAACTGCTTGAAAAGCAGAAAAAAGGCAAGAAGCGCATGAAGATGATCGGCACTGTCGAAGTGCCGCAGGAAGCCTTCATGGCGCTGCTGACCCTCGACGATGAGGATTAACCCCTGCCGGTAAACATGCCGGAATCGCTTACTCAGGGGAGAGGCATACTTCTCCCCTGCCACAGCATCACCGGAACATCAGCCTATGCCGCCAACCAGTCCAACACCGCCTGCAACTGCCCGGCAGGGAGATAACCGTCGGTATAGAGCGTGCGCAGCACGTCCGGCAGGAACAACAGTGTCGAAACCGCAGCCTCTGCCACACCGGACTCTACCCCGTGCCCCAGAACAACCAGCACCTGCTCAAGCTCTAAGCCGGTTCGCCGTGCCCTGGTGATCAACGCTTTAATATCGGCAGTGGAATCATCAAGGCTGTAGGTCAGCAGCAGCGCCGGATGCCCAACATCATATGCCCCCACAAGCTCTCGCTCTGCTGTGCCCTGGCTATAGACCAGCGGGATACCAGTTTGCTGACTCAGTACGACGCCCAGCGGCAGCGCCTGCGCAGTACACACCAGTCGTTCCATCGGCGGCAGTGTCGTCAGACGGTCTGCCAACGCGGCAGCGAGTGCGCTCAGCACCTCAGGGTATGAAGGCAGCAGATGCAAACTTACGCGCAGCGGAGCAATTTTCGCGCCCTCAACGAACATGCCAAATTGCAGCAGCCCATGTTCAACCAGCAGCGTTTCCAGTTTGCTCATACGCGCTGCTGCTCCACTGCGCGGCGCACCTGTTCGGCAAAATCGTCACCCCGCCCAGCATAGAGCACCGTTTCGCCTAAAAGGCGAATCCGCAGCGGCTCCCCCCCGTCGCCCAGCACGGCAAACATAAAATCATCCTGCCAGAAGACACCGCCGCGCCCCGGCGTGTCCACCATACGCGCATAACCTGTGCGAACGATAAAAGCGCCCCGGTCAGGACGCCGTAAATAGGCATCCAGATACAGGCTGTCCACCAGCGTCACCGCATCAACCCCAAACGAGGTTTCCTCCGTCAGCACTGCATACTGCGCCCCAGCAAATGGTCCATGCAGAATCGTGACGGCGTCTCCGGCTGCATAGCTGATCGTGCGTTCGAGCGCGACTGCCCCTGCTGCGCCCAGTGCCATATACGAAGCAAGGTCAAAGACATACGCGCAGACCAGATCGCGAGTAGCATTAATAATCGCTTTGCCGAACGGCAGAAATGGATCGTCATAGCGTTGAATCGGCAGCGGGAGCTGCTGCACACGCGGCGCAAACAGCAGCCCCAATGCGCTGCTGGTCGCCTGCTGAACTGTCGCCAGCTTAGCGCTGAGACTCGTCACTATTTTCACCCTCCTCCCTGAGCATCTGCCAGACCGATGCCAGTGTCCACGAGGGCAGCCACAGGCGCGCCATTTCTGCCTGCCCGCCAAACCCATAAACCCGTGAGCGTGTCTGCCCGTGAACATGCACTGCTGCAACGGTGTGCTCTTCCTGATCGGCATGATCCCCGGCATCATCCCCTGCCCGGCTAAGGACGACTATCCCCGCCACTGCGCCAGTCTCGGCGCACAGCAGCTCCGCCGTGCGCGCAGCGCTGTCGCGCAGTGATGCCGGATCAAACTGCAAGCGTGGCTGCACCTCTTCGATTGTCCCATAGGAAAACACCGCAAAACCCGGTTGCTCACCGGCGCTGCTGAAATTTTGCAAACGCTGTGCCAGCGCCCCACCAATACCCGCTTCCAGCACAGCAACGCGCAGGTGCTGCGCTTCCAGCAGGCGCATCAGCACACCGTCCAGCGTTTCGCCGTCCGCACCGAAGATATAGCCGCCAACACGCGCCTGCAGCTCGGTTTCCGCAGCGGCGATCAAAGCATCCGCTTCGCTCTCGGTTTCTGCCTTTGCCGTAATACGCACGTCTACCTGCCCGTGATGCGCCGCCAAGCCTACTGTCGGGTTGGCAGCTTCCAATAACGCCGGACCGATCAAGTCATCGAGCATGCTCTCACCGATCCCCGCAGTATGCAGCACACGCGCCTTGATAATTCCCAACTGGTAATGCTGGCGCAGATATGGCAGGACACGCTCCTGCATCAAGAACTTCATTTCACGCGGCACACCCGGCAGGCTGAAGACTAAACGTCCTTGATGTTCGACAACAAACGATGGCGCAGTCCCGACAGGATTATCAATCAGGATCGCTGCCTGCGGCAAAAATGCCTGGCGGCGGTTGTTATCGGTCATCGTCACGCGAAAATTCCTGAAGCGTTCCGCGATTGCATCCAGCAGTTCCTGATGAAACACGAGTGGGCGTTCAGTTGCCCGCGCCACAGCCTGCCGCGTCATATCATCCACGGTAGGACCCAACCCCCCGCAGGTAATGACCACATCTGCGCGCGAAAATGCAATGCGAATCGCGTCGGCAATACGCCCCTCATTATCACCTACAGAGGTCATAAAGTAGACATTGATCCCCAGATCGCGCAGTGCGCGCGCAATATATACCGAATTGGTGTCCGTAATCTCCCCCAGCAGAATCTCAGTCCCAATCGCGATAATCTCTGCGGTAATATTCTCTGCCATTCCCCCTCACTTACACTCGGCATCTGCTGCCGCTGTCATCTTCTCATCACATGTTGTACCAATTTTTTGAAAAATTGAAAATTCTCACTATAATCTCAGTCGCCGGAGCAGTTTCGCACAATAAGGCAACTTGCAAATAAATTGTGCAAACTGCCCAAGTTTTTTGACAAAACGGATCATTTCGAGTACTAGGAGGATTTCTCGTGGCAGGTGTAACTTACCGCAGCGTGCACAAGGCATTTGGTGAAACTATCGTCATCAACAGCATGGACCTTGAAATAAAAGATGGCGAATTCATGGTCTATGTCGGACCCTCAGGCTGCGGCAAATCAACATTACTCCGTATGCTGGCGGGTCTTGAGGAAATCACCACTGGCGACATTCTGATTGGTGACCGTGTAGTCAACAACGTTGCCCCCAAAGATCGCGACGTAGCTATGGTGTTTCAGAGTTATGCGCTGTACCCGCACATGACTGTGTTCGAAAATATGGCATTTGGTTTACGTCTGCGCAAGACTCCCAAGCACATCATTGATGAACGTGTGCGCGAAGCGGCCAAGAGCCTCGGCATTGACCACCTGCTGGATCGCCGCCCGCGCCAGCTCTCCGGTGGGCAGCGCCAGCGTGTTGCGGTGGGGCGTGCCATCGTCCGCGAACCCTCGGTCTTCCTGCTGGACGAGCCGCTGTCCAACCTGGACGCCAAGCTGCGCGTGGAAGCGCGTTCGTTCATCAGCAAACTGCACCAGCGCCTGCAAACCACCTTCATTTACGTGACCCATGACCAAACAGAAGCCATGACGATGGGATCGCGTATTGCGGTGCTCAGCGCAGGCGATCTACAGCAGGTTGACACGCCGTTCAACCTGTATCACAACCCGCGCAACATCTTTGTTGCGGGCTTCATCGGCAGCCCGTCCATGAACTTCTTTGATGCCACGCTCAAAACCGACGATGGTGATATCGTCGTGGACGCGGACATCTTCCAGATCAAAATCCCGGCGGAAAAGGCGCTGCCCTACAAATCACATGCGGGCACCCGCGTAGTGCTCGGCGTTCGCCCTGAAGACATTCACGATGCGGAATTCCGGCCCTCGAACATCACCCCCGGACTCATCGAAGCGAATGTCGAAGTCATAGAGCAGATGGGCAACGAAATGATTGTCTATCTCGAAGATGGCGGCAAGAGCTTCATCGCACGGGTTGACCCGCGCACGCATGCGCGCGTCGGTGGGCGACTGGGTGCGGTCATCAACATTGACAACATCCACGTCTTTGACGCGCAGGATCAACACTCGCTTGCCTACCAGCACAAGACCGACCTGCTCGCTGCGGGCACTGCCAGCTAGGCTGCGGCACTGCCTGCGGGTGTACCCCACTCAAAAACAGAAAACCGCCATCTCAGGCGGTTTTTTGATACCAATGCTGCGGGTGCGCCTGCTTTTGCACCCCCCTGCCCTATCGGGCAGCAGCGCGCGGCAGCACCTTGCGAAATTTATAGCCATAGACAATCACGCCATCCGCGCCCTCGGCAGTCAGCTTGCGCGTGACCATTTCCACACGGTCGCCAATCGCTACAGGTTCGTCCCCCAGGTCGGTAAGCTGGGCGGTGATAAATGGACCTTCGTCCAGTCTGACCAGCGCCAGCACATACGGTGACTGATCTTCATATCCTGCCGGTGGATCCTGGACAACTGTGTAGCTAAAGACCTCGCCAGTTCCGGCGAATGCTACCCGCTCACGGGATTGATCTTTCGGTTGTGGTGTAACCATTGCGTATCCCTGCCGCCTGGCGGTGCGCTTACGCAGCCGTCACAACTTTTTCAAGTGTTTCAACAACAGCAGGCTGAGCCGGCAGTTCCGGTTGAGCGACCAGATCGGTCAGCGGCGTGGGGCGGGCTTGCAGGCTCAGATTGCCGTCCTCATCGCGTGCCCCTTCCAGTCGATACCGCTGAGAATTCAGTCGCCAGTGTCTCGAAATCTGCATGATCATAACCTCACTTTGGTTCAGGACGTTTAGCTTGTGCTGAATTACACAATCAACTGTGCATGATTATAGGGACTGCGGGCTATCAAAAACTATCAGACAGCCGTTTGCTGCTATCAAAGGCTCTCAGATCAGCGCCATTTTCACGGCAGACTCAGTCCCTATTTATGCGCGCCTCATGCGTGCTGCACGCACCGCCTCATGCGTTCAAACCGGGGCAGACCACCCCGCTCCGGCTGCTCAAATCATCAGCACATGGCTGACCACGATACTGCCCACACCACCAACAGATTGAATCAACGCGCTGCGGGCATTCGCCACCTGATTGTCACCGGCATCACCGCGCAGTTGCAGACAGGCTTCTACCGCCTGATACACCCCTACTGCGCCTGCGGGATTCCCGCGACTCTTCAACCCGCCAAACGTGCTGATCGGTACGGAACCCTGCAAACCGATGATGCTATCCTGCGCCAGCTTCCACCCCGCGCCGCGTTCGGCAAGCCCCAGCGCTTCCAGCGCCAGCACCGTCAGGATCGTATAGGCATCATGCAGCTCGAGCAGGCTCACCTCATGCGGCTGGATGCCCGCCTGAGCAAATGCTTTTGCTGCCGATGTATTGACCGCCTTCAGATACAACGGATCATGGCGATCCTGAAGCGCCAATGTGTCGGTTGCCACCCCGCTGCCCGCAATCCGCACAGGCTGGGGCACAAGGTCGGCAGCGCGCTCTGCTGATGTCAAAATCACAGCCGCCGCGCCATCGGCATCCGGCGCACCGTCAAACAGATTCACCGGGTCTGCCACCATTGGCGCTTTGGCAAATGCACCCGGCTTGATCGTATTGCGGTACATCGCCAGTGGATTGCGTTTGCCGTTAGCATGCGCATTGATGCTGAAGCCCTCAAACGCAGCCAGTTCAACACCAAATTCGTGCATATAGCGCCGCATCAACAGCCCGGCAAGCGCAGGCAGGGTGACACCATGCGCTGCCTCATAATCCGCATCAAGGCTGACCCCACGCGCCGCCACACGCGCACTGGCAATCGCATCGGTGGATTTTTCCACGCCCACTACCAGCACGGTTTCCACCGCGCCAGAGGCAACTGCCAGCATACCCGCGCGCAGTGCCGCCCCGCCGGACGCATCCCCGGCTTCGACAGTCATCGCCTCGACGCCCGTCAGCCCGACATAATCTGCGACCAGTGTGCCCAGCTGAGCCTGGCTGCTATAGGTGCTGCCATAGGCATTCCCGACATATACAGCGTCAATCTTTTGCACATCAACGCTGCTGATCGCCGCCTGAATCGCGTCTGCTGCCAGCATGCGCAGGCTGCTGCTCCAATGTTCACCAACAGGCGTTTGCCCAACACCCACAATTGCTACATCACGCATCGCGTCCTAGTCCTTCAACTTCCCGCGGAAACGGGCATATGTGGCATAATCAATCACACTGCGGCGGTTGATATAATCCTGTGTCGCCGGAGCAAGATGCCGCACGCGCTCAACGCGCTCAGTCACCAACAGGTCGAAAGCATCCGACCCTGCCCCACTGCCATAGCTGACCATCAGGATCCGGTCTCCCGGTTGTGCTATATCCAGAATCGCGGTCAGTCCAACCATACACGAACCGGAATAGACATTGCCAATCACATCAGCCAGCAGCCCGGTTTGAATCTGCTCAGCCGAAAAGCCCAGCAGCGCTGCTGCTCTTGCAGGGAATTTAACGTTGGGCTGGTGGAACACCGCATGGGTGTAATCTTGCGCAGTGGTGCCCAGCATGTCCATCAACGCCTGCCCGGCAGAAAGGACATGATGAAAATAGGCTGGCTCCCCGGTAAAGCGATCACCGTGACTGGGATAGGTGGCGTTAGCGCGCCGCCAGAAATCCGGCGTATCGGTGACAAAACTGTAACTGCCCTGATACACCGCGACGGCTTCCTCCGCTGGTCCAATGATAAATGCTGCCCCGCCCGACGCCGCTGTGTATTCCAGCGCGTCACCGGGGCGTCCCTGCGCGGTATCCATCCCGATGCTCAACGTGTAACGTCCCATACCACTGCCGACGATACCAATCGAAGCCTGCACCGCTTCCGTCCCCGCTTTACAGGCGAACTCCCAGTCTGCCGCCTGAATATTGGGGGTTGTCCCAATGCTCTCCGCCACAATCGTACTCGTTGGCTTGACTGAGTACGGATGGCTTTCGCTGCCGACCCACACCGCGCGGATCTCCTGCGCACTAATCTGCGCCCGCGCCAGCGCATTTCGTGCAGCCTCCACCGACATCGTGGTCACATCTTCGTCTAAACCGGCAACCGCCTTCTCTTTGACCGGGCTGCCGCCAAGCCCATTTGTCCACACGCGCGCCACTTCGCTGCCCGGCAGGCGATAACGCGGAATATACGCGCCATAACCGACAATACCGACCTTGCGATCCGGGCGCATCAGATTCTGCGGCTCAATTCCGTTGAAAGTCACGCTGCACCTCTTGGTTATCCTTTTCGCTTTCTATGTACCACCCTGGAGTGCGCGGACGAGTTCCTTGGCGCGTTCCAGACGGATGTTATCTTCAGCAATCAACTGGTCAACAATCTGCCCAACCTGAGCATCCGTCGCCCCCGCGGCAACGGCAAGCTGCTTAGCGTGCATGCGCATATGCCCACGCTGGATGCCGTGGGTTGCCAGTGCGCGAAGCGCGGCGAAGTTCTGCGCCAGCCCCACCGCCACCATAATCTCGGCAAGCTGCTGTGCAGACTCAATGCGCAGGATTTTCAAAGCGACCTGTGCTGTGGGGTGCACGCGCGTCGCCCCACCGACAATCCCGACAGACAGCGGGATGTCAATTGCGCCGCGCAGATTACCGTCCTCGTCCTGCCACCAGCGCGACATGCTGCCGTAGCTGCCGTCGCGGGCAGCATAAGCGTGTGCCCCTGCTTCAATCGCCCGCCAGTCATTCCCGGTAGCGATTGCCACCGCATCAATACCATTCATGATGCCCTTGTTGTGCGTGGCAGCCCGGTAAGGATCAATTTCCGCCAGGACACCCGCTTCCACAATCGCCCGCACCACAGCTTCCCCGCGCATATCCTCCGTTTCCAGCTCGGCAGCGGGAACCATGCCCTCCGCACGGGCACGCCGCCGGTCAGTCAGGTTGCTCAGAATGCGCAGATTCACCCGCCCGCCAGTCAGCGACTCGACAAGGGGAGCAAGCTGTTCCACGGCAGTGTTAATGGCGTTTGCGCCCATTGCATCGCGTGTATCCATCAGCAGATGGATTACCAGCATGGGACCCGCCGCCGTCGTGGGCATCGGACGCACTTGCAGATCACGCGCGCCCCCACCCCGCTTGAGGATGCTGCTCGCCGTCCGGTTCGCTTCTTCCAGCAGGTATTCGCGCTGTGCCATCACTGCGCCAGCAGCGACATATACATCAGCAAGATCGAGTACCTGAATCTGACCAATCATCACCGGCATATCGCTGGACGTTATAAAGCCCCCGCCCTCGCGGAACGCCTTTGCCGCATTGCTGACCGCCGCCACAACTGATGGTTCCTCCACCACCATCGGAATCAAATAGTCATCACCGTTAATCAGAAAATTCGTGGCAATGCCCAGCGGCAGCGCGTAGATGCCAACCACATTCTCAATCATGTGATCTGCCTGTGCAGCACTCAACCCCTGAACCCCCAGCAGAACTGCCTGTTCTTGCGAGGTCAGGTTTGCCCACTGCGCTACCAGTGCTGCCCGATCCGGCAGCGAACGTTTGTAGAAACCTGGAATTCGTGAGGTATGTTCTGTGTTCATGCGTGCCACTGTAGCAGGGCACAGCTTTCAAAAGCTATCAGACAACTGTCAAAACGTGAAAATTCCCACAAAGTCTTATTTTCTCTTAAGCCATTTGGCGCTATCGCCCGCTGCCATACAGACGCACCCGTGCAGGCGGCATTACTCCTTGATAAATGAGTGCGGGCATGTAGCCCCGGCTGGCAGGCCATGCGGCGCTCCAGGCAACCTCATCATTGATGCGCAGCACCGCCTGCCCTACACCGTCAACGTGCAGACTCAGTCTGTTGCTGCCCGTGTCAATATGCACAAACGGCATCCACTGCGGCGGCATTTGCGCAGGCTGCGCAGAGAAGTAGCCATCTGCCCGCACCAGCAGCCACACGCCCGCCACATCCAGCCCCCACGCTCGTGATGCAGCGCTCTCCGCCTCAATCGTAAACACGCCACGCACACTGCCCAGGCTTGCGCCCAGCCAGTTCCCGGCATCAAACGAGTGGAAACGCAGATCACTCGCCGGGTCATAACTGGCAACCAGATGCGGAGCGCGCAGTGGATCAGCAGCACCCGCCAGCAGCGCCACCGCCGTCAGCATTGCCCCCCCAACAACACCCCACCACAGCGCCAGCAGCACCCGCCAGACACGGGGTGACAGCAGATCAGCGGTTGACACGACTCACCCGTTTTTTTATGCTTGAAACATGAAACGAGTGCATCTGCTCTTCCTTACGCTGCAACTCATGCTGTTGTGCATTCCGGCACTGCCTGCCTATGCTCAGCCTGTCAACATTGCTCCCCCTGCCTGGGACGGAACCCTGCGCCGGATGCGCGTGCCAATCCTGATGTATCACTATGTCGGCACGCTGCCACAGGATGCTGATATTTACCGTACTGACCTGACGGTTGACCCCGGCGCTTTCCGTGAGCAGTTGAACTGGCTGCGCGCAGCAGGCTATACAACGATTTCGCTCTATGAACTGTATAACGCGCTGATGACCGGCGCGGCACTACCACACCGCCCGGTCGTGCTCACGTTCGATGACGGCTACAGCGACCATTACACGACTGTCTACCCGCTGCTTCAGGAGTTCGGTTTTACAGGCACATTCTTCATCATCACCGGGCGTGCCGACAGCAATGCTCCTAACCACCTCACCTGGAATCAAATCGCCGAAATGGCAGCAGCAGGCATGAGCATGCAGCCACACACAAAATCGCATGTTGATTTACGCAACCGTGACTATGATTTTCTCGTCTATGAAATCGTGGGCAGCCTGGAAAGTCTCGAAGCGCACACCGGCATCCCGGCGCGCATGTTTGCCTATCCTGCCGGACGCTACGACACCAATACACTGAGTACCATCGCTGCCCTGCCCGTGTGGGGCGCGGTCACCACACGCAGCGGCGCTTTGCACACAACCGATAGTGTCCTCACACTGCCCCGGCTGCGTGTTCACCGCACAACCAGCCTGAACGGCTTCATCTACCTGCTTGAAAACAGCTAACCAGCGCAAAAAGACAAAACCCGCCACTAGGGCGGGTGTCAGCAGTCAGTCCATCTGCGCTGCCGCCAACCGGCGCGCCGCAGCAGGGCTAGTCCGGAAGAATACGGGTGTCCAGCAGGGCATCCAGCCAGATCACAAAGATAATCCCCAGCGGGATAGCCGTCACCAGAAAATAGCCGTTGCCGTAATCCGCAATCGTGATACCGGCTTCTTCGGGCTTGATCAGCGGGAAACCAATAACGACCAGCAAATAGGCTACCAGAAAGCCGGTCCCCATCCCTACCGCCCAGACCACCAGCCGCTTGAGGGTCAAACTGGACATACAGCGTTCTCCCTTAAAACAAACATCATTCAAGACCATGTCCAACACCACGCAGATTCTACCCTAACATTGTCCCCGCGCGCAAGGCATCTCTCTAATTACCGGGTAGCTGGTTGATTAATTTCTAAAAGTTGTTAAAATTTTGAATCTGTGGCATACAGGTGTCAATTATGAGTGAGTGTGGAAACAACTGCTGGAAAACCATGGATTTGGCTATAATGAGTGGATGCTCAAATGGAACGTCGTGCAAAACCGTGCTAGAGACAAAAAGAAGGGGGCAAGTTTGTGGCTGACCTATTCGACAAAATCAGCAGCTTCACGGCTGCAAAGGAAGCCATGGCAGCGGGGTATTACCCCTATTTCCGTGCATTGAGCGACTCCGAAGGCAATGTCGCCACCTTTGAAGGCAAAGAAGTTGTCATGTGTGGTTCGAACAATTATCTGGGGCTGACCACTGAACCGCGCGTGCGTCAGGCTGCCATTGATGCCATCAAACACTATGGCACCAGCGTCACCGGCTCACGCTTCTTGAACGGTACGCTCTCATTCCATCTGGAACTCGACCGCCGCCTGGCGAAGTTCGTCGGCAAAGAAGCGGCGATTGTGTTTTCAACCGGGTATCAGACCAATGTCGGCACGATCACCGCGCTGGTTCAAAAAGGCGATTACGTCATCATTGATAAAGACGACCATGCCAGCATCGTTGATGGCTGCCTGATGTGCCGTGGTGAGATGAAGCGTTTCCGCCATAACGATATCAGCAGCCTCGAAGCTGTGCTGCAAAAATTGCCGGAAGATGCCGGGAAACTGGTCGTGGTTGATGGCGTCTACAGCATGGGCGGAGACATTGCCCCCCTGCCTGAACTCGTTGCAATCTGCAAGCGTTACGGCGCCCGCATCATGGTGGACGACGCGCATGGCATCGGCGTCACCGGCAATGGGCGCGGCACGGCAGCGCATTTCGGCTTGACCGACGAAGTAGATCTGATTATGGGCACGTTCAGCAAAAGCTTTGCCTCGATCGGTGGGTTTGTTGCAGGCAGTGAAGCAGCTATTCACTATATCCAGCATCACGCCCGGTCATTGATTTTCTCGGCGGCAATCCCTGCCCCCAATGCTGCCGCCGTCCTTGCGGCACTAGACATAATCGAAAACGAACCAAGCCATGTCGAGCAGTTGTGGGACAACGCCGAGTATATGCGGCGTGGCTTAAATGAGATGGGCTACAACACTGGCACCAGCAATACCCCG
>DAOTWP010000108.1:0-4152 GCA_034435675.1 Anaerolineae bacterium
CACGGCTGACGATGTCACGCGCATCATGGACGAATGCCTGCCGCTGGTTGAAGATCGTCCCATGTTCTTCTTGATTGATCTGAACAACGCCATGCTGTTTGATGTCAACCTCTTGCAGCATACGTCACTGATCAAGCTGATACGACACCCGAACACGGTCTTTTTCGCCATGATTGGCGTCAACCGCATCCTGCGCACCGGCGTTCAACTGATCCGCCCGCGCGCCCTCAAGTTCTTTGAGGACGAGGCTACAGCGATTGCCTTTCTGCGCGAACAACGCACGGCGTATCTGACGAAACAGGTGGAGAAAGCCGCCGACAGCTCACCACGCGGTGCCTAGCTGCCTGCTGGACACTTGAACATCACCACCATCATCCGAGGTGAGCATCATCCACGTACTCACCTCGTAAACAACAACCTGCTGTGCTGCCCACGCTTGCAGGAATTTTGCCTTCTGCCCGCCGGATGGATGGGTAGGCGGTCAATTCAAGCAGGTCTCAAGCCCCATCGCACGGGTTGCCCCACCGCTAAACACTGACCGAAGAGCAGAAGAACCAAACCTCAAACCAAATTGTAACCTGGCAGATATATGCCCGGTTAGTTTTATTGGTTATAGTTATTTACGTTTTTAACACTCCACTTAGCAGTCCGACAGGATTCAACAGGACTGTGGGTACTGTGCTAAGCCCAGGTGCGCAATTCGCCCATGTAACGCAAGCACTACACAGGCGCACTGTGGGGCAGCCAACCCTGGCACAGCAACGCGAACAGGCTTGGTGGATTTCATTCGGCTGGTGGCTTAGATCAACAAACAGTTGAGGATCATTCACATGCGTTCTGATCATATTTCTGCCTGGTTGGTGAAGCTGTGGTTAACACAGCAGGCACCGCATTTACTGGATGGCTGGGACTTTGAGCCGGAGCCAATGGTCAAGGCAATGGTCGAGAAGATCATCCAGCTAATTCCGTCCGCGCCGGAAGGCTTTACCAGCCAGAATGTGCTGGCGCGTACCGCCATCGAATTGTGGGATTTGCAGCAGGTTGTGCTGCTGGGCGGCGGCATGCCCACACCGCTTTCGCCGCGCCCGGAGCAAATCATCTACTATACAGATACATCGGACGGCGTGCTGGCAGACGCGGCACAACTGGGCTACAAGACCCTCAAAGTAGATGTCACCAGCAGCGCCGATTTGCAGCAGCTCCGCGATGCGCGCACGGTCATCGCTACCGGGCTGGTGCATTTTTTGCCGGACGCCGCCGTAACGGCGCTGTTTGACCGGCTGGCAGAAGTGGGCATGGAAACCGTGATCTTTAATCATGGCAACCGCAATGTGACCCCTGAAGTGATCGAGCCTTACAACAAACTCGGCTTTAAACTGAATTTCCGCAGCCCTGACGAAATCATGGCGCTGCTGCCGCCCGAGTGGCAGATTGCCGAGGTGCAGCACGTGCCCGATGTCGTCGCGCAGGCAGCGGAAATCGGCAGCCTGCTGGCAGACCAACCGCCAATGAATGATTTCTACCGCGTCACGCGCCGCGCATAACACCGCATCACTGCGCTGCATCACTGCGCTGCATCACTGCGCTGCACCACTGGATCACCACCCCCCGCACGCGGGCGATCTGATTGGTCGCCCGTGTGTTTTGGCATGCCCGCTCCACCGCGGCTTTTCCAAAAGCAGTTCTCCATATTTTTATACAAAATTCATTAAGCCTCAACAGTTATTAATCGCAAATGGATTGACAATAAAGGTATAGGCAGCAATCAAGGAGGGTAAATCCATGACCGCCATCGTTCATCAAACTGTTGACCAGCCCGTGATTCTTGTGGAATTGACTGCGCCTGCGCACCCGATGCAGCTTGCCGAAGTGTATATGCAGACCGTTGATCTGGCACAGGCGGTGCCCGGTCCAGTGTATCGTGTCTTTGACCTGCGGGCGCTGAACCGCGATAGCGCGCTGGATGCCGTTTCTGCCGTGTTAGGGATTGTGCGCGTCCTTGCCGGGGCGCAGGTAACGCCCGAAGTAAACTGCGCTTTTGTGCACGAGGCATTGGTGCAGAACCGTACCAGCCTGATTGCCGAGCGTGCCTTTGCCAGTCTGGACTCGGCGCTGGCGTTTGCGACTGCGCAGGTGGCGCTGCCCGCCTGAGCGCCTGCCGTCTGCGGCGACCAGCACCGGCGTGAACCGGCGCGCTTGCGGCTACGTGCCCTGTTCGCTGTGCCCCACCGCCAGACCGCCGTCTGCCGCTGATTGGTGTTGAAGCAGTAATTGTTCGGAAGACTCTGGTTTCGGAGAATAGCTATGCCCGCAGAAAGCTACTGGATCGAACCGCCGCACATCATGGGCGCGAAGTACGCCGGCAAAATCACGGCAGAAGATGTCAGCAACGTGATGGAAGCGTGTCTGCCGTTGGTTGAGGAACGCCCCATGTATTTTGTTGTTGATTTCACGCATGCATGGCTGTTCGATGTCAGTCTGATCCGACACACTTCGCTGGTAAAACTGGTGCGCCACCCGAACACCGCCTGTTTTGCTATGGTTGGGCTGAACCGGATGATGAGTACGGGCGTCCAACTGCTGCGGCTGCGCACGATGAAGACATTCGACGATGCGGATGCCGCAGTCGCGTATTTGCGTGTACAGGTCGCCCGGAACGAGCAGCAGGGATCGGTGTAGGGCGCAGCATGTACACGCACACCGGCGCACGGCGGCAGTGAACGCACGCTGCCGCCATCGCTCTGTCCTGAATAACGCATCAGACACACGCCAACCAGGGCGTTTTTTGGCAGCTCCGGACCTGCCTGGTCGCGCAGACAGGTTTTCTGGTGTTTCCGTCGCATCCCTGCCGCGCGCCCTGCATTCACCGCCGCCGCTTCAAACCGAACTGTGACCTGCGCAGTGTCTTTCCATCCGCATTTCCTGCTATAATTGGTTTACGTTTTTGGCAATTCCCTTACCGCCGTTCGCGGTGCCAAGCCAAATCAAACCGTTATCCACAGCAGTGAGGATCAATAGCATGCGATCAGACCATATTTCTGGATGGCTGGTGAAATTGTGGTTGTTGAAACATGCGCCACATCTGGCAGATGGGTGGGACTTTGAACCCGACCCGGCAGCAAAAGCGGTGGCGGATCGCTTGATTGAACTGGTGCCGTCTTCGCCGCAGGGTTTTGCCAGCCAGAATGTGCTGGCGCGCACAGCCATTGAAGCGTGGGGGCTGGACAAGGTTGCGCTGGTCGGCGGCGGGCTGCCCACACCGCTGCTGCCCACGCCGGACCAGATCGGCATGTTCACTGATGCGTCCGACGCCGTGCTGCAAGATGCCGCCCAGGCGGGCTACAACCTGGTCAAGGTGGACATCAATAGTATTGAAGACCTGCAAAAATTGCGCGGGATGCACACAGTCATCGCCACCGGGCTGATGCTCTACCTGCCTGATCCGGCAGTGACCGCCCTGTTTGAACGGCTGGGCAGCGTCGGCATCGAGATGGTGCTCTATAATCAGGTCAACCGCAACGCCCCCGCCGAAATCATCGACGCTTATAACAAGCTGGGCTTCAAGCTCAATTTCCGCAATCCGGACGAAACAGCGACCCTGCTGCCGCCGGACTGGGCGATTGCTGAGGTGCAGCACGTGCCCGATTTTGTCGCGCAGGCACGCGAGATTGGTCACATGTTAGGCGATCAGCCGCCGATGAACGACTTTTACCGCGTGGTGCGCCGCACGCCAGCATAAGCGCCGGGCAGCAGCAGGCAAAACCGCAGAAACCCGGAACGCACAGAGACATAGAATCTGGTACACCAACAAGGTTAAGTTGACTACTCAGCTACAGCCCTCACCCCTCAGTCCCCCTCTCCCCAACGCCGCTGCGCGGCTGGGCGAGGGGGAGGGAAAATCCCTGGCAATTGGGTTGCGCCCCGCTCATGGTGCCGAAGGCACGGTCGGGAGCGGGGTTGGGGGTGAGGGCTAGCCAAAGACATCGGGTTTCATACTCATCTTGTCGGACTACTGGTTACCCGCCGTACTTTTCTGTGCCTCCGGTGGTGCATCTTTGCGTTCTCCGCGCCGTGCGTTCTCCGCGCCGTGCGTTCTCCGCGCCGTGCGTTCTCCGCGCCGTGCGTTCTCCGCGCCGTGCGTTCTCCGCGCCG
>DAOTWP010000109.1:0-18125 GCA_034435675.1 Anaerolineae bacterium
GGCTCGGCTTCTACTATTTCATTCCCGCCGCGCTGCTGACCGTCGTCGTGCTGCTGTCACGCCGTCGGGGCGAAGGCTGGCGGCAGGTGCGCCCGCTGCTGGCGGCAGTCCCCGCGTTTCTGCTGGGCAGCGCGCCATTCTGGCTGCACAACCTGAGACACGATTTTGAAACTTTCCGCGTGATCGGCGCGGGCAGCACCACCGCAGGCGAAATCAACGCGGTGCTGCGCCACTTCGCCAGTGATTTGCTGCCCCGGCTGGTGACGGGTGCGCCGGAGTGGGGCGCTTACGGACGGCTGGCGCACGTGCTGGCGCTGCTGCTCTATGGCGCGGGCATGCTGGCGCTGGCTGTGCTGGCGCTGCGGCGCGCGTCCCCGGCGGGCAAACGGCTGCTGCGCGTGCTGCTGCTGGGGCTGGCGCTGACCATTCCGCCGGTGTATGCGCTGAGCAGTTACGGCGACAGCGCGCTGAATCCCTGGGGCATTGATGCCACCGGGCGCTATGTGCTGATGCTGCACAGTGTGCTGCCGGTGGGCGCGGCGGCGTTGGCGGGTGTGCTGCCGCTGCGTGCCCACTGCCGGGGGGCGCGGTGGACATGCTGGCACGTCGTGCGGGGCGCTGGCGGGGCGAGTGCCGTCGCGCTGCTGCTGACGCTAAATATATCTTTAGTGCTGCGTATTAATAGTCTGCGTGCTTTTGATTCACCATATTATCATCGCTTACCGAATAACTTAACACCGCTCGTTGATTACCTTAACGACTATGGTTATAATTATGTCTGGACGGACACAGGCATCGCACAAGTCCTGGTTTTTCAGACTGGCGGGCAGCTTATCGCTGCGGATTATTATGACGCCTACATTGCAGGGGGGATTCTGCGTTTTCCCGAATTATTGACGGCTGTCGAAACAGCGGCGTTTGCGGTTTACGTGGTTCCGGTACAGCCGGGGCAAACGGATTTTCCGCTGCGCCGTGCCTTCGCTGCGGCGGGCATCGGTTATCGGCTGGATTACCCGACGGCAAGTCTGGCGGTTATTGTGCCAGAGCGCCGGGTGAATCCTCATGAGGTAGCGGCGGGGTTGGGGTATCAGTATTAGTACCCGACGAGGAAGCACCACTTAACTGATCTAATAATTAGTCACCCCTTGAAGATAAAAGGACCCCTGTGCCGGGTGCGAGTATGTCAATTCTTACGCCGGAATCTGTAAAGGTACTGCGCGAGTCCAGCAAGGACGATGCCGCTTTCATGACGCTGGTAGCTTTGTTCGAAGATACCCTAAACCAGCATGTCCTGGGACTGGTGCGCTCAGTGCTGCAAGAGGGCGAGTCGCGGTTCCGCACGATTTTTGAGACCACCTCATTTGGGATTGTCCTGGCGGATGCTGACAGCAGCATTATTGATGCCAACCCGGCATTCTGCGCGCTGCTCGGTTATACAGTAGATGACCTGCGCCACATGCGTTATGAGTCGTTCACCCACCCTGAAGACCTTGCCATTGAATTAGAACTCTCTGCCGAATTGGTCGCCGGAAAACGCCGCCATTACCAACTTGACAAACGCTATCTGCGCCGCGACGGGCAGTATATCTGGGTGCGGGTGACCGGCTCACTGATCCATGATGAAGATGGCAGCATTCGTTATGGGCTGGTGCTGGTGGAAGACATCAGCGAATATCGCCGCATCCAGCAGCAGGCAATTGAACTGGCAGTCGAACGCGAAAAAGTCAAGCTGCTGACCCATTTTATTCAGGACGCCGGGCACGAATTTCGCACGCCGCTGTCAATCATCAACACACGCACCTATCTGCTGCGCAAGCTGCACGACGAGCCGCTGCGCCGCGAAACCCTGCTGCAAAGTATCGAGCAGCAGTCGGACAACATTGTGCGGCTGGTGGATGGGCTGGTCGAACTGGCGCGGCTGGAAAGCAATGCGCCGCTGTCCGCCGATGCGATTGATCTCAATGCGCTGGTGCGTGATGTGGTGGTGTTGATGCAAACCCGCGCGGAACAGCAGCAGTTGAGTTTGCACGTGGAACTTGCAGCGGATTTGCCCCCGCTGGTCGGCAGTTATAACGAACTGCTGCTGGCGCTGCGCGAGATTCTGGACAACGCGATCCGCCATTCCCCTGATGGCAGCGCGGTGCTGCTGCACACGGGCAAACACGACGAGCACGCCGAAATCGAAATCCGCGACAGCGGCGAAGGGATCACCCCCGCCGATCTGCCGCATATCTTCAAGCGTTTCTACCGCGCCGACACTGCCCATTCCACACACGGGTTCGGGCTGGGATTGGCAATTGTCGAGAAGATTATCCAGCGGCACAATGGTGAGGTGCTGGTTGACAGCCGCAAAGGGCACGGCAGCCGCTTTGTACTGCGCCTGCCGCTGGTGTCCGCCATTTGTTGATCGTTTGGAGGTTGTTCTGTGCTGCCAACCCCGCATAACCCGCTGCTGCCGCTGAACCCCGGCGACACACTTCAGGAGCGCTACCGCATAACACGCCTGCTGGAACGCGGCGGGCTGAACTGCGCTTACGAAGCGCTCGACCTGTTCCAGCATGACCCCACGCAGATGGTGTTCGTGCGCGAGATGCGCTTCAACCCGGCGATGAGCGTGCCGCAGCGCAAAACCGCGCTGGATACCTTCCGCCGCGCGGTGGACTTTCTCATGGCGCTGAGTCACCCCGGCATTCCCAAGACGCTGGACTCGTTTGACCAGCGCGGGCGGGTGTATCTGGTGACACAGATGCCGCCGGGCATGCCGCTGCAAGCGCGCATTGACGCCGCCCGCAGCGCCAGCGAACCACTCGCCCCGGCACAGGCGCTGCGCTGGGGGCTGGGGCTGTGCGATGTGCTGGACTATCTGCATACGCTGGGCGGTGAGCCGTTTGTGGTCAGCAATGTTGCCCCGCCGAATATTTACTCTGCGGATGATGGGCGGGTGGCGCTGGTCGAGTTCGGCATCAACAAGGTGTTCGTCCACCAGATGCTCGACACCAACATCGGGCTGGTGGGGTATGCCCCGCCGGAACTGTACCTGGGCGAGATCAGCCCGCAGACCGACGTGTACGGCGTGGGCGCGACACTGCATCACGCGCTGACGGGCAGCGATCCCCGGCTGCACGCGCCGTTCAGCTTTGACGAGCGCCCGCTGCGTGCGCTGAACCCGGCGGTGTCCCCGGCGCTGGCGGCGGTGGTCATGCAGGCGCTGCACCCGCTGCCGCGCGAACGCTATGCCGACTGCCGCGCGCTGAAGGACGCGCTGCACGCGGCGGGGTGAACGGGCAGGCTGCGCGGCGGCGGTGGTCATGCAGGCGCTAGGGGCACGGCAGCGGTCGGAGGGCGAATAGAACAAATGATGCGAAAATGGACAGCCTGTGCGCTCTTTTTGGTCCCGGCATGGTTTGCGGGGATGATTTTAATCGTGCCCAGTAGTGGGCAACCACCATCATTAAGAAGTGTTTTCAACCATCCCGACTGCGTGAGAGCTTGCTGGTTGGGAATAGAGCCAGGTGTAACCACGCAGACCGAAGTACAGAACATTACTACAAGTTTAGGGATTAACTACCAAGTGGTTATCTTTAGCAATGATGGGGAAGCGAACGGGCTTTATCAATGGATTCCTGATGAAACTCAGCCGTTTATTAATGTCGATAATGTATTGGACGTAGTGTCTATTCGATTTGCGGGAGGGGTAGTCAGTCAGATCAAGCTTCCTGTCAGCATCCCCTTATCGATGGTGATTTCTGAATATGATGCACCAATTCGCGTTCAGGAGATTACTGGAAACACATTAGAATTGCTCTATCCGAATGAAGGTTTGATATTCACCACGAACTTCGGAAACCAAACCATAACGCATCTGACCTTAATCTCAGCAGATATGTTCGAGGCACTCTACTCGATTGAACCCAACGGAGGGGCTGTGGCAATCCTGGAAGATTGCTCCGTTATAAACATTCCCTGCCCTGTAGCCACTGCGACACCAACACCCCCTGCGCGGCAGACTGACGGCACGCAGCCGGGGTGAACGGGCAGGCTGCGCGCATGTTATATCGCCCGCTACCTGGGAGTTACGGCTGGCTGAGCGGCACGGCGGGTTCGACGTATGCCTGCTGGCGGCGCATCTGCGGCGTCAGGCGGCGATGATACCACCACACCTGCCACACGCGCAGTGCCGCCTCAATCTGAATGCGCAGACTCATCTTGGACTGCCCGCGCTGGCGATCCGGGAAGTGAATCGGGATTTCGGCGATGCGGTAGCCCAGCCGGTGCGCCAGATAGGTGATTTCGACCAGAAACACGTAGCCGTTGGAGCGCACGCGGTCTAAATCCAGCCCGATCAGTGCCTCGCGCCGCCATGCGCGGAAGCCGCCGGTTGCCTCGCTGGTCGGCAGTCCCAGAATCAGCGGCACATAGACGCGGTTGGCAAACAGGCTGAGCAGCCTGCGGTGCAGCCCCCAGCTTTCGTCCAGGCTGCCGCCACGTGTGAAGCGCGACCCGATCACCAGATCGCTGCCCGCATCCAGCTTTGCCAGGAGCTGCGGGATGTAGTGCGGCTGGTGGCTGAAGTCGCAGTCCATTTGCAGCACCTGCTCCGCGCCCAGCGCCAGCGCCTGCTTCAGCCCGGCGATATAGGCAGGTCCCAAACCCGCTTTTTCGCGGCGGTGCAGCACAAACACACGCCCGGCATGCTGCGCGACCAGCCCGTCGGCAATCTGCCCCGTGCCGTCCGGCGAATTATCGTCCACCACCAGCACCGCCAGATCGCTGACCGGCAGCGCCAGCAGCGCGGCGACCATCAGCGGCAGGTTTTCAGCTTCGTTATACGTGGGCAGCACCACGACCGTTTTTGGCATTGCGTTCTGTCCTCAATCATCCGCACACGCCGGAGCAAAACAGGTCGAACAGACTGCCGGGTGCGGGTGCGGGCATGTATTGTAATGGCAGTTGCCCGGCACGCAAAGGGGCGAGCCAGCGCAGGGGCTGTGGTACAATGCATTCAGCTCAGCACACTGGATTGACGACAGGCAGGTAACACCTACCATGCATTTCTCGCGGGTTCGACTGGAAAACTGGCGCAACTTCACCAGCAGTGATGTTCCGCTGCAAAACCGTGCCTTTC
Source organism: Anaerolineae bacterium (assembly GCA_034435675.1). Taxonomy (GTDB): domain Bacteria; phylum Chloroflexota; class Anaerolineae; order Aggregatilineales; family Phototrophicaceae; genus DAOTWP01. Next base: position 5,126 of record DAOTWP010000109.1, read on the forward strand.
TGGTTGGTGCCAATGCAACGGGAAAATCCAACTTTCTTGATGCCCTGCGCTTCTTGCGCGATATTGTCCTCGAAGGCGGCGGCTTTCAGGAAGCGGTGCGGCGGCGCGGGGGTGTCTCGGCGCTGCGCAGCCTTCACGCGCGCAGCCAACCGGCGGTTGCGCTTGACGTAGACCTGAACGAGGGGGATGCACTTGAATGGCGTTATCGTCTGGTTTTCGATCAGGATACCCGCAAACGCCCTTTGCTGCTGGAAGAACACATCTGGCACGGGGGTATACTGCTGCTCAGCCGCCCAGATGGCGATGACCGTGCCGACGCCGCGCGCCTGCGGCAAACACTGCTGGAACAGACCTTTGCCAACCGCGAGTTCCGCGCCGTTGCCGATTTCTTTCGCTCCATTACCTACTGGCACGTGGTCCCGCAGTTGGTCCGCGATCCTGAACGTTCGATAGGCAGAACAGCGGATCCGTTCGGCGGCGATTTCCTCGAACAGATCGGCAATGCTGCCGAAAACTCGCGCAAAGCGCGCCTGCGCCGGATTGAGGCTGCGCTCCAGATTGCCGTGCCGAGCCTGACGAGCCTGCAATGGCAGCGTGACCAACAGGGAACCGCGCATCTGCGTACCAACGATAAGCACTGGCGTCCTCAGGGGGCATGGCAAACAGAACTGGAGCTTTCGGATGGCACGCTGCGCCTGATCGGGTTGTTGTGGGCATTGCAGGATGGGCGTGGACCCCTGCTGCTGGAAGAACCGGAGCTTTCACTGCACCCTGGCATCGTGCGTCATCTGTCGCAAATGATGCTGAGCATCCAGCGCCAGCAGAAGCTCGCCTTTCGCCAGACCTTCGTCAGCACGCACAGCAGTGATTTGCTCAATGATGAAGGCATCGCCCCGGACGAAGTGCTGCTGTTTCTGCCGGATGACAATGGGACGCAGATTCGACAGGGAGCAGCGCTGGATGCAGTGCTCGAACAACTCAATGCGCGCCTGCCACTGGGCGAAATTGTGAACGCCCTCACCGAACCCGCCAATAGTGACCAACTGTTATCATTTGAACGTTAAACAACGACCCCTGTTGTCAACGCTGCTGTCGAGGGACTCACCGATGAAATCATTGTCCGCAGGCTGCTGGAACATGCCGGGTTGCAGGCGGGGCTGCTGCGTGTTCACGGCGGCAAGGCAGATCTGCTCAAGAAACTGCCCGGATACAACGCTGCCAGCCGCCACATGCACTGGCTGATACTGCTTGATCTGGATCAGGAAGCGGGTGGTTGTCCAGCGCTCTACATCCGGCAGTGCCTTGACCAGGAGCGTGCAGGAAAGTTCTGTTTGCGCATCGCGGTGCAGGCGCTGGAAGCATGGCTGCTGGCTGATATCGAGCAACTGGCGGCGTATCTGGGGGTAGCGGCAGGCAACTTCCCGGCGAATCCCGATGCCGAGCCGAACCCCAAACATACGCTGCTTGAAATTGTTCGCCGGAAGTGCCGCAAGGCAGCGCTGCGCAGCGATTTGCTGCCGCGCCCCGGCAGTGGTGCAAAAGTTGGTCCCGCCTATCCCGGACGCATTCAGGAATTTGTGCGGCAATCCCCGTGGAGACCTGAGGCTGCCGCCAAGCGCTCGGATAGTCTGCGGCGCTGTCTTGACGCACTCAACAACATCAAACGTCAGGGAATATGATACCGCGTACTTTTGTTGTTGCTCTGTTTTTCAGCCCCCCAGCCCGGTAAGCTGTTCGCTGATTGCCCACAAGCGCGCGCAGGCTGCCGGGTCGAGCGTTTGCGCGGGCGCGGGCAGTTCCACCTTATTGCCGTAATACCTGCCGCTGATGCCTTCAACCTCCGGCGCTGTCGCCAGATACAGCACGCGCTCGGCGGCGCTCTCCGCGCTGGCGAGGAACGGTTTGCCCATTGTCGTCACCAGCTTCAGCCACAGCGGGTCGCGCTGTCCCGGATTGTTGCCGCCCAGGTTGGACCGGAACACGCCCGGATGCACGCAGTTGACGCTGACGCCTGTGCCCACCAGCCGCCGCGCCAGTTCAAACGTGAGCATCAGGTTGCCCAGCTTGGTCTGCGCATAGGCGCTCAAGCCGTTGTACGGGCGCTGTTCGAATTGCAGGTCGTCAAAGTCCATACGGGTGTTGACGCGCGTGCCCACATTGACGATCCGTGCCGGAGCGCTCGCCTTCAGCACATCGAGCAGCAGATTCGTCAGCAAAAAGGACGCCAGATGGTTGACCGCCAGAGACGCCTCGACGCCGTCCGGCGTGAGCGTGCGCTGCATGAAGGTCGTGCCGGCATTGTTGATCAGCAGGTGCAGCCGGTCATACTTCGCGCGGAACGCTGCCGCCAGCGCGCGGATCGACTGCTGCGACGCCAGATCCGCCAGCAGCAGCTCCACGCTGCCCCCGTTTGCCGCCGCCGCGATTTCCTGCTGTGCCGCCGCGCCGCGCTCACGGCTGCGCGCCACCATCACGACGACGGCGCCGTGCTGCGCCAGTTTGATCGCCGTCGCCTTGCCCAGCCCGGAGTTTGCGCCGGTAATCAGCGCGATTTTGCCTTGTAGTGTGCTCATCCAGATTGCTCCTGTTTAGTCCCAAACATTACCGCTGGCGGGTGCGCGCCCGCAGGCTGAACCACGCAAAAGCGAATGTCAGCAGCGCCAGCGTGCTGGCGGCAAACAAGCCCAGCAGCAGCGCGGCAGGATCCCACCCGGTGTTCAGCAGCGCGCGGGTGGCATCCAGAATATAGGTGATCGGGTTTAGCTCCGCCGCCACGCGCAGCCAGCCGCTCAGCAGTTCCACCGGCGTGAACGACGAGGTCAAAAAGGTGAAGGGAAACACCAGAAATGTCGCCCCGCTGGTCGCCGTCGAACTGCCCGTGCGCAGGGCAATGCCGACAATCAGCCCTGCCAGCGCCAGCGCCACCAGCAGCGCATAGACGAGCAGCGCCAGCAGTCCCGGCAGTCCTGTGGCGGGCTGCAAGCCCAGCAGCAGCGCCAGCCCAGTCACGCCGCTGGTCTGCACCACGATAATCAGCGCGGCGGCAATCATTGGCGCCAGCAGCAGCGCCGCGCGGCTCACGGGGGTCAGGCGCAGCTTGTCGAAGTAGCCACTTTTGATGTCGCGCAGCAGCGCTTCGCCCGCGATGCCCGCCCCGCTGAGTGCCGTGCTGATCACCGACAGCGGCAGGATGAAGCCCAGGTAGTCCTCGCCCGGCAGGAAGAAACTCGCCGCGCCGCTCAGCGATGAGTCGTAGATGACCAGGAAGAACACGCCCAGCAGCAAACCCGGCACAAACGCCGCCGACTCGCGAAACGTGACCAGCAGACAGCGGCGCGTGAGCATGGCAATCTGCGCGGGTACAGGCATCTGCGCGGGAAAACGTGAGGCGGGCAGTCCGGTGGTCGCCGTCATCAGCCTGCCCCCGTGCGCTGCGCTTCAACCGGGACACGCCGCAGCAGGTGGTATGCTGTCACAACCGAAACGACCAGCCCTGCCGCCACACAGGTCAGCGCCACCAGCAGCGAGCGATCTACATTGTTGAAGAAGATGCCCAGCAGTGCCCAGACGATCACTGCACTGTAGGCGATTGTCCCTGCGCCTGCTCTGCTGTATAGGACCATCAGGCTTGCCAGCACGGTTGCCACCAGCAGCAGCGCCGCTGCCCACAGCGCGCCGTTGGGCGCACCGCTAAACCCGACAGCATCCAGCGCCGCCGCCGCATTGGCAATCGCGGCGACATTGAGCCAGGCGAAAAAGATCGTCACCGGGATTTGTGCCAGCCAGCGATCCCGCGAAGTCAGTTCGGTGTGCAGCGCACGCAGATGCATGAACGCGCGGGTCAGCGCAAACAGCATGCCCGCCAGCACAAAGACCGTCGCCACGACAAATCCCGGTTGAAATTCCGTTGTGCCTTCCAGCCCTGCCTGACCCGCAAAAAAGTTCCACAACGCCGTGAGTGCCGCGTTCAGCGCCACCCATCCGCCGATGCGCCGGTGCAGCGGGCGTTCGCGCTGGGCGGGCAGCGCCTGATAGACTGCATACAACAGTGCCGTTGAATAGATGACACCCCAGATGGCAAATGTGGGACCAAATGGCAAGAAATATACCGGCGTGAGATCGGTGCGCTGCGCCTGATCCAGCGCATCGCCCAGCCAGAAGCTGGACAAAATATCCAGCACGGCGAAAAACAGTACTGCTCCCTGTCGAACCATGTCTCGCATTACCCTGCTCCTGTTTTACTTACAAATCGGTAAATTTCCGGCGCAAAAAAATCGGCTGGCGCAATCACCGCAGCCAGCCCATGTGACCCTTCTGTGTTCAGCCGATGGCAGGCTTGCCCGCGCCGGGTTTGCGCGCCCACGCCACCCATTTGCCGCGCAGTCCGTTGTGCTCACCATCACTGACCTGGCGCAGGTCAAGCGACAAACGCACAACTTCAAAGCCGCGCAGCAGGTCGCGCAGATCCGCGCCATCGCAGAAGTGATGCGGCATGAAACCATCCTCATCATCCGGCGCGGGGCGCTCATCCACAAACGTGTTCGGCTCCACTTCGCGGACTTCCCCGGCGGCTGCCTGGCGGCGCAGGATTTCGCAGATCAGGCTGTCCGTGCTGGGAAAGTCCACGAGCAGCGTCCCGCCGGGTTTCAGCACACGCCGAATCTCGCCCAGTGCTTGCAGGATGCCCGCGCGCAAATGGTGATGAATGGTCGAAGTCGACAGCGCGCCGTCAAACGTATTGTCGTCCCACGGCAGCGCCGTCATGTCCGCCACATGCCCATCAAAAGCGACCTGCCGTTCCGCGCACAGTTCCCGCGTGATCTGCACGCCGGTGGGCGACACATCCACCCCGGCAGGCAAAAAACCGCGCTCACCCAGATAGAGCACATGCCGCCCAATCCCGCAGCCCACATCGAGCACGCGGGCATTTGGCGGCAGCGTGTCCGCCCATTCGACAACACTGGCATTCGGTTCGGCAAGGCTGCGATAGCGCGGCGGAATCATGTCCCCCTGCCAGATGGCTTCCCAGCCTGCGCGTTCGGTTGGATTATAAGGTTGCATCGCTGTTTGCTCCTGCTGCCTGTACTGCCGCCGCGGGCTGGCGTGTCAGCGCTTCAGCCAGCCGTTAAGCAGCATCTCGATGGTGCTGTCAATGATAGCTGATTTGTGTTCCGTGAACACCGGATCATGAAACGAATGCAGCAGTTCCACCAGCGCGACAAACGTGATCGCCGCCAGTCCGGCATCGGGCACTGTCACCGCGCCCGCCTGTGCCGCCGCCGCGATGGCAGCCTCCATCGGCTGGCGCAGCGCCTCGAACATCAGGTCGGACAGCGCGCGGGCATTCTGCGGGCTGAGCGCGGCAAGGTCGGAGGTTTCCATGCGCCCCACGTTCAGCGGCGGATGTGCCAGCAGCCAGTTCGCTACCGCGCGCATCTGGTCGCGCAGGTGGGGTCCGGCGCTGGCAATTGCTGCCGTCATGCCCGCCTGATGCCGCTGCAAACTGCGCCGCATCACCTGCATGTAAAGCTGCTCTTTGCCCTCCGGCGCGTAGTAATACAGCGCGCTGTGTTTGATGCCCAACTGCACCGTGATATCGCGCAGGCGCACCGAGTCGTAACCTTTGGTCGCAAACAGCGCCGCCGCAATATCCAGCAGGCGTTCGTGTGTTTCGTTGTTGGCTGTATCCATGTGTTTACTTACATTTTGGTAAAACAATAACCGGAATAGAAAAATCTGTCAAGCCCGCCTCAGCAGGTGCTCATCAAGGGGCAAGCGCCTGCGCTTTTGGGGCAGTCTGGTGACAGCCCCTTTTCATCTGCTGACTGCTGCTGGCTGCACGCAGTCCGGGTCAGTCGCCTTCGCGCAGTCGGCTGCTGGCAGCGCCGGATGCCCCAGCACCACCCGCTGTGACCGGATTGCTGCTGACCGGCGTCTGTCGCAGTTCTTCTACTGATGGCATCAGCATCGCCTCGCCGGTCAGGTCGGCATAACGCAGCCGCAGCCAGTCATACAGATTCAGGATCGTCTTATGCGTTTGATCAAGATCCACAGTAAAACTCTCGTAGATTTCGCTGGCAGTTCGCTCCAGGCGTTCCGCCTGCGTCAGCCGCCATAACATCTGCGCCAGCGTGCCCTCCTGCGGCTTGCGCTGCCAGAATGCCTTGATTTCGTCCGCATTCGGTCCCTCGTGGGTGGCGTCAAACAACCCCGACAGATGCGCGTCAGTGCTTTGCAGCTTGTCCACCAGCGAACGCCGCGCCTGATCATCCGGCGGAGCGCTGCACACTGCCTGCCACTGTTTCCAGAAATCCGACGCCGTGCGGATACTCGCCCCGCGAAAGACCTCGATCTTCTGCGGGTCAAGGTAGACATACAGCAGCGCCTGATCCACCCAATCAATCAGCTGCTGCGCGTTGTAATTGGTCGTCGTCAGCAGTTCAAACAGGTTGGCGCAGGCAAGATTCTGCACGTTATCAATGCCCTGATCGCGCAGGCGCGTTTCGTGAAACGGGTTGATGCCGTCAATCATCTCCAGCGCCAGATATTCGCCACGCCCGCGCGGCAGCACCAGCGCGGTGTAGGTGATGCGGCTGAACCAGCGAATGGCGATGAACGGGAAATAGCCCAGCGAAAAGGCGAGAATCCCCAGCGCCCCCTGCCCAACCAGTTCGCTGGAGCTGCTGACCAGCAGCGTCAGCGCCTGAAACGCCACAAAGTTGAACGCCAGTCCTGCGATGATCGTTTGCGCACAATACAAGTACACCGTTGGCTGCAAATCAATTGTTGTGTAGCGCCGGTAGACAAGCTGCACGGCGAACAGATAGGCGCCGACAAAGCCAAAACGCATTGCCGACAACGCCGCCGCAGAAACCAGCGTTTCGGGCGGCTGCCAGACAAAAAACGCCAGCCCGAACAGCGTCGCCAGCACTGCCAGCGTCAGATGCAGCGCGTATTCGCCAATCGAGTTAAAGCGGTTGTAATATGCCTCGGCGCGGTCACGACAGAAGCGCAGCGTTTTGAGCGACTCCGGCTGGCGCACATCGAAGTCCTGCACGTGGATACCTGGCAGCAGCAGCAGGAAGTCCAGCGTCAGCCGCTGGATGTTCTGCTGGCGCGCGGTCTGGTCGCGCCCACTGGCAGCGCCGTCGGCAGAAAAGCGGCGCGGGAACTGGTCATAGGCGACATACGAAATCGGGAATACGCTCGCCAGCGTCAGCGCCGTCAGCAGCAGCAGCAGCGGCTGCACAATGGCAAGCTGCACGGCAATCACCCCAACACTGAGCAGTGTGAACAGGGCAGCGAACCCCAGCACCACGCGCCGGTAGACCCGGTTGCCCTGCTGGCGTCCCTGGGGGACAGGCCAGTCCCAGGCTGGCGTGCGCGATTTGAAGGCAGACCATGCCCAGGCATGCAGCAGCAGCAGCAGCACGGTAAGCAGGCTGAGCAAAAACACCAGCGGCAGCGCAAAGCGGCTGACCAGCAGCATCAGGGTCAGCGCTGCCAACAGCAGTGCCGCCGCCCCGGACAGCAGCAGTGCCGCTGCGCCTATGCCACGCTGCCAGCGGGACGATTGCGGATCGTTCGCGTCCCAGCCGCCGCGCCCGCCTGTACTGCCCGCTGTGGGCGTGGCGGGCAGATTCTGTACGTTCTCAAAGTTAGGGTCGGCATCTTCCTTAAAGGCTGCTTGCCCGGTGGGTGTACTGGCGGTGTCATGGTCAGGGTTCACAGGTATCCTCCTGAAAGCTGCTGCGAAAGTATTTAGCTTTAGTTTAGCATGCTTTTAGGCGCGGATAATGTTAAGCGTAGCAGCGCCGCCCCTGGCGAACAAGCCCAGAGCAGAACGCCTGCCGCCCGGCATGGAACCATGCAGTTTTTGGGTGGCATAGGACTATTTCAGCACCAATCCGGTGGTAATCAGGGTGCGAATTTCCAGCAGCAACCCCGGATGAGTCTTGAGCAGCGCCAGCACAATATCCGCCTGACTCATCGTCTCCAGCGGCAGCCGCCCCGCCGTGCGAATCAGCGCGTCAAACTGCGGTTCTGCCATGCGCGTCAGAATCTTGCGCACGCTGTACAGCGCCGCGTGCATTTTGCCGAACCTCTGCCGCCACAGGTGTTCATACGCTTGCAGCCGTTTGGCGCTGACAGCACCTTCGCGCACTGCCGGGGCAGCCACCTGCAGCGCCAGTTCCGCGCCGGTCATGCCCAGCCCAATGCCGCCTGCCGTCAGCGGGTCTGCCTGGTGCGCCGCATCGCCGACAACCAGCAGCCCATCTGTGACCATCCGCTTGATTGCCCCGGTAATCGGGATACCGCCCGCCATCACGCTCAGTACACTCGCGCCAGGGAACCGCCGGTTCACAAAACGCTCCAGCCATTCCCGCGCGCTGACCGGACGCGCACGATCTGCGCTGATGACAATGCCAACGTTGGCGGTATCTTCATCTTTAGGGAACACCCACAGATACCCGCCGGGAGCCAGCGACTCGACACCAACATGATATTCGCAGATACGCGGGTTCATCCTGCCGCGCATGTTGCCCAGCAGAAACTGTACGCCACTGTAATAATCCCCCATCGGCGGAATCGTCTTCAGCCCTGCCCAGCGTGCCACCTGCGACTCGGTGCCATCAGCAGCAATAACCAGCCGCGCACGCACCTGGGACTCTTTGCCGAACTGCTTCAGGCGCACCCCGCAGACCGCGCCGTTATCGCGCAGCAGCCCGGTGACAGTGGTGCTGGCATGCACCTCCGCGCCCAACGCCGACGCCCGATTCGCCAGCGCCTGGTCAAACACGCGGCGGTCAACAATAATCGTCTCCGCGCTGGGGGGCACAACCACACACTCGCCCTGCGCGTTGTAGATGGCAAATTTATCAATGCCGGTGTTCAGCCAGCGCGGGCTAAAGGGCATAAACCGCTGCGGGGTGTGAATATCCGTTGCTTCGCCACAGCGCACGGGCACCCCGATTTCCTGACGCTTTTCGACCAGCAGTGTGCTTAAGCCAGCTTCGGCTGCACGGATCGCCGCGGCGGAACCGGCGGGACCCGCGCCAACCACGACGACATCATACTGCGTGTTCATGAGGCAGCTTCTCCTGCTGGCAGCAGTGCCAGAGCATGCACCGGGCACATCGCCACACAGCGATCACAGGCGGTGCAGGTTTGCTGGTCTACGGTCAGCCGCAGGTCGCGCAGGAACAGCGCATCGGGCGGGCATACAGCGACGCACGCCCCACAGGAATAACATAAATCCGCGTCAATGTGCAGCAGCAGATTCGGTTTTGTACCCGTCCGGGGCGAACGAAGAGAAAACATTTCTCGCTCCCTTAATAAAACCATATGGATCAGCAAAATTATAGCCTGAAGCGCCCCGCGCAGGCAACCAGCAGTGCTGCGGCTTGATCGCGACCCCCGGCACCTGCCTCAACCCGCCGCTTGCCCTACGCTGCCAGCGGCACAGTGCAGCCTTGCGCAGGGGCATAGCGCGGGGGCACAGCGGCGAATCTCAGCACAGTGTATAATCACACTGTTGAGATGTGCTGCCCATTGGGGCAGGGGCATCACGAGTCCTTATCACAGGATGCTAGAAAGGATACAGGTAAGATGAGCAAGCACCGCATCATCACGCGACTTATCGGCGGTCTGCTGCTCGGCGTGTTGTGCCTGCTGGCGGGAACGCTGAGCTTTGGCACTGCCAGCGCGCAGGGCAATTTTGGCAGCAACTGGACCGGCGAATACTTTAATAACGCCAATTTTACCGGTTCGCCTGCTTTTACCCGCATTGACTCTGCGATCAACTTCAATTACGGGCAGAACAGCCCGATTCCCGGCACGATTGGGGTGGACAACTTCTCAATCCGCTGGACCAGCGTACAGACCTTTACGGCAGGCACGTATGAGTTTGTTGGCACGGCGGATGACGGCATTCGCGTGTATCTGGACAATGTGCTGATTATTGACGCCTTCCTCGGCGGACCCGCGCGCACGACAATTGCGACGGTGTCCGTGCCGGAAGGTCCGCGCACGCTCCGCGTGGAATACTACGAAGTCAGCCTCGAAGCCTCGGTGCAGTTCTTCTGGCGGCTGCCCGGCAGTGCCACCGCCATACCCGGCACGCCCGGTACGCCCAGCGGACCCACCGCTACCGCCGGACCGACCGGTACCCCCGCGCCCACCGCGCTGCCCGCCATTCCGCCCGGCTCAATCACTGCCACAGTGATTCGCGCGCAGGTGCTCAATGTGCGCGATGCGGCGTCGCTGGGCGGTAATGTGATCGGCACCATCCGGCGCGGGCAGACCTATGCCGTGATTGGGCGCAACGAACGCGCCACCTGGTTCCTGCTGCAACTGGCGGGGTATCAGGGCTGGGCATGGGGCTATTATCTGTTCATTGACGGCAACGAGTTCAGCGCGCCGGTGGTCAGTTCCGCCGTGACGCTGGGCGCAAACCCGCAGCCCGCGCCGCCGAGTACCGGGGTTGTCGGGCAAAGCACCGCCGCGCTCAAGCTGCGCGCCGGTCCCAGCGTTTACACCGAGCAGATTGGGCGTATCCCGTGGGGCGCGCTGCTGCCGATTGTCGGACGTTCGGTGGATGGCGGCTGGTATCTGGTGACATGGGAGAACACCAACGGCTGGGTTTTTGGTGGCTATGTACGCATCCGTGAAGGCAATCTCAACAATGTCCCGGTTGTCCAACCCGGACCCTGACCCTACCCTGGCGGGCGGGGCGCTGCTCAGGTACACGCGCCACCGCCCCTGGGAACCGCCGCATGCACCCTGGGTAATGGCGCAGACGTGGGAGCATCTGCTGTTTGCCCACTGGGCGCTTCCGGCTGCCAGCGTGCGGGCGCTGCTGCCGCAGACGGTGAAGCTCGACCTGTTTCACGGGCAGGCGTATGTTGGTGTTGTGCCGTTCCTGATGCGCAATGTGCGCCCGCGCGGGGTGCCTGCGCTGCCGCTGCTCGCGGCATTTATGGAACTCAACGTGCGCACCTACGTCGTCGCTGAGGACAAGCCCGGCGTGTGGTTCTTCAGCCTGGATGCGTCGCAGCGCCTTGCCGTGGAAGTCGCCCGGCGGGCGTTTTTGCTGCCCTATTACAACGCGGCGATGCATGTGCGCCTGCGTGGGGAGGGCGTTTTCTACCGCAGCCGCCGCACCGACCCGCGCGGCAGCCCCGCAGCGTTCGCTGCCGCCTATGCCCCCACATCAGAGCCGTTCCGGGCGCTGGCGGGCACGCTGGAACACTGGCTGACCGAACGCTACGCGCTGTACTGCGCCGACCGCCGCGGCGAGCTGTACTGCGGCGAAATCCACCACCTGCCCTGGTCCTTGCAAACCGCCGAGGCAGACATTCAGACCAACACAATGGCACAGGCAGCGGGCATCGCTTTGCCGGATACGCCGCCGCTGCTGCATTATGCGCGCCGGATCAATATGATTAACTGGTATCTGCGCCGCGCCTATGCGGTCATCCCGCGCGCCGTGCCCGCCTGACCGCTGCCGCCAGCAGCCCAACACCGAGCAGCAGCCACAACCCGCCCCCGGCAAGCAGCAGCCCCGGATACCACCAGGGCGCATAGACAAACGCCACGCGGCTTGCCCCTGCCGGAATCTGCACGGCGCGGAACATGATGTCTGCCCGGTAGATCGGCGCGGGTGCCGCGTTGACCGTCGCCTGCCAGCCGGGGAAATAAGCATCCGCCAGCAGCAGCCAGCCCGGCTCGGCGCTGGCGACCTCGACCACCACCTGCCCCGGCGCATACTCCACGACTGCCGCCGTTCCCTGCGGCGCTGCGCCATCCAGCACGCGGTTTGCGCCCGCGCCTGCCAGCACTACCGTGCGCGCCGGGTCAAAATTCGCGCCGCGCAGCACACCAAGCGCGATCTCGTCGCCCGCGTCATCCGGCGGCACGAACTGCCAGTCATAGAGCAGCAGCGCGCGGGGCAGTGGGGCACGCCTGCGGTAGAGCTTGATGTCGCTGGAGAGGGCGCGCTGCCAGTCGTTGTTGGGCACCAGTTCGACAAAATCGCCCGTGCGTGTGTCTACCAGCGTGATCGCGTGGATCGTCAGCGGGTTGTAGCTGTCAATCGTCAGACTCACCGGCGTCAGCGGCTCGTCCAGCGGCAGCCGCGCCAGCAGCATGCCATCCGGCGTGGCTTCGCCCGTGCCGAGCCGCACCGCCTGCGCAGTGCCCGCAGTATCGGTCAGCGTCAGGGTGGGGGTTGCCTGTGGGGCTGCCTGTTCCGCACTGTAAAGCAGGTGTACGGCGGTGGTTTCAAACACCGGCAGCGCGTCCAGCGTTACGCTGCTGCGCATGGGCAGATGCAGCGGGAACTGCGGGTCATAGGCAACGCCATCAACCCAGCGCGTATAGGTCTTGTCGGTAATCAGGAATTCCACGCCCATCAGGTCCAGCCAGCGCTGTTCCGGCAGGCACGCCCCCTGGCACTGCTCCAGCGCAAGCGTTTCCTGCAGCCGACCATCAGGCGGGGCGTCCACACCGGGCGGCAGCAGCAGCGCGCTGAAGGTCGTGTAATAGCGCGTGGGCAGCAGCCCGCCGCCGAAGCCGTCCACGCTGGGCAGCCCCCAGGCAAGCGGCAGATTCGGCGCGAGGGTTTCCTGCCGTTTGATCGCCACCAGCGCGTAGCGAATTTGCAGGTCGTTCATGCCCCAGCGCCGGTAACGCGCCAGCAGCGCCGCGCTGTCGCCGGGGTCGAATTGCAGCGGCGTGATGCTCAGCATGCGCCCTGGCACAGGTTGCTCAGCCGTGTAGACGCTTAGCTGGCTGCTGGTGAAGCGCGCCGATGCATAGACCTCTGGCGGCACAAGCGTGTTAAACGGCAGCGCACCGGACGCGAGCAATAATTCCACCAGCGCCGCGCCGACCAGCACAGGGATGGCGTGCTTTATCCGTAAGAATTGGATGAACCGCAAAGGCGCAATGGTCGCAAAGGCATGTAATTCAGGCGCGTCAGGTTGTGAGGTGGCATCTT
>DAOTWP010000110.1:0-9288 GCA_034435675.1 Anaerolineae bacterium
TCACGCCAGCAAAGGCGAGGAAGGCAATGCGCCGGTCGCCATCGAACACCGAGACATAGGTTTCGGTGATGCTGCCCGCCGCCCGCACGGTGATGCGCACTGCTTCGCCCGGGCTGCCGGTCAGCGTCAGGAACTGCACGGGCTGTTTGTCGCTCAGGCGCACCGTCTGCGGACCCTCATCCAGCGAGGGCGCGGGGGCTACCGTCACCGTCACCGTTACGTTGCCGGCTTCGCCCGCCACATAGGGCGACAGCACCAGCGCGTATGTGCCTGATGCCGGCAGCGGCAGCCGCACGATTTCGGGATCATACCCCGCGCCGCTGTCATCGTCGGCAAACAGGAATTGACCATCCGGCGCGAGCAGTTCCAGCCGCGTGTCCAGACCGCCGCCGCTGTCCACCACCACAGTCAGGTAATCGCCCGCCTGCGCGTCAAACGTCAGGCTGGCGATCTGCGCGCCGGGGGCGAACTCGACCACGACAGGTTCACCGCTGACCACGGGCTGCGCAATCACGCGCGTCAGGCTCAGCGTGAAGCTGCCCGTCCCTGCCTGCGCAAAACTGCTGGCGCGGATGATGTATTCGCCGCTGGCAGGCAGCGTGAACGGACCAATGCGTGAGTTCAGCGTGCCGCCGCTGTCATCGTTATACGCGATCTCAAACCCGTTGGCGTCCACCAGCGTCAGGAAGGTATCGAACTCGCCGGAGCGCATGTCAATGATGATCGTGTCACCCGCGCTGCCGCTGAAGCGGTATTCAACGAAGGGCACACCCTGGGGCAGCACACCCTGCACGTTTTGCCCGTATTCGATGCGTCCTTCTGTCGGTGTTACTACCGGTGTGCCGGTTTCCAGCGTCAGCGTATACGCGCCTTCCACAGCGGGTCCGTCATTGCGGGCGCTGTAGCTGGTCACGACGATCGTATACCTGCCGTCGGCGGGCAGCGTGTAGCCGGTGATGCGCGCATTCAGGTTGCCCGCGCCGTCATCGTCTGCCGCCAGTTCTCTGCCATCCGGTCCCAGCAGCGCCACAAACGGGTCAAAGTCCGGCGATTCGAGCGTGATGGTAACGACATCGCCTGCGCGCCCTTCAAACGTATAGGGCACTTCCTGCACGCCTTCCGCGCTCAGATTGTCGCTGACGCTGTCGCCGTAAGCCAGCGCGGCACCGGGCACAACCACAGGCGCTTCGCCTTCGACCACATTCAACGTGTACTCCCCGCTGATGCCTTCGCCCACAAACACATAGGTGAAGCTGGTGGCGATAATGCGGTACGTGCCGCTGTAGGGCAGTTCAATCACGATCTGGCTGTTGAAGTTACCGCCGCTGTCATCGTCGGCGATGATCTCGTTATCCTCAGCATCCTGCAAAATCAGGTAGGCGTCAAATTCGCCGGAGGTCAGGGTGATGGTGATCGTCGTACCCGCTTCGCCCTCGAAGGTGTAGCCGTTCGCCTGCACATCACCGCCAAATTCAGCGCTGACGGTATCGCCAATGCCGATAGACCCGGCATCCTCGACGACGAACTCGCCCGGCTCTACCGGACCTGCGCCCAGTTCCAGCGTCAGCGTGTACGTGCCGGTGATGGGTTCGCCGCTGCTGCGGTTGCCAAAACTGCTGACGACAATGCTGTACGTGCCATCTTCCGGCAGTTCAAACGCTTCAATGCGCGAATTCAGGTTGCCCGCGCTGTCATCGTCGGCGGCAATTTCGTCGCCGTTGGCATCCAGCAGGATCACAAATGTATCGAAGTCCGGCGATTCAAGGGTGATGGTGACGACATCGCCCGCGCTGCCTTCAAACGTGTACACAGCGCCATCGGGATCGTCTTCCACTTCGCCGTCCACCGACTGCCCGTAGGCAAGCGTTTCGCCTTCAACCACCACCGGACCGCCGCCCGCACCTTCCAGCGTGAGCGTGTAGGCACCCGTGATCGCTTCGTCACGGGCGCGGTTGGGGAAGCTGGTCACGACGATGGTGTATGTGCCATCTGCCCGCAGTTCAAAGTCGGCAATCTGCGAATTGAGCGTGCCGCCGCTGTCGTCGTTGGCTGCAAGCTCGTTGCCGTCTTCGTCCAGCAGCACCAGGTAGGTATCGAAATCGTCCGATTCGAGCGTGATGGTGACGATATCACCCGCGCTGCCTGCAAACGTGTACTCAGCGCCGTCAGGGTCTTCGTCAAACTCGCCCTCGACGGTTTGCCCGTAGGCGATGCTGCCTTCGTCCACCACCACCGGACCCGCGCCTTCTGCTTCGAGCGTCAGCACAAAGCTGCCAGTCACCGGGTCGCCATTGGCGCGATTAAGGAAGCTGGTCACGAGAATGGTATACGTGCCATCCGCAGGCAGTTCAAAGGCGAGAATTTGCGAGTTCAGCGAGCCGCGGCTGTCATCATTGAAGGCGATTTCCGCGCCGTCGACATCCAGCAGCACGAGATAGGTGTCGAAGTCTGTCGAATCAACCGTAATGGTGACGACATCGCCCGCGCTGCCTTCAAACGAATAGGTCGCGCCGGTGGGGCTGTCGTTCAGCGTACCTTCCACCGTTTCGCCGTAACCGATTGTGTCCTCAGCAACGATGCCCGCGCCGCTTTCCAGCGACAGCGTAAACGCGCCCGCCGCCGCGGTGCTGCTGCTGGCACGCCAGCCAAAGCTGGTGGCGATAAGCGTGTAGTCGCCATCCACAGGCAGCGGGAAGTTTTCCAGCAGGGCGTCGCTGCCGCCCGCGCCGTCATCGTTGATGGCAATTTCGTTGCCATCCGGGTCGAGCAGCACCACGAAAGCATCGAACGCCGCGCTCTCCAGGCGGATGGTCACGCGGTCGCCAGCGCTGCCTGCAAACGTGTAGGCGACACCGCTTTGCCCGGCTGCCAGTTCACCGTCCACGCTGTCACCATAGGCGATGCTGCCACCGTCTACCGGCGGCACTTCGACGACCTGTACCTGTTCCAGCGTGAGCGTGAACGCGCCGCTGATCGTCGCCGTCTGGTTACGCGCCTCGCGGCTGGTCACCAGAATGGTATAGCTGCCATCGGCGGGCAGCACAAAGCCGTCAATCAGCGCCGCCAGATTGCCGCCGCTGTCGTCGTCTTCGGTCAGCAGGCTGCCACTGGCATCAAACAGCGCGAGATAGGCGTCAAAATCAGCCGATTCCGCGCGGATGCGCACGATGTCGCCCGCTGCGCCCGTGAAGGTGTAAGTCACACCGGAGGGGTTTGCTTCGTCCACAATGCCGTTAACGCTGTCGCCGTAGGTGATTTCCGCCCCCGGCTCAAGCGGACGCGGCGCGGCGCGATCCAGCGTCAGCGTCAGCAGGAAACTGCCGCTGACCGGCAGCCCGGCGGTAGCGTTCTCAAAGCTGGTCGCGTTGATGGTGTAGACGCCATCAGACGGCAGGCGCAGGAACTGCACCTGTGCGTTGCGGTCGCCCGCGGCGTCATCATCGCGCGCCACTTCGTCGCCACGCTGGTCATAGACGATCAGGAAGGCGTCGAAATCCTCGGACAGCATCGTGACCGTGACAATGTCGCCGGCGTGCCCTTCAAAGATATACCGCCCGCCGCGCCCGCTGTTGTCCAGTGTGACACTGAGCGTGTCGCCAAAGCGGATTATGCCCGTATCCTGCGCGACCACCGGCTCAGGTGTTGCGGGCGCTTCCGGCGTTGCGGTAGGCGGTGGCTGCACGACCACCGGTTCGGCTTCCGACAGCAGCCGCAGGGTGTACGCGCCGTTGATCTGACTCTCATTGCGGATATTGCTGAAGCTGGTCAGCAGGATGGTGTACTCGCCATCGGCAGGCAGCACGAAATTCTCAATCAGGGCGTTCAAGCCCTCACCGGTGTCATCGTCTGTAGCGACTTCTGTACCGTCCGGTCCGGTCAGCACCAGATACGTGTCGAAATCGCTCGACTCGGCGCTGATCGTGACGGCATCGCCCGCGCGCCCGCTGAAGGTGTATTCGGCACCGTCGGGGTCGTCTGCAAACACGCCGTCCACGACATCGCCGTAAACCAGCGCGCCGCCGCTGCGGACGGCTGCCGCGCCGCTTTCCAGTGTCAGCACAAAGTCGCCTGCTGCCGCGCGGCTGACTGTGCCGTTGACATAATAGGTAAAGCTGGTCACGACGAGCGTATAATCGCCATCTGCTGCCAGGCTGTAGCCTGCGATGCGCGCATTCAGCCCGCCGCCGCTGTCATCGTCTGCTGCCAGTTCTTCGCCGTCCGGCGCAAGCAGCACGACGTAGGGATCGTAGTTATCGCTGGTCACGCTGACCGTGACGACATCGCCCGCCGCGCCCGCGAAGGTGTAGCGCACTTCCGGCGTATCTTCGGTCAGGCTGCCGCTGATCTGGTCACCATAGGCAATCGTGCTGCCACCGGGGACGGCAACGGCTTCGGGAGTTTCGGTGGGCGGCTGTTCGCTGGCTGCGGTGCGGGTGATCGTCAGCACAAAATCGCCGGACGCACCCAATCCCCCGGTGATGGCATAACGCGCGCTGGTCACACGGACGACGTAATCGCCATCGGCAGGCAGCTCAACGTCGCTGATCTGCGCATTCAGGCTGCCGCCGCCATCATCATCACGCGCCAGTTCCGCGCCATCGGGAGCAAATAGAAGCAGGTAAGGGTCGAATGCCATTGATTCAAGCCGCAGCGTCAGGCGTTCGCCCGCTGTGCCGCTGATGGTGAACTCTGCGATGGGCATATCGGGTGCGAGCGTCCCGGTGAAGACTTCCGCTTCGCCGGGCTGCGCCGGGGGCGGCGCTGCTTCGGTTGCTGTGGCAGGCGGTTCGGCGGCGGTGATTTCCAGCGTGCCGCTTGCCTGGGAACCATCGCTGCGGGTGATCGTCACCGTGTAGATGCCCAGCGGATCAGTGTCTTCGCTGAAGACGTTCGTTGACCCGATGCCTTCGGGGCTGATGGTGGTGGTGGTCTCGTAGACCACCTGCCCTTCGTAGGTGAACGTAACCGTCACGATTTCGCCGGGCGTGCCGCTGAAGGTGATGACATGCTCGGTGCCGCGCGGACCGCCGGGCGGCGTGACGATGACTTCATCAGGACCGGGCGTGGCGGGGGTTTCCTGGGCGTAAACGGGCAGCACCAGGACCAACAGCGCCAGCAGACTCAACGTAAGCCAGAGTATTCTTCGCATGAACCGTCCTTTACGCTGTGAACAACGAATCAAGGCGTATGCTTCATGCGCTCTAGTGTACTCGATTATGCTTTTTCGTACACGTTGAATTAGGTAAGCGTCGGGGAGTTGTGGGGTAAGGGGGCGGAACGGCGCTGCTGCCTGCTCACGCACGGCGCAGGCGGTTTGGCGGGCAGGCACAAAGACCTGCCCCTACGAAAAGCGCTGTGGTCTTCGTGCCTGCGCGGTTCCTTTTTTGGCAGGCGCGAGGTGGGCATCCGCTGGCGTGTAGTGTGCATTCGGCGCTTTGCGTTGATTTGCTTATTGCCCCCTGCGCGTCGTAGTGGCGAGGGGGCGCAGGATAAGCTTGATGACACACGCTAGCCGAGCACCTCGCGCAGTGCCAGCGCTGCCGCCTGTTCCGCAGCGTGGATTGCCAGCACGTGTGCGCGGATCGACTCGCGCAGCGCCGCCGCCCCTGCTTCGCTCAGCGTCCACGATTGCGCCGCCGCCCGCAGCGCATCCAGCCGCGCCGTGATCTGCCGCCGTTCGTCCAGCGACGCATTGCCCTGTTCGAGATACAGCGTGAACTGCCGCCGCAGCAGGTCGCGCGTCTCTTGCAGCAGCGGAATATCGTCCGGCAGCAGCACCGTGCCCAGCCCCACCCACAGCGCCGCCGCCTTGCGGAACAGCGCCGCCACCTCGCGCAGCGCGGGTCTTTGCAGAATCACGGATGCCTCGTCGAGAAAATCGGCATACACCCCGCGCGAGCCGTCCTCGTGCCCGCTCCACCAATAGGGATACTGGTACGCCGAGCGCAGCCCGCTGTAGAACCGCCCGCCGGGCGCAAACAGCTTCGCCCAGCCGTTCTTGCTGCGCGTGTCTGCCAGCGCAGCCGCCCAGCGCTGATAGGCGGCAAGCCCGAATTTGCCCGCCATCGGCTTAAGCGGCGGTTCATCCAGCAGCAGCGCCGTACACTGGCGCATACCCGCCTCCACCGCCGCCGGGAGCACTTCCAGCGAGGGCAGCGTCACTGTCTGCACGCGCTGTTTGTCTTTGCCGATGCGGGCACGCGCCTGTGCCAGTTCTCCCATGCTGCTGTGGACGGCAACACGCGGGCGGTCGGCGATGTCCACGCGGTCTGCCGCTTCGTCGTAACCAAAGACGATCACCGGCAGCATCATCGGCTGGTCGGGCGGCAGGTTGTTGTACGCCATGCTGCTGGCATCCACCCACACCAGCGGCGCTTTGCCCGCTTCCAGCGCCGCCAGCAGATTGTTCAGCGCGATGTCGGGCTTGTCGGTCTGTTTCTGCTGCATTTGCAAGCCCAGCCGTTCGCGAATGCGTTCACCCGGTTCGAGCGTGTTGCGCGTCAGAAAGTGCAGATAGGGATCGTGCCCGGTGTACTCGAACGTGAAATAACCCGCGATTACCCCGCCGCCGATGCCCAGCAGCAGCGCCTCGCTGAGCGGCTGCCCGTTGTGCGGCGCGACTGTGCCCTGGTAGGCGAGCGCGTTGCGCAGCGGACCCGTGTCCCATGCCCTGCCTTCAAATGCCGTGTAGTTTGCAAGTTTGACCATCCTGTTTGCTCTCCTCAACCTTCTATCACCGTCGCACACGCAACTCCGGACGCGACGATTTCGTAAACACAACAAATCCCACTCACTCATCACCAGGCGTCAGGGAGCGCAATCTCATGCTGGGCACACAATCTCCACAAAACCGCACCAACGACACCCGCCAGCATTACATTGACTGGCTGCGCGTCATCGCCGTCATGCTGCTGGTGCTGTTCCACACCGCGATGATTTTTAACACCGCCGACTTTCACATCAAGAATGCCGAGCAGTCTCACGCTCTCGGTACGCTCGTCAACAGCTTCATCTACACCTGGCACATGCCGCTGTTCATGCTGCTGGCAGGCATGAGCCTGTGGTTCGCGCTGGGCAAACGCGGCGGGCGCGCCCTGCTGGTAGAACGCTTCAAGCGCATCTTCCTGCCGCTGGTGTTTGGCGTGCTGCTGGTTATTCCGCCGCAGACGTATGTTGAGCGCCTCCAGCAGGGACGGTTTTCGGGCAGTTACTTCGAGTTTTACCCGACGTTTTTCACCACCGGCGTGTATCCACAGGGGAACTTCACCTACAATCACCTGTGGTTTCTGGCTTATCTGTTTGTCTTCATCCTGCTGACGCTGCCGCTGTTGCTGTACCTGCGCGGCGCGGGCAGCAGCAAAGGACGGCAGCGCCTGGCGGATTGGCTGCAAAGCCCGGGGCGGCTGCTGTTCCTGCTGCCGCTGCCCGTTGTGATCATCCACACGCTGTTGGTGCCGGCATTTCCGCACAGCAACAACATCCTCGGTGATTGGGCGCATTTCGTGCTGCTGCTCTACGTGTTTGTGCTCGGCTACCTGCTCGTCGCCGAAGCGCGCATCCTCCCGGTTGTTGACCGCATCTGGAGGCTGGCACTGGTTCTGGGTACGGCTCTGTCGCTCTTCTTCATCGTCACCGAACTGGGAGTTGTGCAGATAACCACGGACAGTGATAGCGCCAATCAACTGCTGACAGCGCTCTCCAGCATGCTGTGGGTCTTCACGATGTGGTTCTGGCTGGTCGCGCTGCTAGGCTTGGGACGCCGCTTCCTCAATCATGAGTCGCGTTTTCTGCGTTATGCCAGCGACATTGCCTATCCGTACTACATCCTGCACCAGACTGTAATCGTCCTGCTGGGCTACTTCGTCGTGCAATGGGACATGAACCTATGGCTCAAATTTGGCATTGTGCTGGTTGTGTCCTTCGTGCTGACTGCCGCGTTATGTGAACTGGTCAAGCTCACCAACCTCACCCGCTTCATCTTCGGCATGAAACCGATCAAGACCGCGCCTGTCACGCCTGCTTCGTTGAAACCGCAGTCCGGCGCGCAAATGTCCTGAGCGCAGCGCCCGCAGCGTTGCCGGCACGAGGCTGCGCCACGAGGCTGCGCCGCAAGGCTGTGCGGGGTTGTGGGGCGAAGCATGTTTCGCCCCCCCCCCGCAGCGCTCCCATGGGCGGTCCGGCGGCAGAAAACCCTACACGTGCTGGTCAATCAGGATCGGGTTGCCGTCCGGATCAACCAGCGTCAGGTGCGCCGGACCGGTGCTGCTTTCGTCCGCTTCGAGCATAATTGTCAGCCCCTGCGCCTTAAGCTGCTTTTGAATGCCGCGTGCGTCGGTTGGGTTGAAGGTCAGGATGTTGTGATCGAACATGCCCTGAAACAGCCCAATCTTGGCATCGCCGTTTTTCAGGATCAGCCAGTTCTCCTCTGCCTTGCCGTCAATCACGCTGAAGCCCAGCTTCTCGTAAAACGCGCGCGACGCCGCCAGATCCTTGACCGCCAGGCTGACCGAAAATACACCGAGATCCATATGTAACGCCTCCTTAGCTGGATAAAGTGATGAACAGACTTCAAATTGACGCCCTGCTGCCGTTTGATCTGGCAGGGCGGTGGTTCATTGCGTTTGTGCCCCAGTGCTGGTGAACCTGCTGCATCCCGCGTGCCAAACCTGCGCTGGCAACCTCAGGAGGTCGCTGTGTGCCAGTCGTCCGCCAGCAGCGCCACCCGGTACGGGAACAGTTCCGCGCGCATGACACCCTGCCTGACGGCGGGGTCATTGTGCACCAGGGCACGGGCGGCGGCTTCATCCTCGGCGACAAAAATGATGATGCCGAACGACGCCTCGCCCGTGATCAGCGTGCGCCCGGCGTGCAGCACCACGCCCTGCCGGGTCAAGTCCTGCAAGTAGCCGAAGTGCTGTTCAACAATCGTGTCTTCTTCCGGTGTGCTCTGCACCAGCATGTCCACGCGCGTGGGCTGGATGCGGTAAAGAAAGTGCCGCATGATTGTGTCCTCCTGATCGCTTGGGGTTTCGTTTCAGGATAGCACAGATGTCCCACAAGCGCACACATGTTCGCTCCAGCGCGCAAAAAAAGGAGTGCGTGCCCTGCTGCCATGACTCGCCAGCACGCACAACGGGTGCCGCCCACTGTTCAGGGTGACAGTGCCGCCTGCTGCTGCCAGATCGCCGCCGGGTAGTATGGTCGATACGCTTCGGTCAGCGGGCGCACGGGTGGCTGCCACGCCGCGCCGAACTCAACCAGCGACCTGACCCAGCTCATGAAGTTCAG
>DAOTWP010000111.1:0-1715 GCA_034435675.1 Anaerolineae bacterium
GATACTCACCCGCGCACCACAGCACAAGCGGCACAGTATCCTGCGCGGTCACGCGGTAGCCGTTGCCAAGCATCTGCGCGGCATGTACAACAGAAGTATCTTGCCGTAAATCGCGCGCCCGGCGGAGGACACTTTTGACTTCGCTGTTGGGCAGATGCGACAAAATCGCGTCCAGAAACGTCCGGCGGTCTGGGCGCTGGCCGCGCATCTGCCAAGCATAGGCCGCCGCCAGTGCTACCGCTGCTGCCCCGGCAATGCCTTCCTCATGGGCGTGGGTAATCTCGGCGGATAACGCAGCCTGTTCAGCCACCCGATTCAGATCATCGGCAAAATATGCTCCCAGTGGGGCCACCCGCATGGCTGCGCCGTTGCCATAGGAGCCACCTTCAAACATCTGGGCAGAAACCTCGCGCCAATGCTGCCCTTTCCGCATTCGTACCATTACGGCTCTTGCTCCCATGCCATAGCCCCGTGTCCGGTCAAAATGTTCAGCAAAACTTGCAGCCAGTTCATCCTGCCGAATTTCACCATATTTGAGGAGTATCACGTAAATCGACAGAGCCATATTGGTATCGTCAGTGAAATGCCAGGGCGCAGAGGGCAGATCACGCGATTCGATCAGGCGGATCAATGCCGAATTGAACTCAAAGAAACCACCAAACGCATCGCCGACAGACAGCCCTTCCAGCGCGACACGGGCGCGTGTTAAGCGTTCATCCGACATGAGATACTCCCTACCCCTTGTTACCATCTCAGTTTACAATTGCCGGGCGAATTGGGGAAATGCACACATCCATACACCACTATGAAACAACGGATCGTCGTCAAACTCGGAACCAGTGTCCTGACCAACGGCACGCCCCGGCTTAACCGCCAGAAAATGCTGGAAATTGTCCAGCAGGCGGCGCATCTGCACCAGCAGGGGCACGACATCGTGATCGTCTCGTCCGGCGCGCAGGCCGCCGGGCGCGAACGGCTCAACTTCCCGGACCTGGAAAAATCCGTTCCGGCCAAGCAGATGCTCAGTGCCGTCGGTCAGGGCCGGCTGATGCACGTCTACAGCGAATTGTTCGATATTTTCGAGATCGTCGTCGGGCAGGTGCTGCTCACACGCGGCGACCTCGACCACCGGATGCGCTATCTCAACGCGCGCGACACGCTGCTGACCCTCATTGACCGGCGCATTATTCCCATTATCAACGAGAACGACACCACCGCAACGGAAGAAATCCGTGTGGGGGATAACGACAACCTCTCGGCGCTGGTGGCGAATCTGGTGGAAGCCCACCTGCTCATCATCCTGACCGACCAGCCCGGCCTGTTTACCGATGACCCGCGCCGCAGCCCCAACGCCAGCCTGATCGCGCAGTTGGAGCGCATCGACGACAGCACCATGACGATTGCCGGGGGCGTAGGAACCACACTCGGAACCGGCGGCATGGTCACGAAATTGCAGGCCGCGCGCCTCGCCAGCCGCAGCGGAATCCCGACGGTGATCGCGGCAGGGCGCGAACCCAACGTGCTGGCGCGCATCGTCAATGGCGATGCAGTCGGCACCCGCATCGAGGCGGTAGCGTCGCAGTTGGAAAGCCGCAAGCGCTGGCTGCTGATGGACAAGCCGCACGGCGTGGTGCGCGTGGATGCCGGGGCGGTGCGCAAGCTGCAAACCGGCGGGGCCAGCCTGCTGCCAGTGGGCATGACTGGCGTCGAGGGGG
>DAOTWP010000112.1:0-3908 GCA_034435675.1 Anaerolineae bacterium
CTACGCAACGGTGGCAGGGTTTTCAGACAGCCTCGCATCGTTATGAACAATGGGATCAATCCCATTTGTTGGCAATCTGATTGATTTTTCCATAAGTACAACCACAGAACTCTCGCAGGATTACTTTCCGTAGGGCGCGGGTCTGAGACCTGCCCCTACATCTGACAGTATCAATTTACCTGTACTTATTGCAACCACAGAAATCTCGCAGGATTGGTTTCCGTAGGGCGCGGGTCTGAGATCCGCCCCGGCTGCGCTGCCGCACAACTGTTCTCAGCGCGTGGCTGCCCCCTGCGCATCGAGACAACGTTTGCCCTACGCTCTGCCAACTGCCCCGCGCTGCCTGCCCCGCAGCCCGGCATTTTGACGTATCATGGGGGTAATTCGTATTCAAGAGGACGGGCTGGCGCTGAGTTTTTCAGCGGGGAGTGCGCAATCATGGGGCGGAAACTGTTCTGCATGGGGCTGCTGCTGCTGGCGCTGCTGGGGTTATCCGGCGCGGCGCTGGCGCAGGAGGATGAAGGCGACGGGCGTGCTACCGACACGATCTATGGCTTAATCACGGTGGATAACACCTTCGTGCGCGTGGGACCGGATTTCGCCTATGACAGCATCGGCGTGCTGGCGCTGAATGCGTCGGTGGTCGTCGTCGGGCGCGCGGGCGATTTCGTCTCGCGCTGGGATGGTCGCCAGTGGCTCGAAATCATCTTCGGCGACCGCACCGGCTGGGTCTATGCGCGGCTGGTGCGCACCAGCCTGGCGTTCAACAGCATTCCGCCCACCGGGCGCATTCTGCCGCGTGACCGCAACGGGCGCGTGCCCGAAGGCTTCAACCTGTCCAGCGAGGTCTGCGACCAGTGGGTCGGCGGCTTCACGCAGTCGGGCAACTTCATGGCGGGCGATCAGGAAATCGTCGTCACCTATCCCACGCTGCAAGGGGCAACGGTCTATACCGTGATCGTGATTTCGCCGTCGGGCTTCCGCACACCGTTCGACAGCGAAAGCGGCACGGCGACGATTCAACTGGATCGCCTGCCCAACCAGGCGGGGGTGTATACGTGGCGTGTCGCGCCCTACTGGACGGCATCAACGGAGCGCTACCTGCGCCAGCAGATCTGCCTGCTGCAAACCGGCGGCACGTTCGAGAAGCCGGAAACCGGGTTCAACCGCGCCGGGTCATAGGGCATCTGCGCCACAAATACACCCTGCGGGGCGGCGGGCGCGCACGCAGACACGCCGTTGTATAGTGCTGCCGGGCTTCAGCGTCCCCGTGCGCGATTGCTTCCCGAAGGCGAAGTAGTATGCTGCCGAGTTGGGGTATAATGCTGGTAAGAACCTATTCGGCGGCGGGGCGAGTCCTCCCGAACAAGTTCGGCTGTCGCCGGGCAAGCCGGAAGGTGGAATTCAGCTTGTGTTTTTAGTCCTCATGGCGGGTCGGATAGCGAAGGCAGCGTGTCATGGTCAGTTTGATTCAGCGTTACACACCGCTGGAATTTGATGAATTTATCCATCTGCCAGAAAATGCAGAACGGCGGTTTGAGCTTGTTGGCGGAGAGGTGATTGAAGTGCCGTCTAACATGCGTGCATCGCGGATTGCCGGGTTGTTTTTGACGGCGCTGAACATCTTCCTGCGGGTCCATAAGTTAGGCATTGCGACCGGGGCAGATGGTGGTTACATCGTCATGGGTGAGCGCTACGTTCCTGATGTCGCCTTCATCAGTTATGCACGCCATCCTGAGATGGACCTACCAGGCTATAACCCGGTTGCGCCCGATCTGGCAATCGAGGTCATCTCCAATCCCAACAACGCCGAGGAGCATGCGGTGCTGCGGCGCAAAATATCCAACTACCTGCTTGCCGGGACGCTGGTGTGGGTGGTCAATCCATTAAGCCAGCGCGTCGAGGTTTATGCGCCCGCTAAGCCGGTGCTGGTTGTGGATCGTGCGGGCACGCTTTATGGCGATGACCGGCTGCCAGGGTTTGCCTTGCCACTGGTTGAGATTTTTGAGGATTAACGCCACTGCTCACGTCACGTTATAGCGGCTGCTGCCCCCTGCGCGCCTGTGCGGTGCAATGCGTTTTGCAGGCGGTTGCACACCGCCCGGTTGCACACCGCCCGGCTGCGCGCCGCTGACGCAGCAGCTTCTGCCAACCCACTTGACAAACTAAAGTAATTAGTTTATTGTCTAAATACATTAGTTTAAAGTGAGGGCTACCATGCGGATCACAACACACGGCGACTATCTGGTTCAACTGACCCGCTTCACGGCATTTAACTGCTTCCTCGTGCGCGAGGCGGACGGCTTCACCCTGGTGGACACGGGCATGGGCGGCTCGGCAAAGGCGATCCTGCGCGCAGCGGAGGAACTCGGCGCGCCAATCCGCCGCATGCTGCTGACCCACGCCCATGTGGATCATGTCGGCTCGGTGGACGCGCTGCACGCGCTGCTGCCCGACGTGCCGGTGATGATCTCGGCACGCGATGCCCGCTTCCTGACTGGCGACATGCGCCTTGACCCCGACGAAGCCCAGACCCCGCTGCGCGGCGGGTATCCGCGCGTCAGCACCACGCCAACGCACCTGCTGGCAGCGGGCGAACGCATCGGCTCGCTGGAAGTGCTTGCCACGCCGGGGCACACGCCCGGTCATGTCGCCTTCTATGACCACCGCGACGGCACGCTGCTTGCCGGGGATGCCTACAGCACGAAGGCGGGCATTTCCACCGGCGGCGTGTTCCGGCTGCTGTTCCCCTTCCCGGCGCTGGCGACCTGGCACAAGCCCACCGCCATTCGCAGTGCCGAAGCGCTGCTCCGGTTGCAGCCGTCGCGGCTGGCGGTGGGGCATGGCGCGGTGCTGGAGCAGCCTGTCGCGCAGATGGAACGCGCAATTGCCGAGGCAAAACGCCAGCGGGGACTTGAGGACAATGCCGCCCAGAAAGCGTATTGATTACCAGCGCGTTCTGGAAGTCAGCATTGCGCTGGCAGACGCCAACGGGCTTGAGGCGGTGACGCTGGCGAGCATTGCCGATCAGCTAGGCATCCGCATTCCGTCGCTCTACAACCACGTGACCGGGCTGCCGGGACTGCGCTACGGGCTGGCGTTGTGGGGTGTGCGCCAGCTTGCGGACGACCTGCGCCGCGCCGTAACAGGCAGAGCCGGGGATGACGCGCTGATCAGCCTGGCACATGCTTACCGCGCCTTTGCCCATGCGCATCCCGGCGTCTACCCGGCGACCCTGCGCGCCGCTGCCGCCAATGAAGCCGAACTCGCCGCCGCC
Organism: Anaerolineae bacterium; assembly: GCA_034435675.1. Classification (GTDB taxonomy): domain Bacteria; phylum Chloroflexota; class Anaerolineae; order Aggregatilineales; family Phototrophicaceae; genus DAOTWP01. The sequence continues at coordinate 3,278 of DAOTWP010000112.1, forward strand.
GGGCGCGATTTGCTGGATGTGGTGCTGGCAGTGCTTGCGCCCTATGGCTTTGGCGAAGAGGACACGCTGCATGTGGTGCGCGGGCTGCGCAGCCTGCTGCATGGCTTTGTGGCGCTGGAAATTGGCGGGGGTTTTGGCATGGCGCTGGATCGTGACGAGAGCTTCCGCCAGCTTGTGACGCTGTTTGTGCAGGGCATCCACGCCCGTTTGCACGCCCGCTTGATGCAGGTTAACGATTAAGAACCTTACCGTAAAGCGATCTTCCTCAACAAGGGGAGTATGCAATTCAGGCAGTTAATCGAACACCGTTTTCCGTAGGGGCGAAGCATGCTTCAACCTTACCAGCGGTAACCCGATTATTTTCTTAACGAGCATAATCCCCTTGTCCGGGTTTACGGGTAGACACCCCATACAGCGTATACGCCGCACACGGCTAAGTCCGGTTCTGGCGTGGCGGCTGGCGCTGTCCCGGCATGGCATTCCCGCTGTGACCCGGCGTGCCGGCGTGCCGGCGTGCTTGCCTGCGGTTGGGCATTTTTCTCCCTGCTCCCCTTGCCACCACCGACCCCTCGCTAGTCCACTTAGTCCACCCCAAGGGGTGTGGACTAAGTGGACTAACGCGAGTAGAGGC
>DAOTWP010000113.1:0-23083 GCA_034435675.1 Anaerolineae bacterium
TGCCCATCGGTATAGTCTTCACAGACCGTCGCCTCGAACGAGGGACCACTCACGCAGATGGTGAACGTGGCGTCCTGCGGCGCTTCTTCGCCGACCACATCCTTGGTGACCCTTAGTGTGCCTACCGGCGCGTCACAGGTTTCAGCGAAGATTTGCCCCTGTGTGCCGATCTGGATGGTCGCGGTGCCATAACCGCCGATGTATTCCTGGCTGCCATTGGCGCTCAGTTGGACTGTGTCCACCATCACACCGTTGACGTAGACAGGTTCAGCGCTTTGCATGCCGCCGCCGTTGTTGGTCACGGTGAAGACTGCGCCAACGCCTTCGCGGCATTCGCTGGTCACTTCGAGTTCAGGATCGGGTGTACGGTCAATCGTCAGGTGGAACGTCTGGGTATCGCACAGACGACCTTCCTGGAACGACTGTACCACCAGCGTGTAGCTGCCTTCCGGATAGCTGTCGGTGTTCCAGCCGTTGGGCTGTCCGCCGTTGCTGTCGCCCAGGAAGTAGTACGGGCTGTGGTTTTCCGTCCAGTTCTGGTTCTGCGGTCCCGTCAGGGTGAAGATCACCTGCGACGGGTTGTTGTTGTTGGCAAAGGTCGCCTGCACGTTGACCACGCCGCTCAGTTCGCCGTTCGCCGGCAAACCGCTGACGGTCATCGCGCCGATGCTGCATTCGCCGGGTTCAAGGTTACACCACAGCGTGCCGTTGACGTGCTTCGCGCCCAGCAGCCGCTGCCCATAGACATTGCCCAGCGCGCCGTACAGGTTGGTGTTGAACGCTGGCAGTATTAGCGGTGCCTGATTTGCCGCCGCCTGGTCGCTGGTGTACAGCGGGTACAGGTGGCTGGCGTCAAAGAACACATCAATCTGCGCCGCGCAGCTCGGCACCTGGACTGTCAATTGCACAGATTCGCCCGGTTCAAGCGCTAACTCGCTGTTCGAGGCATACAACACCTGGGTGGAAAGGTTGTTATCGTACTTCTCGTAGGAAGCGATGCCGACATCGTATGAGCAGTACTCAGAACGGTTTTCAACCACTGCGGTGGCGATGCCCGTGTTCGGGTCGTACTGGATGCCGCCGACGATGCGCAGATCATTCTTGGCGTCGCCGCCGCTGGGGCACAGGTTGGTGTAGTCGTTGGTGACCGTCACGGCAGTATTTTCATCAGCCGTGACCATATAGCTGCCTTCACCGGTCACGTTCCAGTCAGCAGCAGGCTGCGGATCGGTTTCGCTGACGGTGTACTGACCTGCGGGAAGGTCGTCCCAGGTGTAGCTTTCGCCGTCTGCCAGCATGACGCACTGCGGATCAATGACCACGCCCTGCGGACCGCTGAGGCAGATTTCGAACTCGACATCGTCCGGCGCGAACTGTCCGGTCACGTCCTTTGTGACGGTCAGGTTGCCGTAGCGCTCACGGTAGGTGATGCACAGGTCAGTCAGACCGATGTGCGGGTCTGCGCTGGTTGCGCCGGTCACTGCGCCCACGTTGCTGGCGTTGTAATTGGCGTTCCCGTTCTGGCTGAAGTTCAGTTCCGCGCCGGTCAGTTCCGCGCCGAAGACCGCGTACTGGCGATTGCCGGGCTGTCCGTAAGGCGCGTTGCTGGCGTTGCCAATCGCAGCGGGCAGTGTGCCGTTGGCGGTGGTGCTGAAGACCATGCCATCCGCCGGACCCACGCCTGTGCCCGCGCCAACCAACTGCACGCCCCATTCGGTAGCGCGCGCCGGGTTATAGTCACCCCAGTCCCACACGCGCACGCTGAAACCCGTGACGACAATGCTGGACGGGAAGCTGAAGCTGTAATCGTGGACGCGCGTGCGGTCAATCAAGCCGCCGCCGACATCCGTGTAGTTATTCGGTGTTGCCTGCCAGCCGAACGGCGACTGTCCTGCGGCGACAAAGATCGTCTGCCCGTTGCTCGTGCTGACCTGCACCAGCCCGTTCAGGAAGCTGCCTTCGACCAACTGGTTCGCGCTGAAGCCATCGAACGAAACGCACTGCCGGGTTTCGCCCAGGTCACGTTCTTCGCGCGGCGTGTTGAACACGTTCACGCTGGTGCGCTGATTGCTGGTGACGGTGACTGTCTGGCATTCACTGCCGCTGACCGGCACCCAGCCTTCGCGCACGGTTTCGCACAGTTGGTACGTGCCCGGCACAAGGTTGGTGAAGTCCACCCGCCCGTTGCTGCCAGTGGTCAGGGTCTCACTGTAGCCGTTGTTGTTGCTCAGCGTGAACGTCCACCCGATCAGCGCCGGTTCGCCGCTCTGGCGGCTGCCGTTGGCGTTGATGTCATCGTACTTGGTGACACGCACGCTGCCTGCGCGGTAATTGGCGAAGTTCAGCGCAGATGTTTCGTTAGCATAAACGGTCACGTCCTGGCAAAGTTCGCCATTGGTGGGCAGCCAGCCATCCTGCGGGATTTCGCAGACGGTGTAATCGCCTGCGGGCAGGACAATGCGCACACTGCCATCGCCGAGCGTCACCAGCGGCGCGGGCAGCACACTGCCATCGCCAAACGCGACGGTGAACTGCCAGTCTGCCAGCCCACGATCACGCCCGTCAAACACGCCATTGATATTCTTGTCTTCAAACTTGAAGACGCTCAGCGTGCCGTTAAGCGGGATTTCGCAGTCCAGCTCGGTGAAGTCGCGGTTGCCCAGTTCGCCGGGGTTACGCAGCGGCGGGATGTCCGGGTGGAAGTTGCAGACCTCTTCGTCTTCGTAGGTCATCCACAGCGCGGCGATCAGGCTCAGACCGGGCGCGGAGAACGAGGTCCCGGCGACATAGAAGTCGGGATCGTTGCCGCCGGTCAGGAACAGGTAGTACCATGCACCGGGGGTCGCGATATTGCCTGCCTGTGAGAAGGGCCACAGCCCATTGGTGCCCAACAGGGCGCTGCTGGCGATGGTTTCGGGCCAGCGGGCGGGCGCAAGCGGCTCCTGCAATAGGTCGCCGAAGTTGCCCGACGACGCAATGACAAAGAAGCCGAAATCCTCGCTGCTGCTGGCGCTGCGCACCAGGTATTGCTGGAACAGTTCGCGCAGACCGCCCAGCGACGGTGCGCCGGAGTCATCGTGCTCGGCGTTATACTGCGAGCCAGTCAGCAGGTTCGCCATAAACGCCAGCGCATCATCCAGATCCATGCCCAGCACTTCGACCAGATATTGCAGCAGACTGTACTGGCTGCCGGTCTGGTCTGCCAGCGAATTACACTCAATGCTGGCGGCACCCTGCCCGGCGGTAGAGGTGCTGCCAGAGCTGAAGCCGGGGGTTTTTAGCGTCCATACGAGGTTGGCATTCCCGCTCTCGTTGCCAGAGAAGGTCGTCTCGAAAACATACGCTTGCCGCCCGGGCAGGAACAACTGTGGTTGCCCAAGGTCCTGCGGGTGGGGGGAGAAGCGGTTGTTGCCACCCACATTGATCAAAACCGGGTAATCATTCCGGTTGTTGTAGCCCCAGAACGCCGTGAATGTGTTGTCGCCATTATCGCGCACACATTCCAGCACCGGGCTAACCCTTTCCTCAGGGTAATACGGAATCAGATCCTCATCGCAGTCCGGGGTATCGTAATTGGCAGTGGCGCTGCGTGCTTCGCCATCCGGTCCGACCACGGTCCATGTGATGCCACCGTAGTACAGCTCGACTTTGAAGGCGAAGGGATTGACGCCGGGCTGGAATATTTCCGGCTGCCCATAATCGTCATCATCCTCATCATATCCGCCGTATGTTCCTTCAGTATCCTCGTATTCACCCCCTTCGTCATAGTACTCGTCTTCCGTGACGAAGTTATTTTCGCCGACCGGAATGGTGACCGGGTCGTTGTTCAGGTTCTCATAGCTGAACACGGCGTAAATGTCATCGTCGTCACTGTGAAGCAGACAGACTTCGGGGATGATCGGCTGCGGTTCAGCAGACTGGCGACGATCTTGAATAAACTCGTCAAAGTTCCAGCCGGTTGCCGGGTCAGAGCAGGGCACAATTCCCCAGCTCAGGTTCAGAATAAAGCGTTCATAACCCTGTGTTTCAAGCGCATCAATCGTCGTGCGGATCGTGTCGGTGATGGCGTCCACACGGTAGTTTGCGCCGCTGGCAATATTGACGTCGAACAGGTCAATCTGCAAGCCGCCGGGGAGCTGCGCCAGCAGGCTTTCCAGCACGCCGCGCACTTCTTCGCCGTGTGAGGGCACATTTGGGTCCACACGGTCAAAGTCGTCAACGATCAGCAGGGCAACTTGCGTCGTCCCAAAACCCACCCCCGGATTAATCTGGTTCAGGGGGTCCTGGATCCATGCGGGATCAATGCCGTTCGCCTCGATTTCGTTAATCAGCGCTTGCACCTGTTCTTCAGTGAAGCCCGACAGCCCGGTGAGCGAGTAACGCCCCAGCCCGGTGAGCGAGTAACGCCCCAGTCCGGTGAGCGAGTAGCGCCCCAGTCCGGTCAGTGAATAGCGCCCCTGTCCATCCAGCAGTTCTGCCGTTACTGCACAGGCGTTGGATGCCGGGGCTTCCTGGGCGTTCGTGCGTGGCAGTCCGCTGAAACTCAAAATGCCCGCCAGAACGACGAGCAGCAGCGGCACCAGCAAGCGCCCACCAGCAAACTTTCTCAGGTATCGTTGCATACCCACATCCTCCTCTACGTACCTTCCAAGCGGTGGTATTGCATGTTAAACAGGTTTAAGAAAGTAAACCCCGAATAAGGAAAATTGCCTGATGCAGAATCAGGCACAATCAACATTATGCCGCGTACACCTTGCAGCACATTAACGCCGCTATGCACGCACCCTCACAATTGCATAAATACTGGCGGAATAGTACATCTGGCAATACTGAAGCGCTTAATGCAGCGACAACTCAAAATTCATAGAAATTCATAATTTGCATTGGTGAAACCAAAATTGAACCTTGCGTCTTTGTACGTTCTTCACATACTTTGCAAGCGTAAGAATTATGAAGATTTTCACAAGATTGACCTGATTTTGACGGGCACCACCCGGTGCTATTAGCAGGGAATTGTTACCCTCAAAGAGGTTTGAAACTCGTTTGGATGCAGCAGTTCGAGGCGTCACAAACTGCGATATTGCGTTAGAATTGTGAAGAACTACTTTAGAGGGGCAGGCAAATCACCATGCAACAGCAGCAGGCACAGGCAGCGACGCCGCAGATTAATCGGCGCTATCGGGTACAAACGGAATTAGGGCGCGGCGGGATGGGGGTGGTGTTCCGGGTCACGGATCGCCTGACCAACCAGACGGTTGCGCTCAAGCAGGTGTTGGTGTCTGCGGATGACCTGACGATCGGTTCGCATGGTGGTGGGGTCGCGTATACCAGCGGTGAAACCACCGATGCCCAGCGCATCAGCCTTGCGCAGGAGTTTCGCACGCTGGCGTCGCTGCGCCATCCCAATATCATCAGCGTGCTGGATTACGGGTTTGATGAACTGCGCCAGCCCTACTTCACAATGGACTTTCTGGCGAATGCATTGCCCATCAGCGAAGCGGTGCTCGAAGAACCCCTCAGCGGACGGATGGCGCGTGTGCTGGAAATGCTGCAGGCGCTGTCCTATCTGCACCGGCGCGGTATTGTCCACCGGGACCTGAAACCGGGCAATGTGCTGGTCGCCGGCGAGCAGGTGCGTGTGCTTGACTTTGGGCTGGCGACGGCGTGGGATCGCGAAGATGCTGACGAGGAAATTGTTGGCACGCTGGGGTATATGGCGCCGGAAGTGCTCAGCGGGCAGCGCCCCACCCGTTCTGCCGACCTCTACGCCGTTGGTGTCATGCTCTATGAAATCATCTGTGGCGGGCATCCTTTCCATCTCGAAGACATGAACCGGCTGATTTATGACATCCTTTCCGGTTCTCCCAACCTGCTGCGATTGCAGGAGGCGTTAACGCGCGATACCCTGCCCCCTGCGCCGGACGCTGCCGCCGATATGCCCACGATGATCGGCACTGAACCGGGGGTGCTGCCGCGCGCAGCGGATGAAGACAATATCCGCACGATTATCAAAGGCAAACCGCTGCCGCTGGAGGCACTCGAGGCTGAACCGGACGATGAAACACGCCCCGGTGAGGCGTCCGGCAGCACCCCCCAAAAAGTTACGCCACCGGCTGCGGACCGCACCGAGATGCTCGAAGGCAAGCTCTCTGCAATTGACATCACCTTCACCACGCCGCTGGATATTGAGGGCGAGGATGGTGCCGTGCCGGAGGACGGCACAATGGCTGAACTCTCGCCGGTGGCACAGATTGTCGCGCGGCTGATGCGTAAAGACCCTGCCGAGCGCTACCAGTCCGCCGACGAGGTGATACGGGATTTGTGCCTGGCACTGGATCGACCTGTGCCGGAAGAGAGCGCGGCAATCCGTGAGAGTTTCTTGCAAGCGGCGCGGTTTGTCGGGCGCGAAACCGAACTGCGGCGGTTAACGCTTGCGCTGCAAACGGCATTTGAAGGGCAGGGCAGCACATGGTTGATCGCCGGGGAAAACGGGATCGGCAAAAGTCGCCTGCTGGAAGAACTGCGCATCCGCGCGCTGGTGCAGGGGGTGTTGGTGCTGCGCGGACGCGGGGTGGCGGGCGGTGGTGTGCCCTATCAGGTCTGGCGTGAACCGCTGCGCCGCCTGCTGCTGAATGCCGACATCAGCGATCTGGACGCCAGTATCCTGAAGGACCTTGTGCCCGATATCGCCGGGCTGCTGGAACGTGACATTCCCGACGCGCCGCTGATTGACTCTAACGACTATCAGCAGCGGTTGGTCGGGGCGATCACCACCCTGTTCCAACGCCAGACTCAGCCGATGGCGCTGCTGGTTGAGGATTTGCAGTGGGCGGAAGAGAGCCTTGTCGTCCTGCGGGCACTCAACGAAGTGGTGACGCGCATGCCGCTGCTGATTATTGGCAGCTATCGCCAGGAAGACAAACCCGACCTGCCAGATGAGCTGCCGGAGATGACGCTGATGCGGCTGGAACGCCTGTCGAAGGACAGCATCACCGCGCTCAGCGAATCGATGCTCGGCTCGGCAGGACGGCAGCAGGACTTGCTCGACCTGCTCCAGCGCGAAACCGAGGGCAACGCTTTCTTCCTCGTGGAAGTGGTGCGTGCGCTGGCAGAGGAGGCGGGGCGGCTGGAAGACATCGGGCGCATTACCCTGCCGGAGCATGTCGTGACCGGCGGTGTACGTGCCGTTATTCAGCGCCGCCTTGAGCAGGTCCCGCCCGAATACCGGCGGCTGCTGCACCTTGCGGCGGTGGTCGGACGTGAGCCGGCTTTGCAGGTGCTGGAACAGGTGCGCGGCAGTGTCAACCTGGACTCGTGGCTGACGGTCTGCGCCAACTGCGCCGTACTGGAAATCCAGGATGGGCGCTGGCAGTTCACACATGACAAGCTGCGGCAGGAAGCCCTGGCGCAAATTGCGCCCTCGGCGCTGCCGGCTTACCACCGCGAGATTGCCCAGACGATTGAAGCGGTTTATCCCGATAACGATGACCAGGCGGCGATTCTGATGCAGCACTGGCGCGCCGCCGGGGACGCGGTGAAAGAGTTCACTTATGCGCGGCGGGCAGGCGAACTGGCACTGCGCACCAGCGTCTATGATGAGGCGCTGGTCTGTTTTGAACGCGCGCTGGAACTGCTGAGCGAGGCGGAAGACAGCCCGCGCACGCGCCTGCTGCGCGCGGACCTGCTGACGCAGTTAGGCACGGCGCTGCAATATCGTGGGGAATATGTAGAGGCGGAAGTGCGGCTCAGCGGCGCGCTGCGGCTGTACCGTGCCGAAAAAGCGGCTGAAGGCTTGATGACGGCGCTGGGGCTGCTGGCGGAGGTTGCCGAGCGTCAGGGCGAATATGCCGATGCGGACGATTACGCCGCAGAGAGCCTGACAACAGCGCGGGCGCTTAATGACGCCAGGGGTATCGCCCGTGCGCTGAACCGGCTGGGTATGGTGCGCCACGAACAGGGCGATTTTGACGCAGCACGGCGTTACTTTGAGGAAAGTCTGACCCATGCCGAAGCATCCGGCGAACCGCTGGAACGGGTTGCCGCGATCAATAACCTGGGACTGGTCGCCTATGGCCAGGATGACCTCAGTGGGGCGCTGGCACGCTTTGAACAGGTGCTGGATGTGGTGCGCGCCTCCGGGGACCGGCGCAAGTCGGCGGCAATCCTGCTGAATCTGGGCGGTGTATCCGCCTCAATGGGCGCTATGGCAAAGGCGAAAGGCTACTTTGAGGAAAGCCTGACCATCTGCCGCGAAATCGGGGAGCGCCGCCTGATCGCGCTGATTCTGGACAATCTGGGCATCGCTGCCCTGGAAAGCAGCGACTTTGCTGCCGCGCAGCAGCACTTTGAGGAAGGGCTGGAACTGGCGCGGGCGATCAATAATCGTCAAGGGGCGGCGAATACGCTCGTCAATCTGGGCGATCTGAAGCTGGCGCAGGGCAACACTGCCGAAGCAGCGAACGATTACCGCGAGGCGCTGGAAATTGCACATGAAATCGAAGCGCTGCCGACGCTGATGAATGCGCTAGCCGGTATTGCCGAACTGGAAAGCGATCCGCAAACTGCGCTGCAATGGTTTGGGCTGGTGCTGCACCACCCCGCAACGCTTGCATGGCGGCGCGGCATGGTCGAGGCAGTCATCAAACAGCGCAGCGCAGGACTGCCCGATGCAGAACGCGAGGCGCTGCTGGAAACCGGAAAGGTGCTGAGCCTTGAGGCGGTCATTGCACAGATTTTGTAAGATTCTGTTAAAATTTATGCAGAATCATCCAAGTGTATGGCGTCACAATCTAAAGATAGATTACAATAGGAACCCAGTGACCAAGCCATCTGAACTCATGCTCAACGGCGCCGCAGCCTGGCTGCCTGGAGTTGAGGAATTGATTAACCGCAATGACCTCTGCCAATAACCCTCTGGCGCGCCTGGTGCAGTTCTTTCGCCCTCCTGCGCTGGATGACCCGCAAACGCTTGCACGGATGCAAACGCTGCTGCGGGCGTTTATTTACCTGAATATCGTTGGGGATGTCTCCTATACGCTGACTGCGCTGGGCAGCCCGGAACGCGCTGTCGTGCTGATTGCGACAGGCAGCGGCATTCTGCTGAGCATCGTGTGTCTGCTGCTGCTGGAACGCGGCTGGTTCCTGTTCAGCGCCAGCCTGCTGCTGGTGGTGTCGTGGGGGGTGCTGGTGTTCGCCAGCCTGCGTTTTGGCGGCACTGCCGGTCCGCTGGGCAATGTCTACTTCCTGCTGGTTATGCTCGGCGGGGTGCTGCTGGGGGTGCGGGTTGCCGGGCTGCTGGTCGTGTTGATCAGCGCCACCACGCTGTCCCTCGTGCTGCTCAGTGAAAGCGGCATCATTCCCCCCGCGATTTCGCAGGGCGCCCCGCTGGTGCAGTGGGGGCTGCAAAATGTCACCTTCATTATGATAATCGGCGTGCTGATCCTGGCGCAGTCGATCCTCAACACTGCGCTGCGCCGTTCCCAGCAGAGCGAAAATCGGCTGGAAGAAACGCTGCGCGCCCTGCAAGCCTCGTCGGTCTCGCGCACCTATCTGGACAATATCATTCGCTCGCTGCCGCAAATGCTGTTCATTCTTGCGCCCAGGGGGCAGATTATCCAGAGTGTCAACCGCGCGGTGACGCACACCCTGGGGTACAGCGAGGAAGAGCTGGCTGGCAAGCCGCTGTCGCTGCTGTGGATGCAGCCGGTAGCGCTGGATGAAAGCCCGAATCAGCCGGGCAGTTCGGGCACGCTGCTGCGCGACATGGAAGCTGTGTTCGTCAAGAAGGATGGCAGCAATCTGCCGGTGCTGGTTTCGCTGTCCGTGCTGTGTGATGAGCGGCAGGTGTATGGGTACGCCTGTGTCGTCCAGGATATCAGCGAACGCAAGCGCTTCGAGTCCGAACAGCAGGTCAGCCAGATTCGCTACCGTTCGCTGTTTGAGCAAACCAACGATGCAATTTCGATCATGACGCTGGACGGTGTGCAGCTTGCCGCTAATTCGCAGGCGGCGGCGCTGCTGGGCTATACGCAGAATGAAATGGTCGGGCTGACATTTCGTGACCTGATTGTCGAAGCGGAAGAGGATCAGAGCGCCGTGATACGCCAGCGTTTGGCAGCCGGGGAGCGTATGCCACCTTATGAACGCACCCTGCGTCATCGCGATGGCACGCCGATTCCGGTGGAGATCAACATCTCACTGGTGCGCGATCATGCCGGCGAACCCTTGTACGTCCAGAGTATCGTCCGCGACATCCGCGAACGCAAGCGCAACGAAGAACGACTGCGCTATCTGGCGCAGGTGCTGGAAAATGTCTCCGACGCGATCATCTCCACTGATACGGATAATCTGGTGCGCAGTTGGAACCGCGCCGCCGAGCGTATTTTTGGCTGGAGCGAACAGGAAGCGCTGGGTAAACCCCTGCACCATCTGGCGCGGGCGGGCAGCGATGTCGCCAATACGCCGCCGAATATGAATTTCTGGCAGCACGAGATCACGCGCTTCAACCGCGAGGGTAAGCTGCTGCGCCTGCTGGAATCACTTGCGCTGCTGGAAGACCCACAGGGGCATGTGATCGGCAGGGTTGTGGTGGCGCACGACATCACCGCCCGCGTTCAGGCAGAGCGTGCCCTGCTGGAAAGCGAACGCCGCAACAGCGCCCTGCTTGAGGCGATCCCCGACCTGATCTTTGTCTATCGTTATGACGGCGTGTGTGTTGACTTCAACGCCCCATCAGGTCGTGAACTAAAGCTGCCGCGCGAACAGGTCATCGGCTCACACATGCGGGATATTGGGCTGGATGCTGAAACCGAAAGCGCGGTGCTGGCGTATATCCATCAGGTGCTTGAAACCGGCGAACCGCATATGTTTGAATATGCGCTGGACATGCCCGAGGGCAAACAGTGGTACGAATCGCGCATGGTGCGGCGGGATGCGGACCACATGCTTAACATCGTGCGCAATATCACCGCGCGCGTTCATGCGGAACAGGCGCTGCTGGCAAGCGAACAGCGCAACCGGGCGCTGCTTGAGGCGATCCCCGACCTGATGTTTGTGCATGACCGCGCCGGGGTGTGTATTGATTTTTATACGCCGCTGGGCGCCCCGACCAAACTGTCTCCTGACAAAATGATTGGCGCGCGGGTTGAGGATATCGGGCTGGAACCCGAATACGAAACGCTGCTTCGTGAGCGCATTGCACGGGCGGTTGATACGGGCGAGGCGCAGGTCTTTGAGTACTCGATGCTGATGAACGATGCGCGGCAGTGGTTCGAGGCGCGCGTTGTGCGGCTCAACGAAGGGCAGGCACTCAACATTGTGCGCAATATCACCAGCCGTGTGCTTGCCGAACAGGAAATTCGTGCGCAGCAGGTAATGTACCGCACACTGGCGAGCAACCTGCCCAAAACCGCGGTGATGATCTTCAATGCTGATCTGCGCTATCTGTTGGCAGAGGGACCCCTGCTGGCGGAAACCGGGTTCGATAGAGCCAGCATGGAAGGCAGGACCATCCATGAAGTGCTGGAAGTGGACAGCATTCAGGAACTGGAACCCTATTATCGCCGGGCGCTGGCAGGCGAGACCCTGACCTTTGATCGTTCGGTAAGTGATCGTGAATTCAAGGCGTATATTCATCCGTTGAAAACGGAAAAAGGCGCGATTTACGCGGGGATGCTGGTGGTGCAGGATCTCACCGAACTACGCCAGCAGGAAAAGGCGCTGCGGCGTTACACCCAGGAACTTCAGCGCAGCAACCGTGAGCTTCAGGACTTCGCCTATGTTGCCAGCCATGACCTGCAAGAGCCGCTGCGCAAAATTCAGGCATTCAGCGACCGCCTGGTGGACAAACACGTGGATCAACTGGACGCCACCGGGCGTGATTATCTGGGGCGGCTGCACAGCGCTGCCGGGCGCATGCATGAACTGATCAACGGGCTGCTGGCGTTCAGCCGGGTAACGACACAGGGACAGCCCTTCGCCCCGGTAGACCTCAACGCGGTGGTGCAAACCGTGTTAGAAGATTTGGACTGGCGTCTGGAACAGACGCACGGCACAGTTGCGGTGGATGCGCTGCCCGTGATCGAAGCCGATGCGTCGCAGATGCGCCAGTTAATGCTCAATCTTGTCGCGAATGCGTTAAAATATCATCGTCCGGACGTTGTGCCACAGATTAGCATTCGTTGTTCGCCTGTCAAGGATGCCGCCACTGCACATGCCACCGTGAACACAGCGCCAACCGCTTACCGGATTGAGGTGCAGGATAATGGCATCGGCTTTGACAGCAAGTATGCCGAGCGCATTTTTGGGGTCTTCCAGCGGCTGCACGGGCGCAGTGAATATGAAGGCACAGGCATCGGGCTGGCAATTTGTCGCAAAATTGTCGAACGGCATAACGGGCAGATTACCGCAGCAGGCGTAGCCGGGCAGGGGGCAACCTTTACCATCATCCTACCAGCGCGACAACATCACAACCCATGAGGATCAGTATGGTTAGCCAGCACAAACAATCAATTCTATTGCTGATGGCAGAGGATGACGAAGATGACCGTCTTCTGACACAGACCGCGCTGCGCGAGAGCAGCATTGCCGCCGACCTGCATTTTGTTGAAGATGGCGAAGAACTGCTTGACTACCTGCACCGCCGCGGTAAGTTTGCGCATCTGAAGAGCGAGGCGCTGCCAGGGTTGATTTTGCTTGACCTGAACATGCCCCGCAAGGATGGTCGCGAAGCGCTGCAGGAAATCCGCAGCAGCCCGGCGCTGTGTCACCTTCCGGTGGTGGTACTCACGACCTCGCAACAGCCGGAGGACGTCCGCAACAGCTATGCACTGGGCGCGAATTCGTATATCACCAAACCCGCCCGTTTCGATCTCTTCATCGAAAAAATGGAACTGCTCAGCCGGTACTGGTTTGAAATGGTTGAGTTACCATAAATGTAATAGTAACAAGTTCGACAGGTGGTTGCGCAAGCCGGACATCCTCGCCATACTCTATTGTGGTGGGTTGATACTCACTGGCCTATTGATGTTGTTGTACTCGTTATATTCACCGGGAGAGGTCGAGGGGTATGCAGAAGTATCGCTTGCTGCTGGTGGATGATGATGAGGATTATTTCATCTTCACCCGTGACCTGTTGAATGAAATTCCCACGATGCAGTTTACGGTCGAGTGGGCGACCCATGTGGACCCCGCGCTCTCCCGCCTTGAAATTGCTGCATACGATGTGTGTCTTGTGGATTACATGCTGGGGCAGCAGAATGGGCTTGACCTGCTGCGCTCCATGCGCGCGCGCGGCATTCTGACCCCGGTAATCGTGCTGACCGGGCGCGAAGATCTGGATATTGATTTTCAGGCGATGCAGGCAGGCGCGTCGGATTACCTGACCAAAGCGGGGCTGACCGTGCCGCTGCTGGAGCGCACGATTCGTTATGCGATCAACCATACCCGCACGCTGACCGCCCTGCGCACCAGCCAGCAGGCGCTCAACCGCGAAGTCGAAAAGCTGACTTTGCTGCGTTTGATTGAAAACGAACTGAGTGACACACTCGACCTTAATTTTGTGCTCAGTGTGGGGCTGGATGCCGCCATGCGCTTCAGCGCCGCCGATCTGGGGCATATCGCCATTTTTGACAGCAGTGGGACACTGGGCATTCGTAAATATCTTGGTCCGCCGGAAAGTTCGGAACCGCTGCGCCCGGAGGCAGGCATTGTTGCGCGCGTGCTGCGCACCGGCAAAGCCAACTTCATTCAGGATGTTGATTTCGACCCTGATTACTATGCCGTCAATTCTGCGACGCGCGCGCAGATTACCCTGCCGCTGCTGGCGCACGAACAGGTGATCGGTGTCCTCAACATCGAGACCTCCAAGCCGTACCGCTTCACGCAAGAGGTCTTTGAGTTTTTACAGCTCGTGATGGCGCGGGTGGCGGTGGCGCTGGATAACGCCCGGCTGTACCAGCTTTCGCAGACCCAGCTCACCGAACTGCGCACACTGTACGAAGAGGTCAGCCGGCTGGAACAGCTCAAGACCGATATGATTCGTATTGCCAGCCATGACCTGCGCAACCCACTGTCCACCCTGAATGGCTATCTGGAACTATTGGGCTGGGATGCCGAAGAGCTTGCACCCAAACATCGCGATTACGTCCAGACGATGCAGGTGGCGTCACGGCGCATGCAGAAGATCATCAGCGATATTCTGTCTTTAGAGCGTATCGCCCAGATTGCGCAGGAAGGCAGCAGCCAGACGATTACGCTGCAGGAAATCGTTGAGTCGGTATATGAGGAAAGCCGCGACAGTGCCGTGCAGAAAGGGCAGGAACTGCTGCTGGAGATAGCGCCCGATCCGCTGGTGGTGCTGGGTGATCCGGCACAGCTTAGCGAGGCAGTTGCCAATCTGGTCAGCAACGCAGTCAAGTATACGCCGTCTGGGGGCAAGGTGCTGGTGCGCTTGCAGGGCAACGCGGTCAAAGCCCGCTTTGAGGTGCTGGACAACGGCTACGGTATACCGTCAGAAGCACAAAAGCGCCTGTTTGAACCGTTTTACCGGGTGAAAATGCGCGAGAACGCCGGGATCGAAGGGACAGGACTGGGGCTGCATCTGGTCAAAAAGATTGTCGAGCGCCATCATGGGCGGATGATTTTTAGTAGTGTCTATGGTGAAGGCAGCATCTTCGGGTTTGAGCTGCCACTGGAAAAAATCTAGCTAAACAAACATGCATACCCCAATCTACCCCGTGCGCGCACTGCTGATTGACGATAGTGAGCTTGATTACCTCTTACTGCGGCACACGCTGTATGCCATCCACGAGCAGGCGGTTTCGCTGGACTGGCTGGCGACCTATGCGGAAGGGCTGGAAGCGATTCTTGCGGCAGAGCACGATATTTACCTGATTGACTACCGCCTGGGGCTGGACAGCGGCATGGACCTGCTGCGCACGGCGCGCGCGGGTGGCTGCCGTGCCCCGATTATCATGCTTACCGGGCAGGGCAGTACCCAGGTTGATCTGGAAGCGATGCAGTCCGGGGCAACTGATTATCTGGATAAGAATGACATCACTGCCCCGCTGCTGGAACGTTCGCTGCGTTATGCGATTGCCAACAAACGCGCCGAAAATGAACTGGCACGGCTTTATGAGCGCGTGAGCAGGCTGGAACAGACCAAAACCGACATGCTGCGCATTGCCAGCCATGACCTGCGCAACCCGCTGATGAGCGTGATGAGTGCGCTGCAACTGCTGCAAATGGATCACGCGCAGGCGTTTGACCCCGACCAGCAGCGCTATCTCAATACCATCCAGCGCGAAGCACAGCGTATGCACCAGATTATCCGCGATATCCTCTCTGCCGAGCGCGCCGAGATTTACGCCGCCGGGCAGTCGCAGGAGGAGATCAACCTGTGCGAACTGGTGCGCGGCGTCTGCGCCGATTTTGCCTCCCGCGCCGAGGAGCACGCGCAGGTGTTGAATATGCTGCTGCCCGACACGCCGCTGCTGGTGCACGGGGACGCGGTGCAGCTTCAGGAGGCGCTGGAAAACCTGATCAGCAATGCCATCAAATATACCCCCGCCGGGGGGCGCATCACGATTCAGTTGTTCCAGCAGGGGCAGCAGGCAGTCCTTAAAGTTGAGGACACCGGCTATGGCATCGCGCCGGAGCAGCAGCACCGGCTGTTTCGCCCGTTTTCGCGGATTCGCACCAGAGAGAATATGGCGATTGAAGGCACGGGCTTAGGGCTGCATCTGGTCAAGAACATTATCGAGCGCCACAACGGACAGATCATCTTTGACAGCGTGCATGGTCAGGGCAGTGTTTTTGGGTTTGCGCTGCCGCTGGTCAGCAAATGAAGTAATCCGCGGTTCTGCCAGCCTGCGTATACCACTGCCCCGCCGTCAGCAGCGGCGCGCCCTGCGAACGTCAGTCAGGCGTGCGCCGGGCGTGCGGGATGCGTCAGGCAGCGGGCGGCGACTCCCCCTATGCTGAACATAAGCTGAACAGGTATTGCACAGGCAGTCAGGCACGCCGGGTGCATCCCGTGTGGTTAGCTGCTGCGGCATGGTGAAGGATTTTGATGATGTCCCGACTTCTGTTGACAGTCTTTTGTTGTTTGCTGTTCCCGCTGGCGTTTCCGGCAGCGGCGGCTCCGGCAGCACAGGCGGATAGCTGCGCGGCGGCAGTGCGGGTCGAAAACCTGCAACGCCAGCCGGTTACGCTGGTGCTGCTCAACGGCGCGCAGCTTGAACCCGCCGACCTCCCCGCGGATGTACAGGCAGCGCAGCCTGTGGCGGGCACTGCCGCCGGGGGTATTAACGTGCGCAGCGGTCCCGGCACAGAGTTTGCCATCATCGGCGGGCTTGCCGCCGGGCAGGAAATCACGGTTGTCGGGCGTAACGCCGCGGGCGACTGGCTGCAAATTGAGTATGACGGCGCGATTGCCTGGGTTTTTGCCGAGCTGATTGCCACTGATAGCGATACAAACCGCCTGCCAGTGATTGAGTCCGAAGCAGACGCGGCGCTGAATCTGCCGGTGCAGGCATTCCAACTGCTGCCCGGAGCGTGCGACGCAGCGGCGCTGCTGCTGCAAACCCCGCGCGGCAGCAGTGTGCGCGTGTTCATCAACGGCGTTGATCTGCGTGTGCGTGATACCGTGCTGCTGGCGCTGGCAGACGCTGCGCTGCGGGTGAGCAGCCTTGAGAGTGCCCTCACGCTAGTGGTGGCAGATCAGGCGCTGAGTATCGCGCCGGGCGAAACGCTGACTCTGCTCCCTGACGCCGCGCCCACACGCTATACGCTGGACGACCTCGCCCGACTGCCGTTTGATCTGCTGCCCGAACGCCCGCAGCTTGCGCCGCCTGCTGGCACGCTGTATGCCGTTGCGCCGGATGGCTCGTGTGGCTTTGTCAGCGCCGATGGCAGCGCCGCCAATTTGACGACTGCGCCTGCCGGGCTGCCCCTGGTGGTCAACAGTGCTGTGCGCGGCAATCCGCAAACGCTGGCGTTTTTTCTGGAACGGGTAGAGCGTACCCTGACGCTTGACTCGGAACCGGTGACGCTGTGGAGTCTGCGCGGACCGTTTGAGACGGACGACGGCGGGGTGTTCTATACCTGGTGGTGGGTCATCCCACAGCTTGCGCCGGGCACGTATACACTGGCGCTGACCACGACCAACAGCGACTCCAACCTCGACGGCACGGTAACGTGTACGCTTGTGGTGGCGTGACGCACCCCACTGCACCATACAGGCTTACAGCCTTGTGTGTTTGCGTTACAATCAGGCAGCATCCGTTCTGTACCGCGAGTCGCGCCGCAGGGGGTGTGCCATCCTGCGTGCGCTGCCTGCCAAAAAAGGAGCTGCCCATGCAGTCGCTAGACCTCTCCGAGAATGCCCGCTGGAAACAGCGCTTTCGTGCCGCGCGTCTGGGCACTGCCCAGCTTGCCGAAGCGAACCCGACACGCGGACTGGTGATTAGCAACCAGTCCGGCATCTTCCAGCTTTACGGCTGGGATGTGCCCACCGGGACGCTGCACCAGCTTACCGACCTGTCCACGGGGATCACCTTCGGCGGCATCTCACCGGATGGCGCATGGGTTTATTACCTGCAAGACGAGGGCGGCAGTGAAATCGGGCATTATGTGCGCGTGCCCTTTGGTGGCGGCACGCCGCAGGACATTACACCGCTGCTGAATCCGTATGCCTCGTGGTCATTGGGCGAGAATCGCGGCGGCGGCGTGCTGCTGTTCACCACTGCCAGCGAAAGCGGCTTTCAGGTGTTTATGCAGGACTGGCGCGTGCATGCGGACGACGCTTCACCTGCCGATAAAGCGCCTGTGCCCCGCCTGCTGTATCGCGGTGAGCGGCTGCTGTTCAGCGCCGGGCTGTCGCACGATGCGGAACTGGCAGTTGTCGCCAGCAGCGAACACAGCGGCAAAAACGCCTTCAGCCTGATTGCGCTGGATCCACAGACCGGCAGCATTGTCGCGGAACTATATGACAAAGACGCCAGCATTACGCCGCTGATGTTTTCCCCTGTGCGCGGCGACCTGCGCGTGCTGGCGAACAGCGATGTCAGCGGGTTTGCGCGCCCGCTGTTGTGGCATCCGCGCTCGGGTGAACGATTTGATCTGCCGCTGGGCGATTTGCCCGGCGATGTCAGCGCATGGGATTGGTCGCCGGATGGGCAGAACATCCTGCTGTGCCAACTGCATCAGGCGCAGTACCACCTGCTGGTCTATCACCTGGCGGATGGCAGCCTGACCGTACTTGACCAGCACCCCGGCGGTACACTCGGTTGGGTGGGCGGCAGCGGCGGCGGCTTCTTCGCGCCGGATGGCGAAATCTTCGCGTTGTGGCAGGATGCCGCGCATGCACCTCGGTTGGTCGCGCTGGATGCCGCAGATGGCGCGGTCAAACGCACGGTGCTTTCCGCCGGGGATGTGCCGCGGGGGACACCCTGGCGCTCGGTGACATTTGCATCCGGAGATACGCAGATTCAGGCATGGCTGGCAGCCCCGCCCGGCGATGGTCCCTTCCCTACCATTCTGCACACACACGGCGGACCCACATCCGTCACTACCGAAATGTTTCACCCACTGGCGCAAACCTGGCTCGATCACGGTTTTGCTTTCATCAGCGTCAACTATCGCGGCTCGACAACGTTTGGCAAGGATTTTGAGCGCGCGATCTGGGGCAGGCTCGGCTCGGTTGAGGTGGAGGACATGGCGGCGGCATATGACTATGTGGTGCGTGCAGGCATCGCGCAGGCAGACGCCGTGCTGCTGACCGGTGGCAGTTATGGTGGCTTTCTGACGCTGCAAGCGCTGGGCAAACGCCCTGATCTGTGGGCAGGCGGCATGGCGCAGGTGGCAATTGCTGACTGGTGGCTGATGTACGAAGACCAGGCGGAAACGCTGCGCGGCTACCAGCGTGCTCTGTTTGGCGGTACGCCGCAGGATGTGCCGGAGGCGACCCGCGCCGCCAGCCCGATCACCTACGCGGCACAGGTTGCCGCCCCGCTGCTGGTTATCCAGGGCGAAAACGACACACGCTGTCCCGCGCGGCAGATGCGCGCCTACGAGGATACGCTCAAGGCACAGGGCAAAGACATCACCGTTCACTGGTTTGATGCCGGGCACGGCAGCCGCGCCAACGAACAGCAGATCGAGCATATGGAGCTGATGCTGCGCTTCGCCTATCGAGTACTGGGTTGAGCGCGCTGCGTCCGCCGCGTTCACCTTAAGGGTGCGCCGTGGGCTTCTGTCGTAAGATTAGGGTTAGCACAGCGTTTGATTCACCCGGAGGGGAACACATGGCAATCGAACTGACGTGGGATAACCCGGAGCATACGATTCTGATTTATCGCTATACGGAGCGCAGTTTCACATGGGACGAAGTCTACACGGCACTGGAACAGACTGAGCAAATGATCGCAGATACCCCCCACCCTGTTGGGCTGGTGGTCATGCTAGCGGCAAATCTCGAACTGCCCAAAAACGCGCTGGCGGTCGGGCGAACCACGATGCGTCAGTTGAAGAACTTAAGCTGCCACACGCTGGTGGTAGTAGGCATGAACACACTCTATCAGACGTTTACAGAACTCGCCAGTCGCCTGCTGCCCGGTGTGCTGCCCGATGCGAAGTATGTGCGCACACTGGATGAGGCGCGCGCGCTGTTGCAGCAGCATTATCCGCAAACCGGCAGCAAAGCAACCTGATTGCAGGCGGCGCTGGCAGTGCCTGAATCTACCCGTTATGACAAACTGGCAGCAAGGATGCGTTCATGTTTACACGGACCTGCATTTTGCTCTTTGTAATTGCCCTGCTGCATCCTGTGGAACTCGCTTTCGTGCAGAATCAGCCTGCTGACCCGCGTGCCTATGAGATCGGCATGCCTGTATTCACCGACTTGTGGGTTGACCCCGTTAGCGGCGATGACACCAGCAGCGGCAGCAGTGCAGCGGATGCGCTGCGCACACTGGACGCGGCATGGCGCACCCTGCCGCAGGGCGAAACGCTGACAGCCGGCGTGCGCATTCTGCTGCTGCCCGGTGTCTATACTGCCGAGATGCTGCCCGGCTACTGGGAGGCGCGCTATGGCAGTTTCGACGCGCCAATTGTCATTCAGGCAGCGCGCGGCGCGGGCACCGTGATTCTGCCTGCAATGAATGTCTACGATGTACGCTACCTGTACCTGCTTGACCTGACACTGGAATCTGCTGATGAGAATGTCTTCCACTGCGAACGCTGCGACCATGTGCTGCTGCGCGGCATGACGCTGACCGGCACTAATCCCGACGGCGTTCACGAAACGATCAAAGTTAACCAGTCGCAGTATTTCTACATCGAAAACAGCGACATCTCCGGCACGTATGAAAACGCGATTGATTTTGTTGCCGTGCAGTACGGACATGTGCTGGGCAGCCGCATTCACAACGCCGCCGACTCGTGCATCTATGTCAAAGGGGGTTCTGCCGACCTGCTCATCGAAGCGAACGAAATCTATGACTGCGGCAACGCGGGCTTTCTCGCCGGGCAGGGCACGGGCTTTCAGTATATGGTGCCGCCGTGGCTGCATTATGAGGCATATGCCATCCGCTTTGTGAACAATATCGTGCATGATACCTTTGGCGCGGGTGCGGGCGTGCAGGGCGGCTATAACATTCTGCTGGCGCACAACACGTTTTATCGTGTGGGCGAACGCAGTCACCTGCTGGAAGTCTGGTTCGGGCTGCGTTCCTGCGACGGGCAGCCCGGCGACGACGGGCGCGAACGCTGCGCGCAGTATCTGGACATGGGCGGCTGGGGCACAACAGCAGTGGACGACGGCGATAACTTTGTGCGCATTCCCAACCGGCATGTCTACATCCTCAACAATGTGTTCTACAACCCGCCCGGTTATCAAAGTGCCTGGCAGCACTTCTGGATTCCCGGTCCTTACGATGGCGCGGCGCAGGACGGCGCGAACGTACCCAACCCGGCGCGGGCGGATGATGACCTGTATATCGCGGGCAACCTGTTCTGGAATGGCGACACCACCATGCCGCTGGGCATTGAAGCCAGCAGCGAGGGCTGCCAGACGGATAATCGCACCTGCAATGCCGACCAACTGCGTGCCGATAACGCCATTAACACGGTTGAGGCGCGGTTCGTGGACGCGGAACATGGCGACTTCCACTTTGCGCCTGATTTCGATCCGGTTTCAATTTATTGCAACCTGCCCGATTTCACCTGGCAGGACGCGCCTGCCGGTGTGCCTGCGCCGCTGGAACCGCTGCGCCTGCCAGCGCTGGATTATGCGGGCGCTGTGCGCGGGTGTCCCGCCGCAGTTGGCGCCTATGCGGGCTGATCCTGTAAGGCTGTGTGCCAACGGGGCGTCTGGAACATGCTTAGAACCTATCCATAAACCGGTCTTCCTGAACAAGAGGATTAGTTCCCTTGGCCGAGTTTACGGATAAATACTTAACAGGTTGTTTGGAAAGGATAGCATGGCGATGTCGAAAGTGATTGCGCGCTTGAATGCCGACCAGAAGTATCGCACGGAAATCAGCACGCGCGGGCATACCTGGATTGCCGATGAACCGGAAGACTCTGGTGGCGACAACACAGGACCCACCCCCGTTGAAACGCTGCTGGGGGCGCTGGGCGCATGTGTGGCGATTACGCTTAAGCTCTACGCTGAACGCAAGGGCTGGAACCTGACCGGCGTGGAAACCTCGGTGGATTACCAGAAGCTCAAGGCAGCAGAATATTCTGCCTATCAGGGCGAGGCGCCTTTCGTCAACCATCTGAGCCAGCAGATTGTGCTGCACGGCGACCTGACCACTGACCAGCGTGAACGCCTGATGGAAATTGCCGAAAAATGCCCGGTTGCGCGTATCATCGCCGGACCTTCGTTTGTGGTCAAGGAACTGCTCGAAGGGGAAGCCCTGCCGGAGTAAGCAGCTATTTCTAAACCCCGGCAAGGGAATTATGCAATTCACAGATTTAATCGAACGACGTTTTTCCTGGGGTAGAAGCATGCTTCTACCCTACCGGTAACCTGATTGTTTTCTTTAAGAGCGTAATCCCCTTGTTCACGAAAATCGGTTTATGAACAAGTTCCCGTTGTCTTGTCCGGTCATTCCCAGATTCTGCACTGACAATGTTACAGGGCGAGTCCAGCGCTCTGCCCGTAAACCGGTGCGATAACCCCGTCTCACAGAAACCTCCTGCCGCCAACGCTTCAGATGTTCCAAGCCGTTCCTGTAATTTCCAGTTTTATAGATTAACGGTAATTTTGCCTGCGACAGCGTAGAATAGAAGTTATCCTTTAGTCATTTGCAGGGTGCATCAAACTCGGATACACGCTGCACCAGGATGCCGAACCTGTGACCGCGACACTGACGGTATCTTGTCTTGCGGAGGCCTCATGCGCGATCCCAGAATCCCGCCTCATAAAAATCATCGCGTCTTATTGGCTGCGATCCGCCGATTTCTGACGGTGCCTACGATTGAACCGGCGGATGCAGAGGCGCGCCAGCGTGCCCGGCTGCTGCTTTATATGCTGGTTATGCTGATCTTCAGCGGCATACTGATTCTGCTGGTGGAAGCGGTACTCAACCCCGGTGCGCTGGATGATTTCGATTACTGGCTGACGGCGGTGTTTTGCGTGGTGGGGGTATTTTTGCATCAGCTTGCCCGGCGTGGGCATACCGGCACGGCTGCCGCCCTGCTGATTGCGCTGTTGTTCGGGCTGGCAACCATCGCCCCCTTTGCTCCCGATAGCCTCAGTTCACTACCGTTTTATGTTACCATCCCGCTGCTGGTGACTACCCTGTTCTTCTCGGCACGCTGGACCTTTCGGCTCACGCTGCTGGCGGTGGCGGTGCCAGCCGTACTGCTGCTGTTCACCGGCGCTGCGCAGCGTGGCGAATGGCATCGGACCATCGAGAGTATCCTGTTTGTGCTCCCTGTTGGCGGTTTGCTGCTGGTCTTCGTCAAGTATCAAGCAGCGCTTGAACGCATCCACCATGCCGAACTGCAAACCGCTTATGAGCGTGCTCACGCCTCCGAACGCTTGCTGGAACAGCACGTGCAGCAGCGCACGGAC
>DAOTWP010000114.1:0-1993 GCA_034435675.1 Anaerolineae bacterium
TCCCGAAGGGGTCTGATCTGGTCGAGCCGTTCAATCTGGCGCTGATGAGCATGATGGAAGACGGCACACTGGCGGAAATCAACGCGCTGTGGTTTGGACCGGAAAGCCCTGCCAACCAGCCTGCGCCCGAAGCCACCGCCGAAGCAACGGCAGAGGCAACGGCGGAAGCAACACCCGGAAGTTAAACGGTTCAAACTGATTTCAACAGGGTGCGCGCGGCATTCTGGCTGCCGCGCCCTGCATAACCGGATGTGGCAGGGGCGACAGGACAACAGGTTAACTGTGTCGCCCCTGCTGGTTTATATGCTGAATACGCAGGACATCAATCATCATGGAACAAAGTATTAACCCTGAAAACCCTAAACTACGTACAACTGAGATCAACCTTGATTTGGGCGAAGCCCGGATGGCAGCGCGCCGTCGTGCCGTGCCCTATGCGTGGTTGTTTAACATTCCATGGTGGGGGGTTGCCCTGCTGCTGTTTGGCATCAATTTCCTTTTTATCGTCACTATCAACTATTTCGGCGGGTTTCGCCTTGACCTCGCGCCAATTACCAGCTATCAGATCACCTTCCTCGACGATCCGTATTATCGTTATGTAGATGTAATTGGGCGGCTGACGGATGGTGTTTCCACGACGCTGCGGGTCAGCCTGTGGGCATATGGCATGGGACTGCTGATTGCGCTGGTCGTGGCGCTCCTGCGCGTCAATCCGCCGCGTTCACCAGAACCGGGCGCGCCGCCAGGCAAACAGGCGCGCAGTCTGCTGCACCTGGTGTTCTACAATCTGGCGACACTGTATGTCGAAGTGCTGCGCGGGCTGCCGATTCTGGTGGTGCTGCTGATGGTTGCGTTTGTTGCCGTGCCGATGCTCAACAACACGATCAACCAGCTTGCCGGGGCGACTGTACTCGATATTTCCGGCACTTCGGAACAATCGGCAATTATGGCGCTGGCGCTGACCTACGGGGCGTTTTTGTCCGAAACCCTGCGCGCAGGCATCCAATCCATTGAAAAAGGACAGCTCGAAGCGGCGCGTTCATTGGGCATGAATTATCGTGTCACACTGACGCAGATCATTCTGCCGCAGGCGATCCGGCGTGTGCTGCCGCCGCTGGGCAATGACATGGTGGCGATGATTAAAGATTCCTCGCTGGTCAGCGCGCTGGGGGTGCGTGACCTGACCCAGTTATCAAAGCTCAACGCCAGCAGTAACTTCTGGTATCTGGAAACGTTTGGGACAGCCGCGGTAATCTATCTGACCCTGACCATTCTGGGCACTCGGCTGGTACGCCTGCTGGAGCGCCGCCTCAAAACACACGAACGTTGAGCAAGCGCCGTCCGGCTGCAAGTCGCCCCTGTTCCAGCGCGCGGTTTTGCAATATGCTAAGTGTGTCTAAGTGTAATATGTTCTGACAGGGACACACTTGCAATCTTCTTACTCCGGTGAACAGGAAGCTGTCTCGCGGGCGGTGCCGCCAGCATTGTTTTCACGGGATGCGCTGCGGCTGGCGCTGGATACCCCCTGGAAAGCGCGCAACGAGCTGGAACGTCTGGCGCTGCTGCCGCTGGCATGGACGCAGTGCCGGATGGCGGGTGTGGGCTGGGGCAGCGGTTGGCGTTTGTACGGGCTGCCGATTATCCAGAAGCACCGCCGCAGCACGCTGCGCATGGGCGCGCGCCTGAGCCTGCGCAGTACGGTACGCAGCAACCCATTGGGACCCAACCACGCCTGTACGCTCAGCACACGGCGTCCAGGGGCTGTGCTGGTGATTGGTGACGACTTCGGCATGACCGGTGGCGCAGTGGTCTGCGAACAGCGGATTACGATTGGCAACCGCGTGACTGTGGGCGCAAACTGTGTCATCACCGATACTGACTTCCACCCCCTGCATGCCGCGCAGCGCTGGATCCACCCGATGGACGGCACTACCGCGCCGGTGACAATCGAAGATGATGTTTTTATTGGCATGCATACGCTGGTACTCAAAGG
>DAOTWP010000115.1:0-23060 GCA_034435675.1 Anaerolineae bacterium
CAGTCAGCATAACGGCGCGCTAACAAACGCTAAGACGCGCTAACAGCGACTCTAGCGCCCTCACCCCGCGCCTGTCAACCACCGTTTGCCCTGCGCTCAGCGGGGGGCAGGCAGGTCGTCCGCACGGCGCTCACGGATGCTGTCCCGCAGCAGTCCTGCCCGCAGCGGACGGTTGCGTGTGGCGCGGGCGGTGTTACACTGAGGAAGCTGTAACCTGTCGGCTGTAGCACCCATGAAGGACTGCGGGTTTGTCCACATCAGTCGCGCATATCATCCGGCGGCGGCGCAACCGTCGCGCTCGTAAGCAGCAGGCGTTCACCCGGCGGCGCAGCATTGGGCTGGCGCTGTTCTTCGTGCTGGCGCTGCTGGTTATCGCCCCGGCGGGCGTGGTGCTGGGCGGCGGCGCGCTGCTGTACCTCAATGCGGTGGGCGACCTGCCCACGCCGCAGGAGACGATCTACCTCGACCCGATCATTGGACCCACGCGCCTGTATGACCGCAGCGGGCAGACCCTGCTGATTTCCGTGCAGGATCCGCTGGGCGACCAGCGCGTCTGGCTGACGCTCGACCAGCTTCCGGCAGCGCTGGTGCCCGCCACACTGCTGATGGAAGACCGCGATTTTTTGCAAACGGCGCACTTCGACCCCTTCGGCACCCTGGTGCGGCTGTGGGCGAATGCCGCCGATGGTCCCGATAGTTCGCTGACCGGGCGGCTGGTGCACAACGTCATCGCGCCGCTGCCAGAAGTGATGACGCCGGCATACCGCGCGCGCGAACTGGCGCTGGTCGCGGAAATCAACCGGCGCTACACCCCGCTGCAAATCGTCGAGTGGCACCTGAACACCAATTATTATGGCAGCGAGGCATACGGCATTGACGCGGCGGCGCGCATTTACTTCGGCAAGCGCGCCACAGAACTGACGCTGGACGAAGTCGCGCTGCTGGCGACGATTCCGCCTGCGCCGCAGTTCAACCCCTGGGACGACGAGATCGCCGCGCGCGGCAGGCAGAGTGTGCTGCTCAATGACCTGTTTACCAACGGCTATATCACCCGCGAGGAATACGAAGCCGCCAGCAGCGTCGTCACGCCTGTGCGCCGTGACACCGCGCAGATTGCGCAGATTGCGCCGGAGTTCGCCGCGCTTGCCCGGCGGCAGGCAGAAGGCATTCTCGACGCGCTGGGCTACGATGGCGCGCAGGAAGTGGCACGCGGCGGCTTGCAGATCATCACCACCCTGGATGTAGACCTGTATTATCAGGCGGACTGCGCGCTGCAAACGCATCTGGCGCTGCTGCGCGGGGCTGCCCCTCCACAGGCGGCGGCGAACGGCGCACCGTGCATTGGCGCGGCTTACCTGCCCTCGGCGTCGCCAACGCAGAGCGATGTCCCGCCGGACAGCGGCGCGCTGGTGCTGCTGGATGTGCGCACGGGCGAAATCCGCGCGCTGGTGGGCGACGCGGCGGCGGCGAACTACGCGCCGGGTCCCACGCTGCACCCGTTTGTCTATGTGGATGGCTTCACGACGACGCTGTGGACACCGGCGACGATGGTGCTGGATATTCCGCGCCAGTTCCCCGGTGCTATCGAAGGGCTGATTTACCCGCCGCAGAATCCTGACGGGCTGTTTCGTGGTCCGGTCAGCCTGCGCGACGCGATGGCGGCGGGGCTGCTGCCGCCGGTGGTGGACATCGCCAACCAGCGCGGGGTGCGGGCGATGTTCGTGCCGGCGCGGCGTATGGGCATCATCAGCCTGAGCGACGCGCGTTATGACCTGTCGCTGTTCGAGCGCGGCGGGGTGGTGTCGCCGCTGGAAGTGGCGTTCGCCTACAGTGTGTTCGCCAGTCAGGGCGACATGCGCGGGCTGCCCGTGCTGCCCCTGGCGGAAGGCTACCGGCGGCATGACCCGGTGGCGGTGCTGCGCATTGTGGATGCCAATGGCGCGGTGCTGTGGGCATACAGCGGCGAGACTTACGAGCCGGACTGCGCCGTTGCGCAAAACTGCACGGCGATCTTCCCGCGCAGCCTGGGTTACATGGTCAACAGCATTCTCTCGGACAACGAAGCGCGGGCGCTGGTGCAGGGCGCGGCGGCGGATGTGCTGGCGCTGGATCGTCCGGCGGCGGCCGTCAGCGGCATGACTGGCGACCGGCTGTTCGCCTGGACGGTGGGCTACACGCCGCAGATGGTCAGCAGTGTGGTGCTCTACCGCGCCGATGGCACAGCGCTAACGCCCGGCGCGCCGACCGCGCGCGATCCCTGGGGGCTGACAGCAGCGCCGCCCGTCTGGCGCGCAGTGCTGGAGTATGCGCATGCCCGCGATACCCTGCCCCCGGCAGAATGGGAACGCCCGGCGGATGTGGTCGCGCTGCAAGTCTGCGAAGTGTCGGGGCAGCTGCCGAATGGTGTTTGCCCGGTGCGCGATGAACTGTTTGCCGATGTCGCTGTACCCGCGATTGTGGACAGCTACTGGCGCGAGGTGGAGGTCAATGTGGACACCGGGCAGTTAGCGACGGTCAACACGCCGCCAGCTGCGCGGGCGCGGCGCGTGTTCTTTGTGCCGCCGCCCGAAGCGTATGACTGGTGGGTGGCGAACAATCTGCCGCTGCCGCCCACCGAACTGGATACGGTCAGCCGCCCGCAGGTGCTGGGCGGGGCAGCAATCACGCGCCCAGAGCCGTTCACCTATGTGGGCGGGGTGGTGCAGGTGGAAGGCGAGATCAACCTGCCCGATTTGCAGTACTACCAGCTCAGCTATGGGCAGGGTATCGAACTGCCGGACGAGTGGATTGGCATCGGGGAGCGCGTGACGACCTATACGCCGGGCGCGCCGCTGGGCACATGGGACACAACCGGGCTGGACGGCGTGTATAACCTGCGCCTGCAGGTGGTCTTGCAGGACAACAGCGTGCAGACGACCAGCGTGCAGGTGACGGTGGACAACGTGCCCCCGGCGATTACGCTGGCGGCGCAGGGCGGGCAGACGAACACGGCAGGGC
Source organism: Anaerolineae bacterium (assembly GCA_034435675.1). GTDB lineage: Bacteria > Chloroflexota > Anaerolineae > Aggregatilineales > Phototrophicaceae > DAOTWP01. The sequence goes on from DAOTWP010000115.1 coordinate 2,998, forward strand.
AGGTCTTCCGCTTCCCGGCGGACAGCACGATTCTGCTCAACGCGGACGTGCGCGATAACCTGGCGCTGGATCGTGTCGAGTTCTTCCAGAACGGGCAGCCGATTGGCACCGACCGCGACGCGCCCTACGGCTTTACGTGGACGATCAACCGCACGGGCGTGGAGGAATTCGCCGCTGTCGCCTTCGACGCGGTGGGCAATGCGTCCAGCGCCACGCTGACTATCGAAGTCCAGCGCGGGAATTGAGGGGGGTGCTGCCCGCGTAGACGTAGGGGTTCCAGCACGCCGCCATGTCGCCCTTAGCCCAGCGGCACACGCACCCATCACCGGGTCGCGCGTCAGGAAGCTGCCCAGCGCCGGGTTGTATGTACCGGGTCAGCTTTGCAGACTCCGCGCCGTAGTGCAGCCCACTGGCGTCGGTCTGTTCGCCTGTAATTGCGATCAATGCGGGAAAACAAAGGGCAGCGGCTAACGGGCTACCGCATGGGGATGTATTTCACCTGATTCTCGAAGTCCTCTGGTGCCCCTGCGCCTAGCGCCACTTCAAGCTCGTCTAATGCCAGACCAATTGGCGTATCTCGGTGAACTTCAATCACACCAGGGACTGGCAGCCCGGCACGCACCCGTTCGAAGACAAAGCGGGGCATCGTTCGGACATCGTGCGTCAGCAAAATGCGTCCTTGCTCTGCCAGCCATGCGAGCAGCGTATCGTCAGGAGATTGAACCATCCAGGTATCCTGAACACGCACGATGTCCAGATCGGGCAATCGGGCACGGAGACCGTTGAGGATGCGCCCATCGAAGTTTTCGTCGCTGGCGAAGCGCATTCATTCCTGCCGTTCGCGGCGCTTTTCTTCAGCCAATTCGCGGATGCGCGCGTTGAACGCTTTTTGCTCCGGCGTATAATGCGCTTCCCACGCCTGCCGCAGCCGTTCGGCTTCCTCCCGCCCGCGCTGTAAATAGGCGTCGAGTTCATCACGATGCGCCAGATAATACGCGATGACCGCATAAATAGCGTTCAACGGCAACACATCAAAGCCTTCATGAATGGCTTCGGGGCTGTCGCCCTGCTGATAGCAGGCAATCACCGTATCGAACGTCACCCGCGTGCCGCTGACGCGGATTGTGCCATGTTCATCCAGCTTCAATGGCAGGGCAACCGTTTCAGGTAGTGCCAGCATTCCTAATTCCCTTCGTGGGGTTAAGCGTTGCACTGATTATACTATAGGTTCACGGGAAATCGGATTGCTCCCCGTGTAGGCGTAGGGGTTCCAGCGCAGCGATAGACGCACCATCACCGAGTCGCGAGCGCAGCGCCCCCCTGGCAGCGTCCCGGCGCAACCTGACGAATGTCACGCACAGATAGGCGTGTTTAACACTGTTCACAACACTGGACTTAAAATCTAATAGGGCGTAGCATGTGCAGTTGTGTGCCGGATGCAGGACAACGTTTTCAGCGTGCCGGGCTGGGGCTGAATGGCACAGCCAGGACGGCAGCACAGCGGTTCAGCGTTCCGCGCCGCATGCCTGCGCGCGTCAGCCTGCACAGCCTACATACGTCTGCACGCTATTCTGAATAGACTATTTGAAATAAAGGTGGTGTTGCTATGCGCATTGGCGTTTTGACGGGTGGCGGGGATGTCCCCGGACTGAACCCCTGCATCAAACAGATTGTCAACCGGGCAATTGACAACGGCTATGAAGTGTTCGGCATCCGCCGCGGTTGGGCAGGGCTGTTGGAATATAATCTTGACCAGAGCGAAGCCGAAAATGCGAAATGTGTGCTCCCGCTGGATCGTGAAATCGTCCGCCGCATTGACCGCACGGGCGGCACATTCCTGCACACCTCACGCACGAATCCCGGCAAGGTCAAAGCCGGCAGCATGCCCGCCTTCCTCAAAAAAGAAGGCGAAACCTACCCGGAAATTGTGGACTGTACCGCGCACGTGCTCAAGGTGATTGACCGGCTGGGTATCAAGGTGATGATCCCGATTGGCGGCGATGACACGCTGAGCTATGGCGAACGGCTGCACCAGGAAGGCGTGCGCGTCATCGGCATCCCCAAGACGATGGATAACGATGTCTACGGCACGGATTACTGCATCGGCTTTTCCACCGCCGTCACCCGCAGCGTGGAATTCATCCACAACCTGCGCACATCTACGGGATCGCACGAACGTATCGCGGTGGTCGAGCTGTTCGGGCGCAACAGCGGCGAAACCTCGCTGATTTCGGCATATCTGGCGGGTGTGGATCGCGCGCTGATTTCCGAAGTGCCCTTCGACATCAACAAGCTGGCGGAGCTGGTCATGCAGGACAAAGTGACCAACCCCAGCAACTATGCCATGATTACCATCTCCGAAGGCGCACACCCGGTTGAGGGACAGGTGCTGGAGACCGGCGAGGCAGATGCCTACGGGCATCGCAAGCTGGGCGGTATCGGCAAAGAACTGGGTGATGCGCTGCAAAAGATCACCAAACAGAATATCGTCTACCAGCAGCTTGCCTACCTGATGCGCAGCGGCGAGCCGGACTCGCTGGATCTGATGGTCGCGTTCAATTATGCGCAGTTGGCGGTATCGCTGGTGGAACGCGGCGAGTCGGGGCGGTTGGTCTGCTTGCAGCGCGGCGTGTACAGCGATGTGCCGATTTCGACGATTATGCAGGGCAAGAAGCGCGTCAATGTGCCCGAACTGTATGACATTGATACCTATCGCCCGCGTATTCGCCACGTCTTTGGCATGCCCATGTTCCTGACGTAGCGCGCGGGCAGCAGGCGCGGAAAACAGGCAAAACCACCGAGGCACAGCGGACACAGAATACCGGACCCCGTGCCTCTGTGGTGCATGCTGGCGGCAGGCGCACGGCAGCGCCCCCTACGGCGAATGGGCGCTAGAGCGTGTTATGCACCTCACCTCTGCCCCCTCAACCCGCACAGCGGCGGGTATAATGCCCGGCAGGGTTGGCTTACCTGTGAGGCACTTCTTGATGCAGCTTGTAAGGCACGTTCGCATGCTTTTACGCCGCCCTGTGCCGCGGGCAGCAGTGTTCGGCATCGCCCTCACGGCATGTTTCTCGCTGCTGATTGTGACCGCGCGCGCGGCGGGACGGGGCGGCGGCGAAATGCTGGTCTATACTGTCCCCAACCGCACTGCATCCCCGCTGTTCCTGTTCGATGTGCAGCATCGTTTGAGTGTGCCGCTTGTGAATCGTCAAGGGGAATTCGCATTCGCGTTTGGGGCGCACGGACAACTGGCGTATTCGTCAGCAACCGGGGACTATGCGGACATCTATGTGACCAGCGTCGAGCATCCTGACCAGATACCGCTCAACATCAGCCAGACTCCCAACACAGCGGAACGTCCGCTGACATGGAGTCCCGATGGACGTTATCTGGCATACATCGCGCAAGGGCGTCAAAGCGTCCCCCTGCTGGTTGTGTGGGATGGCGCAAATACGATCAATATCATGCCAAACGGTCTGGAGCATCCGGTCCAAGCCTATCCATCAGTTTGGAGCCGTGATGGGCGGTTGGTATTTAGCGTGTTTTCTGGTCCGCCTGCTGAGGCGGATTGGGAGCTGTACTTATGGGATGGCGCGACCATCACCAACCTCAGCCAGAATCCAGGGCTGACAGACTGCTGCGCGGTCTGGAGTGCTGACGGGCGGTTGGCGTTCCTTTCTCAAAGAGAAAATGCGCAGGTTGACCTCCTGATCTGGGATGGTACCTCGGTCAGAAATGGGTCGCCGAACAGGGAATCGTTCACCAACGCTGCGCCCGAATTGACCATGAATTGGGCTTCTCCGCACTGGACACCAGATGGGCAGTTGGTGTTCTTGTCCGGGGTACACGGGCGTCCCAACGCTGAAATCTATCTCTGGGATGGACAATCAGCCGCCAATATCAGCCAGAACCCAATTGCAATAACCGGCAGCCCAAGCTGGAGTGCTGATGGGCGCTGGGCGTTTTCGTCGGGGAGTCCATTCATTTACGTGCGCGATCTTAACAACCGCCCGCTCGCCACATTGGAAGGGTATGGTGGAGCGTGGAGTCCCGGGGGTTACCTGATGTACTGCCGAAACATCGGAGGCACATGGGGTCTCTACGTATGGGACGGCGTGCGAAGCATCAGAGTTGCCACCAGCACATACATTTATGCTGAGTGGCAGAACGGCGAAAGCGTCGGCTGTAACAGCGGGTGAGGCGGGTCTCTGGCAACCGCAGGCTTTGTCGCGCCGCTCGTGCATCACCCGCCCGCCTCCGGCGTCGCGTCTTCCAGCGGGACGGCGGCGATGCACAGCGGGCAGGTCTGCGGCGTCCACAGCCCGCTGGACAACTGCGCGAGGCTGACTACAGGCACACCCTGCGGCGCGAAGAACGCCTCCGCCGCCGTGCCCAGCACCAGCAGCGCCCCGACCAGGCGCACCTGTGCCCCCGCCGCCCGCAGCGCCTGCGCCGTGCCGCGCACCGCCGACCCCGCGTTGATCACATCATCCACAATCGCGACCTGTGCGCCGGGCAGCGTGCTGTGCAGCGCGGGTGGCAGGCGGTATTCCACGCTGTAGAGCCTGTCACGGTCTGGGGGGACAAAGCGCTCCGCCGCATAAAAGGTGATGTCCAGTTCCGCCGCGATGCTGTGCGCCAGCAGCCCGCCGCCCACCAGCGGACCGCATACGGCGCTGATCTCGTGCTGGGCGAGGCGCTGGGCGAGTGTCTGGATGAAGGGTTTCAGCGCCGCCGGACGCAGGAACAGGCGGTCAAGGTCGAGCCACAGGTCGCCGTGATGCCCCGATTCGAGCCGGAAATGACCGCGCCGCGCCGCCAACAGAGTGAGCAGATCGCTTTCCATAGAGCTGAAATCCTTTCAGGGTGACCACTGCGCCGCGCCGGTCACCCTCACGTATTCACAACAGATCAGGTAGAATAGCAACGGTTCGTGATTGCATTCAAGAGGTACAACTAACCAATGTTTGAGACACTGCCTGCTGATATTCAAACCTTCATGCGCTGGGAGTGGGCGCAGATTGAACCGTTCGTGACCAACCTGCAAAACCGCCCGCTGAACGCCACTACGCTGGCGGGCTGGCTGGAAGATTACAACGCGCTCGGTTCGCGCATTGACGAAGCCTTTTCGCGGCTGAACGTGGCGACGACGGTCAACACTGCCGATGCCGAAGCGGAAGCGCGCCTGACCAGCTTCCTCGAAACCATTCTGCCACAGGTGCAGCTTGCCGCCGATGCCTTCAACCGCAAGCTGCTGGCGGCGGTGGATGAGCAGGGCTTGACACTGCCCGACGGTTTTGCCGTGCCGCTGCGCAACATGCGCGCCGATGTTGAGCTGTTCCGCCCGGAAAATGTGCCGCTGTTCACCGACCTGGGCAAGCTGGGGATCGAATTTGACAAGCTCACCGGCGCGATGACCGTGCAGTGGCAGGGCGAAGAACTGACCCTGCCGCAGTTGGGACCTATTTTGCAGGGGGCAGACCGCGCCCAGCGCGAACAGGCATGGCGGCTGAAATCCGCCCGCTTCTTGCAGGATCGCGCCGCGCTGAACGACCAGTGGCGCGAGTTCCTCAAGCTGCGCGTGCAGGTCGCGAAAAATGCCGGTATGCCCGATTTCCGCGCTTACCAGTGGCAGGCGCTGCACCGCTTCGACTATACGCCGGAAGATGCCGTGCGTTTTCAGGACGCGATTGCCGAGGTGGTTGTGCCTGCTGCCGCGCGTGTATATGAACGCCGCCGCCGTGAACTGGGCGTGGATGTGCTGCGCCCCTGGGACGGCGACAGCTTCACCCGTGCCGAAGCACCGGGCTTCCAGCCGCTTCAGCCCTTCAGCGCTGCGGCGCAGTTGGTCAGCACGTCCGAGCGCATCTTCCAGCAGGTGGACCCGCAGTTGGGCGACTACTTCAGCACGATGGCGCGCGAAAGCCTGCTTGACCTGGACAGCCGCAAGAACAAAGCGCCCGGCGGTTACTGCACCACATTCAGCTACAGCAAGCGCCCGTTCATCTTCATGAATGCCGTTGGGCTGCATGACGATGTGCAAACGCTGCTGCACGAGGCGGGGCACGCCTTCCATGCGTTTGAGGCAGTGCGCCTGCCGTATCTGGACCAGCAGAACGCGCCGACGGAATTCTGCGAAGTGGCGTCCATGGCGATGGAACTGATCGCCGCGCCGTATCTGGCACAGTCGCACGGTGGCTTCTACAGTGCTGCCGACACCGCACGCGCCCGTGCCGAACATCTCGAAAATCTGCTGCTGTTCTGGCCCTATATGGCGGTGGTGGATGCCTTCCAGCACTGGGTCTACACGCACGCAGACGACGCGCTGAACCCGGACAACTGCGACGCGCAGTGGTCGCGGCTGTGGGATCGCTTCATCGTCGGACCGGACTGGAGCGGTTTCCAGGCGGAGAAAGAAACCGGCTGGCACCGCAAGCTGCACATCTTCCAGGTGCCGTTCTATTACATTGAATACGGGCTGGCGCAGCTTGGCGCGGTGCAGGTCTGGGCAAACAGCCTGAACGATCAGGCGGGCGCGGTGGCAGCATACCGGCGCGGGCTGGCGCTGGGCGGCACGGCAACCCTGCCGGAACTGTTCGCGGCGGCGGGCGCGCGCTTTGCGCTGGACGCGGCAACCCTGCGCACAGCGGTAGAGCTGGTCGAAAGCACGTTGGACACGCTGACGGCGTAGGGATACTTGCCCCCGCGTAATCGTGGTTATGTTGGGGTATCCCGGCGGGATGCCCCTTTGCATTTTGCGCCGCGCATCAGCGTGCGTCCCCGCTGACCAGATGCCAGTGCAGCAGCGGCACCTCCTGATACGCCCCGCCGTTGCAAATCAGCCGGTAGCCCTGCGCCTCCAAGCCCAATTCGACGACCAGGTTCTGCACCGTGCTGACCAGATCGCGCAGCAGGTCGGCATCGTCAGCGGTCAGCGCCAGCAGCGACGCCCGTGAACGCTTGGGCAGAATCAGAATGTGCAGCGCATAACCGGGCGACGGGTGATGAAATGCCAGCAGCGTCGGGGTTTCCCGCAAGCGCGTGACCGGAATCGCAAAATGCATCCAGATAATCCCCCAGCGCAGCAAGCGCCCGCCCAACCGCGAACGCGCAAAACGAAACAGCCAGCGGCGCATCGCAGAAACCTACACCTTGATCGCGCCGTGCCGCAGCAGCGCATGCACGCCCTTTGCCCGGTTGACAATCTGCGTAATGCGCAGGTCCACCGCCACACTCGCCAGCGCGCGCGCATCGTGCGCCGCCAGCCCAAAGCGCTCATTCAGCAGTGCGACCATGTTATCCAGTGCCAGCGCCGCCGCCGTGTCCAGATCCTCGTCAAAGCCAAACGTCAGCCACGCATCCGGCGTCCATGCGCGTGGAGCTTGCAGATGCATCTGCGGGTGCAGGCGCAGCGTCAGGTCAACAACCTCCATGCCGCATTCAATCGCCGTGCCATGTGCCTCGCCGTCACCCTGTGCCGCGTGCCCATCTCCGGCGGAAAACAGCGCGCCCGGCACTGCCACCGGCAGAAACAATCGTGCGCCGGGAACGAGTTCCTTGCAGTCGAGATTGCCGCCTACCGCACGCGGCGGAGTTGTGCTGTGTTTCCCTGGTTCGGCGGGCGCGACCCCCAGCACACCCAGGAACGGGCGCAGCGCCACCGTATGCCCGTACTGGTTGCGCCCGGTCATCGCGTCGGCATCCAGCGCCCAGACGTGATAGTCGGGGTACTGCACCAGCGTCCAGCCCCAGCGTCCCGGCTGAAGCGCGTTGATCTGCACTTCCAGCGTCATGCCTGGTTCTGCCCCCCGCACGAACACAGGACCACACAGCGCGTGCCCGTCGTAGTGCTCGTTCGCCACAGGCGCATACTTCCTGGCGGTTGCCCGGTCATAAGGGCTGACCAGCGGTGCTGCATGCCAGCCTGCATCGAGCGTCTGCATACGCACCGTGTCGCCGGAGTCCACCGTTAGCACGGGTGGCAGGTCTCGTGAAAAATAGCCGTGCAGCACTGCCGGGCTGAGTTCAAGTGTATGGATTGCCACTGCTCACCTTTCCACACTAATCACCCAAACATTCGGAAATTATAACGCCTTTTTTAGCCAATCCTGCTGCATCGCCCCGATACTTCCCGCTATAATAGACGGTGGTACGTAGTTTTCTTCACTGTTGCTATAACACTGTAGCTGAAACCGGAGCAGCGCGCAGCCTGGCACTGCTCTTAATCCTGAAAGCAAGCGAATAGCGAGCAATCACACGCAGCGGGGCAACCAAAGATGAACAATCTCGTTGGATTAACGCTGGGGCAGTATGAACTGCGCGAATGGCTGGGCGATGGCGGCATGGGGTCGGTCTATCGCGGGCATCAGCGCCTGCTCAAGCGCGATGTTGCGGTCAAAGTGCTGACGGCAGATGTCAGCGCCGAGCCGGGCTTTCTGGAACGCTTCACGCGCGAGGCACAAACCGCCGCCGGACTGGAACATGCGCATATCGTGCCCGTCTACGATTACGGCACGCATGGCGATATGCCCTATATTGTCATGCGCCTGCTGACCGGCGGTTCGCTGGCGCAGCGCATTGCCTACAGCCGTCGTTCGGATACCCCTCTCCCCACCCTGCGCGAAGTGGCAAACATTCTGGTGCGCCTGTCCAGCGCGCTCGATTACGCGCACGGGCGCGGGGTGATCCACCGCGACATCAAATCCACCAACGTCATGTTCGACGATCAGGGCACGCCCTTTGTCGTGGACTTTGGCATCGCCAAATCCGCCGGATCGACCCAGCTCACCGCGCGCGGGCTGGTGATGGGCACGCCCGCCTATATGGCACCGGAGCAGTGGCGCGGCGAGGAACTCACACCCGCCGCAGATCAGTATGCGCTGGCGATCACCATTTACGAAATGCTCACCGGCAAAATGCCCTTCGAGGCAGACACACCCTACGCGCTGATGAACCGGCACCTGAACGAACTGCCCATGCCGGTGCATGACCTGCGCAATGACCTGCCCATCGGCATCAACGCAGTGCTGCTGCGGGCGATGGCAAAAACGCCCGCAGAACGTTTTGAACGCTGCACGGACTTCGCCGAGGCGTTTGAGCAGGCGGCGAACGAGACCCCTGCTCAGCAGGCAACCGGCTTCTTCACGACCAAGCTGCCCCCGCGCCCGCAGCCCGCCACCCGTGTGCCCACACCCTCGGCAGGCGGAATCCCGCCCGGAACCCCGCCCGGCGCGCCGCTCGATATGCCGACGATCACCCCGGCAACGCCGCTGCCCGCCAGAGCGCAGACACCGGCGACCACGCCCAAGCAGGCGGTTGAAGCCGCGCCCGGTGAACCCCCACAGGGTGGACCGCCGCGCACAGCAGTGCTGCCTGGCGGTGGCAAGCGTGCGCCTGTCACGCAGCCCCCTGCGTCGCGTTCGCGGCTGCCGTTGATCATCGGCGGACTGCTGCTGCTCATCGTCATCATCGGCGGCGGCGCGCTGTTCGCCATCAGCACGAGCACTGCGGCTAACGAACAGGCGACGCAAACCCAAGCCGCCCAGGATGCCGCGCTGCAAGCGACCGGCACGGAATCAGCCGTCATTGCGCAGGCAGCAACCGAGGAACGCGAAAACGAAACGGCAACGGCGGAAAGCTGGACCGACACGCCTACCGTCACCAATACGGCGACGGCGACCAACACCGCCACCGCCACCAATACAGCGACGGCGACCAACACCGCCACCGCCACCAATACGGCGACGGCGACCAACACGCCCACGCCTTCGGACACGCCCACGCCCACCGACAACCCGACAGTCGTCGCGGCGGCTGCCCCCCTGCTCGGTGGGGAAGCGCTGGTGCTGCTGCACCCTGCCAGCAGCGGCGCGCTGCCCCACAACGGCGAAGACCAGCAAATTGCCTATGTCTCGGCGGGCATCTTCACGCAGAACTTTGTCGTGGAAGTGCGTTTCGTCGCGCCGTATGGACCCGCCAGCGGCACCTGGGATTACGGCTTCCTGTTCCGCACAGCGCAAAATAGCGAACAGCATTACCGGCTGGTGGTCAATTCCGAACGCGCCTGGACCCTGCAATTGTGGAACGGCGGCGACTCGACAATCATCCAGCAGGGCACCATCCCGGCAGACGTGATGGACGTCACCGAGGGCGCGTCGAATCTGCTGCTGCTGGCAGTTAACGACACCGTTGGCGCGTTCTATATGAACGGCGCCCTGATGCTGGACGACAAAAACAAGGCAGACCTCGACCTGTCCGATCACACCGGGATTGGCGATGTCTGGGCGATTACCGGGTCGTTCACAGGCAACGAAATCACCGGCGAGGTGACGCGCTACGAAGCATTCACCGTCTGGTCAATTGGCGCTGCCCCCACGCTGACGCCCACGCACACACCGCGCAGCGAACTGGACGCGCGCGTGGGCAGCAATCGCGGCTTCATCTTCCAGGGCGGTGCGGAAGTCTGGTACTACGTGGGCGCTGCCAACGAAACGTTGATTCTGCTGGTCGAAGCAGATAACCCGGCGGGCACGACCACTACCGTTGCAGAACGGCGTGAACGCCGCCTGCTGGACACGCGCGTGCTGGTCTATGCCCCCGATGGCGCGCTGCTGGGCGAAAACGATGACGACATTACCATTGCCGAAGACGCGCCCGAACGCACCAACTCGCGGCTGGAAGTGACTCTGCCGCAAGCCGGGCTGTATCGCATCGAAGTGCGCAGCTATGCCGACGAAACCGAAGGCGCTTACCGCCTGACGATTTTCTCCAGCCTGTTCCCCACCGAAACCCCGGTGGCAACCCGCACCTCCACCCCGACCGCCACCGCGACAGCAACCGAGCGTCCGACCAACACGCCAGAGCCGGAACTGCCGCGCAATGTCGAGCGTGTGCTCGATGACCTGGGCATTGACCCGCGTGATGGGCAGTTGGGCGATACGATTGACGAACTGACGGTTGACCTGAGCGATGAGGACGACACGATCAGCGGGACTCTGTTTGACGGCGAATACAACGATTTTGTGCTGCACAGCACCATCGAATGGGGACCCGGCGCGGAAGAAGACCAGTGCGGGTTCTACTTCCGTTATAACGATGAGTCGAATTACTACACCGTGCAGATCGACCGCGAAGGTGAGCTGTGGTTCAACCCGTATATTGATAGCGAGTGGTCACGCGCCACCTTTGGCGACGGCAGCGCCATCCGCACTGCCCGCAGCAGCAGCAACGACTTCACCCTGCTCGGCATCGGCGATACGTTCACCATCTATGTCAACGGCGTGCTGGCGGGGCAGTTCAGCGACGACACACTGCGCCGGGGACGGGTGGCGCTGCTGGCGGGCACGTTTGACGAGAGTGACGACACCAACTGCACCTTCCTGGATGCGTGGGTCTTTGAACTGACCGAAGATATCCCCGTCCCTGCCGCGCCGACACCGTCCGAAGAGCCGGAACCCACCGCCCCGCGCGAAGTCGTGCGCGTGCTGGAAAATGTGGGCGTTGACCCGAACAACGGCACGCTGGCGCAGCAGGTGGACGAAAGCGTGCTTGACCTCAGCGATGATGATGACACACTGCGCTGGGACATGTTCGACGGCGACTACAGCGATTTTGTCGTGCATACTGTGGTTGAATGGGGACCGGGCGCCGAAGAAGACTACTGCGGCTTCATCTTCCGCTTCGACACCACCGCCAACTTCTACGCGGTAGGTATTGACCGCCTTGGGTTTGCCTGGTTCCGCGAACGTGTAGACGACGAATGGCAGGACTACCGCACCGGCGATGGCAGTCTGGTGCTCACGCGGCGCAGCGCCCTGAACGACCTGGTGGTCGTCGCCAGCGAAGGCACGTTCAGCCTGTTTATCAACGGCGAGTTCGCCGGGCAGTTTATTGACGACAGCCACGCGCGCGGCGAAATCGGGCTGCTGGCAGGCACATTTGACGAAAGCGACGACACCAACTGCACCTTCACCGATGCGTGGGTCTGGGAATTGGACGAACCGGTGGAGATCAGCGCCAGCGCAACCCCGGCAACCCCCAGCAGCGCTGACCTGCCGCCGTCCGTGCAGGCAGCGCTGGACATCGCCGAGATTGACCCCGAAAACGGTGAGCTTGCCGAGCAGCAGGGTGAAACCGTGATCGACATGAGCAATCTTGATGACTCGCTGCGCTGGGATCTGTTCGACAACACCTACAGCGATTTTGTCGCCTACACGCGCTTTGAATGGGGACCGGGCGCCGAAGAAGACTACTGCGGCATGGTTGTACGCTATATGGATGGTGATAACTTCTACCTGATCGGCATCGACCGGCTGGGCGCGCTGTGGTTCCGCGAACTGGCGGACGACCAGTGGGAAAGCTACCGCACGGGCGACGGCAGCGCGATCAACACGCGCCAGAGCCAGAGCAACGAACTGCTGGTGGTCGTCATTGGGGATCGTTTCGCGGTGTATATCAACGGCGAGTATGCCGGCGAATTCACCGACAGCAGCATTGACGCCGGGCAGGTCGGGCTGGTGGCAGGCACGTTTGACGAAAGCGACGACACCAACTGCACGTTTGGCGAGTCGTGGGTCTGGCAGATCAACAGCACGCGCCGGGGCACCGGGGTGGTGCTGCCGCCCACCTGGACGCCCACACCCGATTATGGCATTGTGCTGGTGCCGTTTGAGGACGAAACCATGCGCATTCGCGGTGTTGTGCCGGATGGCTGGGTATCCACCAGCGCCGGGGTATATTCGCGTAATCAATTCACCGGCGACACGGCGGCAATCCTGCAACTCTCGGTGACCGGCTTCACGCCGCAGGAAATGCTTGATCTGACGGCGGCGCAGTTTGGCGACATCGAGTTTGATGAAACGGGCACATATCGCGGGGCAGAAAACCGCTATCGCTGGACGCTGTATCGTTCGGAGTTTGGCAACACCGTGTTGAGCATGGGCATCGCAGAAGACGACGATGTGCTCTATGCTGTGTTGATTACTTCGCGCCCCGAAGACGAGGAGGCGCTGTACAGCGCGGTGTTCCTGCCAGCATTGGACGCTATCGGTCCGCTGGAGTAACCCGCAGCGGGGGCGAGGGTGCGGCGCAGTGCTGTGGCGCAGCCGTACCCTGACTGGCGCAACGCCTCGCTGAGAACTGCAATACCAGGCGTAAAACTTTGCATTAGCGGTTGTCTGAGAATTCCTGATTTCTCGCGTAGGGGAGCGTCCCAGACCCTCCCCTACTATAACAGCAGACATGTTTTATGGGCGTTTTTGTCGGATGCACCACTTAGGCTGATTCAGCAAACAGGTATAAATGTATGGACCAGATACCCTTTATCCCCCATTACAAACTGCTGGTGACCTATGACATCCGGCGCGATATGTACGAGGGCTATTATCAATACGTCCTGGGCGAATTTATCCCCGAACTGCGCAAGCTGGGCTTATACCAGACGTGGGCATGGCACACTGCCTACGGCAATTATCCGCTGCGGCAGGTGGAATTCGTCAGCGACAGCCTGGACACGATTCGCGGTGTGCTGCACGATACCCGCTGGCACACGCTGGAAAGCCGCCTGATGAACTACACGGTCAACTATGCGCGCAAGGTGGTGCGCTACCGCATTGGCTTTCAGTTCTAGGCGACGGGCGAAGCAGTTTAGTGCTGTATCTGAGAACAATGCCGGTTGCTTTAGGTATTTATCCGAAATAAGCGGATTTTCTCGTAGGGGCGCGGCACGCCTCGCCCGGTTTGCTGCGTTTGCGGATCGAGTCTTAGCCCTGCTGCACAGGCAGCGGCAGCACAATGCGCAGCGTCGTGCCGCTGCCGGGGCGGCTCTCTGCCGTGATCGTCCCGCCGTGTGCCGTGACAATTGATTTCGCTATCGCCAACCCCAAGCCCGACTCGCCGCTGCCGGACTGGCGCGCCGGGTCGCCGCGATAAAAGCGGTCAAAGATTCTCGGCAGGTCATCAGGCGCAATGCCCGACCCGGTATCGCGCACTTCGAACCGGATGCCTTCGGGGCACATGGCAGCATGCAGGCTGACTCTGCCGCCCGCCGGGGTGTGTCGCAGCGCATTGCTGACCAGATTGCTCAGCACCTGCACCATGCGCTCACCATCGACCACGATGTCCGGCAGTGTGTCCGCCGCCTGCACTTCCAGCGCCACCTGTGCCGCCGCCGCATTTGCGCCCAGCGATGCCGCCACCCGTTCGAGCAGATCGCGCGGGGGCTGCGCGGCGCGCATCAGCTTGAGTTCGCCCGCATCCGCCAGCGAAAGTGTGCGCAAATCCTCAACCAACCGCTGCAGCAGCGTGACCTCCTCGCTCATCACGCGGAAACGCTCCGGGGTGGGTTTCAGTGTGCCATCGCCCAGCGCTTCCAGATACCCCGCGATGACCGTCAACGGGGTGCGCAGATCGTGGGCGATGTCGGCGGTCATCTGTTTGCGCAGATGATTCGCGCGGGCGACATTGGCGCTCATCTCGTTAAACGTCTGTGCCAGCAAGCCCAGCTCGTCGTGGGTGCGAATCTCTACGCGCTGGTCGAGATTGCCGCTGTGCATCGCCATGATTGCCTGCGTGAGTTCCGACAGCGGGCGCAAAAACTGGCGCGACAGCAGCAGCCCGATGACGACAGCGGTGGCGCTTGCCCCCAGCGCGCCCGCCAGCAGCGCGCGGGTGATGCCGTCCACATAACGCTGTTCACGCGGGTCAAGTTCGGGCGGCGGCTCTGCCCACAGCGCCGTGCCAACGCGGACACCGTCAAGCTCTACCGGCGTGCCCACGGCAAGCACATCGCTGCTAATGCGCATCCCGGTACGAAACAGCCCGCTGCCCAGCACAACCACCCCGTGCGCATCTGCCAGCGCGAACTGTTCTGGCGGGTGAACACTGCCGCGCGGATCATCAGTGCGCTGCGTACTGCGCAGCCAGGCGTCCAGTCCGTCCCAGGTCCCGTAAATCTGGTAGAAGGTGCTGGCATCGTCTACGAATGCCGCTTCTGCCTGTTCGCTGCGCAGCCGGTCATATTCGGTGATCGTTGAGCGGTACGCCAAGACGCCCGCCAGCAGTACGCCGATCAGGCTGGTGACGAGCAGGGTGGCAATCCACTTGAACGCCAGCGAACGAAACACCAGCATCAGCGCGCCTGCCTATTCCGTCTCATCGCTGAAACGATAGCCGACGCCAAACACCGTCAGCACATAACGCGGGTGCGCCGGGTCGGGTTCCAGTTTGGCGCGCAGGTTGCGCACATGCACGTCCACCGTGCGCTCGACATTTTCAAACAGGTCGCCTTTCAACCGTTCGAGGAGCTGTGCGCGGGTGAACACCTGCCCCGGCGCGCTCATCAGCACCGTCAGCAGGTCAAATTCCGACGGCGTCAGGTCAATGCGGCGCTCACCCACGCGGACGACGTGCGTACCTTTGTCCAGCGTGACCTCCCCGGCGCGCAGCACCGTCGCGGCGGGCGGCGGTTCGGCGGCGCGGCGCAGCACTGCGCGGATGCGGGCGACCAGTTCCGCCATGCCAAACGGCTTGGTCACATAATCGTCCGCGCCCAGTTCCAGCCCGACGACCTTGTCGGTTTCGTCTACGCGGGCGGTGAGCATAATCACCGGCGTCTGGCGGTCTTTGCGGAAATGGCGCATAAATTCCAGCCCGTCCATTTCCGGCATCATGATATCGAGCAGGATCAGGTCTGGTTTTTCGTGCCGCGCCACATACAGCGCCTCGCGCCCGTTCGCCGCCGTCACGGTGCGAAAGCCGTTCTCGGTCAGGTAGTCATTCAGCAGCCGCAGCGTGTTGAGCTTGTCGTCTACAATCAGGATCGTTTTCACGCTGATCATCCTTTCACCCGTCGTTTCCAGCATAGCGCAGCGTGCCCGCGCGGCAAATAGCCGCACCGCGCGGACACAGTGGTTCGCCCCTGCAACGCCTTGGCGATCTTCGCGCCTTGGCGGTTCGATGTCCTGCCGGTCGGGCACACCGGCGGATTACCCGTGCAGTGTGCCCGCGTGCATGGCGGTTGGCGTCTACCCGCCGCAGTCGTAGAGCGTGCCGCCGCTGCCCGAAAACGCGCTGACCACCGTGCAGGTCTCGCTCAGCCAGGTGCTGATCCCGGCGTTCGTGCCCATGCCGCCGCCGCGCCCATCCGTGCCGCCGTAGAGTACGTAGCGCAGTTCGCCCGCATCCACCAGCGCTTGCAGCCCCGCCGCGTCAACTACCGGGTCCTGCCCGTTGAAGCCGCCCATATACAGCACACCGCGCCCGGTTTCCAGCACGTAGCCCGCGCCCTGCATCGAACTGGGCACTGCCAGCATATAGCGCATGCCCTCGGTGTTCGCCTGCAAATAGGCGATCAGTTCGCTGTCGGTGCTGCTGCCGCCAGCCAATGCGCTGCCATCTGCTGCGCCAGCCTGCCCGCCATCCGGTCCGCCCGGCACACGCCCCGCCGCGCTGTCGCCACTGTAGGCAGCAGGCAGGGTCATGTTGGCGCTCGCTGCCAGCGTGGTCATGCCTGACCAGACCGCCGGAACCGCTGCCAGCGCCAGCACTGCACAGGCGAACCCCGCCACCGCCAGCCGGTGTGCCCCAAAACGCGCACTCAGGCGGACGCTGAAGCGCGCCAGCAGCAGCAGCCCAATGCCCGCCGCCAGCATGCCCGCCGGGATGGCAATCCAGACCAGTGTGCTGGTGTAGCCCGCTGCGATGCTCAACTGGTAGAGCAGTGTCGCGCTCACTGAGGCGGCAAGCAGCGCAACTGCCAGCAGCCGCCGCTGTTCGTGCAGCCACCACAGCCGCATGACGCCAATGCCGACCAGCGCCGCCAGCGGAGCCGCCAGCATCGCCAGATAGTAAGCGTGGAAGAAGCTCGCCGCGCTGAAGAAGATGACTTCGGTCAGCAGCCAGCCGCCCCACAGCAGCGCCCCTTTGTGCGCGTTCGAAAGTGGCAGACGCGGACGCCCCACAGCCACCAGCGCCAGCCCGAACAGGCTGAACGGCAGCAGCCAGCCGATTTCGTTGTCCAGCGGCTGCGTGAACAGGCGCAGCACCCCCGCCGAGCCAATCTCGCTGCCGAAAGCGCCGCCGCCAGCGCCCCCGGCTGCACCAGCAGGCATCCCAGCAGGCGGAGTCATGCCGGCAGGCGGGGTTACACCATAAGGCAGCCCAGACGGCTGCGTGGGCGGCTGACCATTTGCGCCCACGGGCGGCGTGAACTGCCCGTCGGTGCTGCTGCCTGCCGTGCCGTCATCACGCGCACTGCCGCCGCCGATCACGCCGCCCAGCAGCCGCTGCAAGCCGTTGTAGCCAATCGCCAGTTCCAGCGCGCTGTTGCTGCCGCTGCTGCCCACATACGGGCGCTGGTCTGCCGGGGTGAGATCCACCGCGATAATCCATGCCAGCGACACCGCCAGCAGCACAACGGTCGTCGCCCCCAGGTAGACCACCTTGCGCAGCCAGCCGGTCTTTGCGCCCAGCAAGTACAGCGCATAAAACGCGGGCAGCGGCAGGAACGCTTGCAGCATCTTAATATTGAAGCCCAGCCCGACCAGCACGCCGCCCAGCAGCAGCCATCTGAGTTTGCCGGTTTCTGTCGCGCGGATGAACGCCCCTGCCGCCAGCAGCAGCGTGAAGATCAGCGTTGCGTCCATTGTGTTGTTGCGCTGCACGGCAACCGCCACCGGCGTCACCGCCAGCACCAGCGCCGCGATCAAGCCCGCGCCCGTGCCGAAGTAGCGTTTGACCAGCGCATACAGCAGCGGCACAGAGAAAATCCCCGCCAGAATTTGCGGCAGCACCACCGCGAAGCCGTTCACGCCGAGGAACATTGCACTGATGGCTTGCAGCCACAGCCCCAGCGGCGGCTTGTCAATCGTCACACTGCCGCCCGGCTCTGCTGCCACAAAGAAGAAGTTCGACGGCGATTGCAACATTGCCTCTACCGCCGCCGTGTAATAGGTATTGCCGTCCCCGATGGCGTCAATGCTGCTGAAGTTGAGCACTGCCGCCAGCAGCATGATGCCGATCAGCAGCACGGTGGGCGCTGAAAGGCGCGGCAGGCGCTGTGCCAGCGAGACGCGCGGGTGTTCGCCGGTGGACGTGCTGAGTGTTTGCGTGGTTGTCGTCATGGTCATTCCTGTGAGATTAGGTTCTATCCGCAAACCCCGACAAGGGGACTATGCTTTTTAACGATTAAATACGGAGAAGAAGGGCAGACATGCGCTGCGCTTAGTCCTCCGCTACTTACCGCTTATGCGGCGGCGGCGCGCCAGCGTTACGGGCGCTGCCAGCAGACCGCAATTTGCCGCCAATGAAACACAGCGTATCCGAGGGCTGTTCAGAAAATGTTCAGAACCTGTTCGCTTCCCGGTGGGTATTCGCCCGCGCCACATGCGCGCAGCAAGCCAACCGCTTCTGAACACATTCGGCATTTCGCTGTCCTAAAGTCGGCAGCGTGTTATTAGGTCCGCACATGTAAATCTTCCCGAAAACGGTTTTGATGCCTAACAGGGCTGGCACGCGGCGTACATCTGCGGCACTATAGATGAATGGGGTTACACAGCGCTGCTTGGTCCCGACATGATCCATTTGGAATAGCGAACGGGCGTTCTGATGGCATATACTGACGGCATGGTGACTGACCGACAACACCTCCAGGGCAGCTCCGCCGTGATCAGCGCTATCCAGCGCTACATCCTCCAGCACCTGGATGAGCCGCTCAACCGCCGGGCGCTGGCAGAGGCTGCCTGTTTGTCCGTGCCACACCTGCACCGCGTCTTCACCGCCTCCACCGGGGAAAGTGTCGCCCGTTACATCCGCCGGGTGCGGTTGGAACGGGCAGGGCGCAAGCTGCGCTTTGGCGCGGTGGATATTACCGAAGTGGCACTTGCCGCCGGGTATGCGACGCACGCGGCGTTTGGCAAGGCGTTCAAGCGGCAGTACGGGGTCAGTCCCAGCGCATTTCGTCTGCTTGACTGCCGGGCGGCATCCGAAATCCTGAGGAAAGGGAAACCCGAATGAAAATCAAACTCACCAGCGTATCAATTGGCGATTATGACAAGGCACTGAGGTTCTATACCGAGGTGCTGGGCTTCGTGAAGAAGCACGACATGTCGCTGGGCGGCGGCGCCCGCTGGATTACAGTGGTGTCGCCGGAGGAACCAAACGGCACGGAGCTGCTGCTGGAGCCAAACGCCGAATACCCTGCGATGAAGGCGCTCAAGGAAGCGCTGGTGAACGATGGCATCCCGTTCACGGCATTCCAGGTGGACGACATCCACAAAGAATATGCCCGCCTTAAAGGGCTGGATGTCGAGTTTACGATGGAACCGACCGACATGGGCACATCGATTGTGGCGGTTCTGGATGACACCTGCGGCAACCTGATCCAGATTTACCAGATCACAATGCGGTAAACGCCGCCGCGCTGCTCGTGATGTTTCCGCGCCCTGCGCAGGGTCACAGTGCGCTCGCCGTGCCCTGCCGCGGCACCTCCCGCTATTGATCGTGCGGAGAGGTGTCGCGGATCAGCAGCGTATCGAAGTCCGCCGTCGTGTTTTCGTCCACGCCCAGCGCCACGGTGCCGCCCAGCACCGTCTGGTTATCCAGCGCCAGCAGCAGATTGCCATTGACGAAAAATGCCAGCCGGTCATCCAGCGTAATCACCACCAGCGCAATCCACGCCGGCACATCGCCGGTCAGTGGCGCTTCATAGAGCACCTCGCGCGTGGTGGGCGCAATCAGCCGCACCAGCGCATCCGTGCTGCCGTCGGGATTGCGGCGCAGTTCCAGCCGGTAGCCGTGCAGGTCAGTGCCGGTCAGGTCCGGCGTGGTGCGCACCCCCAGCCAGGCAGTGCCCGGACCCGCCGGGAAGCGCAGATCCACACTGGTGTAGATGTCCGTTGAATCGCTGAAGCCGCGTGTGTCCGTGCCGTTGCCAAAAATCTCCACACCAATTACGCCGCGGAACAGCCGCCATGTCGGGCGTCCCTCATAGGTCATACGCAGGAAATTCTGGTGATCGCTGGCGCTGAGGTCGGTGAGATAATCGCCGTCGGCATTCAGCCCGC
>DAOTWP010000116.1:0-5122 GCA_034435675.1 Anaerolineae bacterium
TGCCGGGGGTGGCACAGGCGCAGCCCGCCGGGGAGTGCCCGCTGGCGCCGCGGCTGGTCGTCGGCGAGGGCGCGCGGCGGCTGCCGGATGACCTGAACAACGTGCGCGAAACCCCCGGCTTAGGGCAAACACTGGTCGGCAGGCTGCCCGGCGGTGGGCTGGTGCAGGTGGTCGGCGGTCCGCTCTGCCGCGACGGGCTGCACTGGTGGGAGATCGAGTACGGTTACGGCACCGGGCTGCTGCGCGGCTGGACGGCGGAAGGCGACACGGTGGAGGGCTACTGGCTCGAACCTGCCGGCGCACTGGACATCGAACTCAGCGCAGACGGCATCCCCCGCGCTTACTACGCGCTGGAAGCAGGCAGCAGCACCGACGCGGAGCCTGTGCGCGAACGCGCCGACTGCCTCGCCCCGCCCGAAGACTACACGCGCACCTTCATCGGTTATGCCGAGATGAACGCACGCACGCTGTTCATGCTCGAACACGCCCACAACCTCTACCGTTCGCGCGGGGGCTTGTTCAGCCTGCGCGACGGCATCACCCAGGGCGGCTATACCGGCGGGGCGCTTGCCGCCAGCTTTGGCACGCACGACGGCGGCGGCGCGCTGGATATTTCCGTGCGCAGCCCGCTGGATTTCAGCATTCTGTGGGACGAAATCCCGCTGATGCTCGACTCGCTGCGTGTGGCGGGCTTTGCGGCATGGCTGCGCCGCCCCGATGAACTGTACGCCGGCTCGGTGATTCACATTCACGCCATCGCTGTCGGCGACGCGGAACTCGCGCCCGCCGCCCGGGCACAGATTGACGGCGATTACGGCTACCTGCGCGGCTACAATGGGCTGCCGCCGGACTGGGGCGGTCCCGCGCTGGATGCCGACGGCGAGATGATCATCTGCCAGTGGATGCGCGACCTGGGGTTTGACGATCTGCGCGAGCAAAACCCCTGATTTTGCGGGGTTTTTGCTGATTTCTGGCATGGAATTTATGCAGCATTAACGTCGTGCGCTTACAATGGCGGCATTGTGTTGACCAGAACACAGCGCCGACATTTCGTCAGCGCTGCGATCAAATCGCGAAAGGACGTTTAAAAATGGCATTGATCCTGCTGCTCATTGGGGTGGTTTTGCTCGTCGTGGGACGCTTCAGCTTTGGCGCATTCCGTACAGAAGGCAAACATGTGCGCGCCGCCGGGGTGGTGCTGATGCTGCCTGAGGCGGTCTTTGTGGTGATTGGCTCACTGGTGCTGGCGCTGTTTGGCACGAATGTACTGCTGTTCTCGCTGCTCTATCTGGTGCAGCTCCTTGGCATGATCGCCGCCGTGAACATCGCTTACATCCTGATCGCCGGACCGCCGAACGCGCCGCGCCTGCCGGGTCTGCTGGGCGAAATTCAGGCTGAACAGCAAAACAGCACGCAGCAAAACAGCACGCAGTGGAACGGTACGCAGCCGCGCCGGGACACTGCCAGCACCCTGCACCGTGAAACGCAGGAGCAGCCCAACGCGCAGCCCGATGCGCAGCCCGATGCGCAGCCGCAGAAGTCGCACCCACTGGCACGCCGCCCCTGGGGCGAAAGCATGCCCGCGCCGCGCACCGGCAGCGCCCGCCCGCAGCAGCCCGCCCGCCCGGCAGAAGCCCCGCGGGTGATGAACCTGACGCAGGCAGCGCTGTATCTGGGTGTGTCGCCTGTCCAGATTGAGCAGTGGATTGAAGAAGGCAAACTCTTTGCCGCCCGCGACAACGGACGCTGGGCAATCGCCCGCAGCGTGTTGGATGACCTCAAGGCAGAGCTTCAGCCGGAAGTCCAGCCGCAGCCGGAAACCACGCTGTAACCCCCACAGCCAAAAACACGGAGGGCACGTTGAGCCTGCTGCCCCGTGCCCTCCGGTGTCTGGTGATGTTGAACGTGGCGCTGTGCAAGCGTGGCGCTGTGCAAGCGTGGCGCTGTGCAAGCGCGCGGGTGTGCGCTTAATCGTCTTCCATGACGGGTTCAATGGCGCTGCCGCTGCCACCGATCACGGCGGGCAGATTGTTGTTAGCGCGAATGGCATCTTCGATTTCGTCGGCAATCACGCGATTTTCCAGCAGGAACTGCTTGGCGTTTTCGCGCCCCTGCCCCAGCAGCCCATCGTTATAGCGGAAGAACGCACCGCGCTTTTCGATTACGCCCAGATCGACACCCAGATCGAGGATTTCACCAACTTTGCTGATACCGCCCTCGTAAAACATGATGTCGAACTCGCACTCGCGGAAGGGCGGCGCGACCTTATTCTTGGTCACGCGCACTTTGGTGCGGTTGCCCATTGTCGTTTCACCCTGCTTGATCGCCTGCGTGCGGCGCACTTCCAGGCGCACGGTGGCATAAAACTTCAGCGCCCGCCCGCCAGTGGTCGTTTCCGGGTTGCCATACACCACGCCGACTTTTTCGCGCAGTTGGTTGGTGAACAGCACGCACACATTGCTGGACTTGATCGCGCCGGAGAGCTTGCGCAGCGCCTGGCTCATCAACCGCGCCTGCAACCCCACATGACTGTCGCCCATTTCGCCTTCGATTTCCGCACGCGGCACCAGCGCCGCCACACTGTCCACCACAATCACATCAAGCGCGCCGGAACGCACCAGCGACTCGGTGATTTCCAGCGCCTGCTCGCCGGTGTCCGGCTGGCTGACATACAGCGTATTCATGTTCACGCCCAG
Source organism: Anaerolineae bacterium (assembly GCA_034435675.1). GTDB lineage: Bacteria > Chloroflexota > Anaerolineae > Aggregatilineales > Phototrophicaceae > DAOTWP01. Next base: position 2,697 of record DAOTWP010000116.1, read on the forward strand.
GCGCGCGGCATACTGCGGATCAAGCGCGTGCTCCATATCCACAAAGGCACAGATGCCCCCGCGTTTTTGCGCTTCGGCGATGACATGCAAACACAGCGTCGTCTTGCCGCTGGATTCCGCGCCATAAATCTCGACGATGCGCCCGCGCGGCACACCGCCCACACCCAGCGCGATATCCAGCCCCAGTGAGCCGGTCGGAATGGTTTCGACTGCCAGATGCGTGGCATCGCCCAGCCGCACTACCGTGCCATCGCCGAAACGCTTGGTCAAATCGCCAAGTGCCGCGTCCAGCGCTTTCTGCCGCGCCTCGTCAGTGGGTGCTGCACCGTTTCCCGCAACAGAAAACAAATCAGGTTCGTCAGTTCTCGCTTTTTTCCGTGCCATCTGTCTCGCTCTTTTCGCTCAATCGTCTCTGGCAGTGATACTATGAGTCTATGCTGAATCTGGAAAATTGCCATAGCGCACCCTGCGGCATGATGCTACCATAAGAAAAGGCAGTGTAGCACAAATATTCTAAGTCAGCAACGGTGAATCCACATGAAGATCTACACACGCACAGGCGACAGCGGCGAAACGAGTCTTTTTTCCGGCGGGCGGGTGCTCAAGGCGCATTTGCGCGTGGACACCTATGGCACGGTAGACGAACTCAATTCCGCGTTGGGGCTGGCGCGGGCGCTGCATGCCAGCAAAGCGACCGACACGCTGCTGGAAACGGTGCAGAACCAGTTATTCCGGCTGGGGGCAGACCTGGCAACCCCGCTGGACGCCAAAGCCGAATGGCTGGTACGGATGGATGCCGAGAGCATCACCTGGCTGGAAGCGCAGATTGACCGCCTGAGCGCCGACCTGCCCGAGTTGAAAAACTTCATCCTGCCGGGGGGCACGCCTGCCGCCGCGCAGATTCACGTCGCCCGGACGATCTGCCGCCGTGCCGAACGCGGCGTCGTGGCACTGCGCGAACACGAGCCGATCAGCGAACCCAGCCTGATCTACCTCAACCGCCTGTCCGACTTCCTGTTTGTGCTGGCGCGCTGGGAGAACCAGCAGGCTGGCGTGCCGGAAGCAAAATGGACCGTGCGCGGCTGAGGTTCGTCCTATAACCTGTATTTAACGAATCGCTGCTATAGTCGTCCGGCTGTCATGACCCTTCACACCCGGAAAGGCGCTGCATGGAACTGTATCTGATTCGGCATGCGCAGTCGGCAAACAATGCCACGATGACGCTGAACCCCGATGACCGCGTGGTGGACCCGCCGCTGACCCCGCTGGGGCAGCAGCAGGCGCTGGCACTGGCGCAGACACTTGCCACCCGCCCCGATGCCGATTACGCCACAATTCACGAGACCTGGCGCACTGGCGCAACCCCGCCGCCGCTGCGCTTCGACGCGCTGTACACCAGCCCGATGCTGCGCGCGCTGCAAACGGCTGCTCCGCTGGCAACCGCGCTGGAGCTTTCGCCGCAGGTCTGGGTCGCCACCCACGAACACGGCGGCATGTATCTGCGCCAGGGCGAGCAGGTGGTTGGCTACACGGGCATGACCCGCGCCGAGATGCAGCACGATTTCCCGGTGTATACGCTGCCTGACGACGTGACTGAGCGCGGCTGGTGGGATCCGGCGCGGCTGCAGGAGGACTACATCGGCTGCTGTGAACGGGCGCTGCGCGTGGCGCTGGCGCTGCGCGAACGGGCGGCGGCGGGGCTGAAAGCAGGCAACCACGAACGGGTGGCACTGGTGTCACATGGCGGCTTTGGCGACGCCCTGCTGAAAGCGCTGTTCAACCAGCTTCCCGGCGGCAGCGCCCCACGCTTTTATGTGCATTACAACACGGGCATTACGCGGCTGGTCTTCGCGCCGGATGGCAGCATCCTCCTCGGCTGCCTCAACCGGATTGATCACCTGCCGCCGGAACTGGTGACGTAGGCTCGATCGGTAAACGCGGACAAGCGGCTTATGCTCGTTAAGAAAATAATCAGGTTACCGCTGGTAGGATTGAAGCAGGCTTCAACCCTACGGAAAACGTTATTCGATTAAATTCTTGAATTGCATAAGCCGGTTGTACAGAAAGACTGTTTAAGGAGCGGTCCTTCTGGATCAACCAATCAGCAAACGTCTGATGCAGGGGCGATCTCCGTGCCACCCCGCGCCGGGCGCACTAAGTACAACCAAATTGAAAATGTCGGATGTAGGGGCAGGTCTGAGACCTGCCCCTACGGAAAATAATCCCGCGAGATTTCTGTGGTTGCACTAAGTACACTGACAAGATTAAGTTGACTACTCAGATACAGCCCTCAGTCCCCCGCTCCCTAACGCCGCGTCGCGGCTGAGCGAGGGGGAGGGAAAATCCCCGGCAATTGGGTTGCTCCCCGCTCCTGGTGCCGAAGGCACGGTCGGGAGAGGGGTTGGGGGTGAGGGCTAGACAAGGGC
>DAOTWP010000117.1:0-30685 GCA_034435675.1 Anaerolineae bacterium
TTTTTGTTGACCCGGAAGACGCAGTTTTCGCCACCCACCGCGCGGCATTCGGTTTCCTGGACGACAAATTCGTAGCCGTTGGTTGACCAGCGCAGTGATTCCTGAATAATGCCCACCAGCGCATGACAGACGGGTTTATCCATCGTGCGCCCCCAGGCGAAGGGGCTGATTTCGACTACAAAGGCATAATGCTCCACGCCGATTTCAACGCGCGTGCGCTGGTCGCTGAAATTGGTGAACACCGCCGCCAGCGCTTGCAGCCCTAACTGGATGCGATGTTCCAGCGGCAACTGCTGGAACGCGGCGTCGGAAATACCGCCCAGCGCGCCAAAGGTTTTGATGCCGCGCGCGAAGCTGGCACGCCCGATGCGCAGCGCCATGCCGCGCCCGCCCCGGGGTCCGTACATCGCTTCCAATGCCTGACTGATTGCCGCAAGGGCGGCGAAATCGAACTGGCGCGCAATGTTGTCCGGTGGCGGATGGTCAATATATATCTGCAAGTCCGCCAGCCCCAGCAGCGTATTCAGCCCAATTTTGCCCATGACCTCTTCGGTTGCGGAAAACAAAGCAAGCACGATGCGGTTAGGGTAATACAGCCCGCTGGTTTCAAGCACGGTGAGGCGCTTTCATGAAGCCCATATCTGATCAAGTCAAGGTTATTTCAGGCAGCGTAGTCCCGGCGGACAGCCGGACTGGCGCTCTTGGTTAGAGATACTGCGATAATGCCTGCACCGTGCGTGTCACATCGAGGAAGATCAGCCCCAGTTTGGCGTCTTTGCGCGCCAGCACCGTCAGCACCGCTTCTTCCCCTACGGCGGTCAGAATCACATAGCCGCTTTCGCCCTTGACCATGACCTGTTCCAGTTCGCCGCGTCCCAGTTCGGACGAGATGCGCTCACCCAGCGAGAGCATGGCGGCGGACATAGCACTCACGCGATCTTCTTCAATGTCGGCAGGCAGCGAAGACGCCATGCTCAAGCCGTCCACACTGACAACGGCGGCTGCTTCGACATCGCCGGAGCTTGCCTGCAAATCGCGCAAACGATTATTCAGTTCTTCTGTACGTGATCTAGCCACGAGACCCTGCACCCTTTCTAACGAAAACTCCGGGAATGATGATGCCTGGTGATGCTCGGTGACGCTGCGGCACATGCCGGATGCGTTGAATCAAGTATAGTGGCTCTACCATGCTGCTGCAAGCATTGAGCATTGAGCTTTTTGGAGCGCGTAACAATGCACTACCCCTAGCCCCCCGCCAGCCGTGCCCCCAGCAGCAGGCAGTAGCCCAACCGCTGCGCCGCGCGTTCCAGCAGGTCGCCCGCCTGCGCCAGCGCCTGTTCCAGCGGCATCGGCGCGGTCACCAGCGGCAGCGCCGCCGCAATGCCCGCCGCGTGCAGCAGCCCATCGTCCGCCCGCAGCCCGCCCACCAGCGCCACCGTGGGCACGCCCGCCGCTGCCGCCCGCCGCGCCAGCCCGATGGGTCCCTTGCCGCCCAGCGTCTGCGTGTCAATCTGCCCTTCGCCGGTGATGACCAGCGCCGCGTCCTTCAGGTGCTGCTCAAAATCGTGGTAATCCAGAATCAGGTCCACGCCGGAGCGCACCTGCGCGCCGAGGAACGCCATCAGCCCGGCAGCAAACGCGCCTGCCGCGCCCCCGCCGACCACGTCGCGCACATCTGCGCCTAGCTGCTCATGGATGCACCTGAACCAGTGTGCCAGCCCGCGCTCCAACTGCTCGACCTCCGCCGCGCCTGCGCCTTTCTGCGGGGCGAAAACCCGCGCCGCGCCCTGTGCCCCCAGCGCCGGGTTCTCCACATCAGACGCGATAATCACTTCCGTTTCGCGCCAGCGCAGGTCTAAGCCGCTGGTGTCAATCGTCGCCAGCCGTTCCAGCGCCCCGCCGCCCGGTGGCAGTTCACGCCCGTCGCCGTCCAGCAGGCGCACACCCAACGCCTGTACACAGCCTGCGCCGCCGTCGCTGGTCGCGCTGCCACCCAGCCCGACAATGATCCGCCGTGCCCCGCCTGCCAGCGCCGCCCGCAGCAGCAGCCCGGTGCCATAAGTCGAGGCACGCAGCGCGGACTGCGGCGTAACCTCGTCGCGTGCCAGCAGCGCCAGCCCGGACGCCAGCGCCATCTCAATCACTGCCGCCGCGCCATCCACCAGCAGCCCGTAATCGGCGTCCAGCGGGCGTCCCAGCGCGTCCACTGTTGCCACGCGCAGCCGCTGTCCCCCGGTGTGCAGGAACGCCGCCAGCGTGCCGTCGCCGCCGTCTGCCAGCGGGATGGTTTGCAGCTCGGCAGCGGGCAGGGCACGGCGCAGTCCTGCGCTGATATGCCGCGCGGCGTCTTCGGCAGATAGGCTGCCCTTAAAGCTGTTCGGCGCGATCAGAATTTTCATGGCGTGAATCAGACTTTCATTTTCCACGTGCCAGCAAATGTTTCCGGATTGTGGCACGGCAGCGCGATTTGTCCAAACCGAAATTCCGACCGGATTGGCGCAATGCCGCCAATGCCTGGAGATTATTTGCGCGAATCGGCAGCAGATAAACGTGACGGATAACACTGCCTGCAACCCGCCTTTGTTTTGATAATGGGGTGCAATCTCTTCTGCCTGAAGTGGTGCGGGGCTGGGCAGAACCGATCACGTTTTCTGGTTTTGAGGATTTGAGTCGCATGGAACTGGATCAACTACTTTACAGCGTTTATTCAATCGCCTTTATCGTGCTGGCGGGCTGGTCGCTGCGGCTGTGGCTGCGGTCACACAGTGTGGGCACGCTGATGGTCTTTGTCGTCATGCTGGCGATGATCTACGAAAACGGCATTCTGGCGCTCGGTGTGTTCATCGGGCACGGTTCGCTGCTCGAGGCGCTCTCGTGGGCGCGGTTTGTCGGTTATGCCGTCTTCCCACCACTGCTGGTGATCAGCGGAGTGGAACTGGCATTTCGTGCCGGGGTAGACTGGGCGCAGCGCAAAGAGGTGCGCCGGGGCGCGTGGCTGCTGGCGCTGGCGCTGGCGGCGTTCGCCCTGTTTGTCGAGGTCATCGGGCGCGAGCTTGAACCGCGCGTGCTGAACGGTGTTGTGCGCTATATGTGGGTGTCCAAAGGCGTGCCGCCGCTGGCAGTGATTCTGATGAACGTCGTGCTGGTCGGTTGTGGCTTCTTTATCTGGCGCAGGACGCACAACGCAATTCTGCTGGCGGGCGCGGCGCTGCTGTTCGTTGGGGATGGGCTGGCAGCCGGCAAGTATGTGCTTGGCTCCGGTATCGAACTGACATTCATGGTCTTCTTGCTGGCGGCAGAAATCTGGATTCTGCACTATGTTCCGCAGCCGCGCGCAGCAGCAGAACCACCCGCACGCCCGTTCGCGCAAGGGGCATCAGGGGATTAACGCAGCAGCGGCAGAGCAAAGACAACGGCTGGCACCGTTTTCAAGCGGTGCCAGTGTGAAACGCTTTTAGCGGAAACAGGCTCTGCGGTACTTCAGTTCAATAGTGGATGTGCTGTTTACCCGCAATCAGGATGCTGATGAAGCTCTTATAGTTCAATTGCTGTGTTACCCCAGATACAGCACTCTGGAGGGTTGTTTGGGAAACAGCCGATTCAAAAGTGTATACGTTCTGTCATCCAGCACAACGTCAGGATCGGCGTAAAGCAGCTCATCCAGCGAACGGTAGCCCAGCAACAGCTTGAGGAACGTCGGCTGCGGCAGTTGGGCGCTGTACTCCGTTTCCTGCGGTTCCCCCGCAGCGCGGTCAACCGCCACCAGCAGCCCATTATCAAAGCGCAGTCGCAAGGCGTGCGTGTAGAAGTCGAGCAGCAGTGTCATTGAGGTTGTCCCTCCTGAGCCGGTAAGGCGGCGCGCCCAGACGGCGGATGCCTGTTGCAGAAAGGCTGCCAGATCGTTGCAGCGGATGTACCAGCTTGTCGGGTGTTTTGCCTGCACCAGAAACGGTGCCAGTGCGCGGTAAACAGGATGCGTCCGCCCGATAGACAGCTTGATTGTTTCAAGCTCAGGCGCTTCGCCACCTGCGATCTGTGCATGCTGCCGCAGCAGCGCGGTGCACATGGCGTGAAAAGCCCTGGGCAGGCTGGCATGCGGCGCAATGCCAAGCTCGTTGATGAAAAACGCACCATAATCATCGCCTTCATCGCCCCACGTCTTATAATAGCCAACCAGCTCATCCTGCTGATCAACGATGCTGTAATGGCGCATCTTGATGTCTGAACCGGCGCTGTGCCCGGTCAGGTCGTACTGCCAGCGCACCGCGTCCATCGCGGTTGTCAGCAGAAACCCGCGCCGCTGCTGTTCGTAGATGCTGAGTGCCTGCGCGATGTCGCCTGTGGTCATGCGCCGCACACGGTAAGGCGTCGCAAGATCGGCAGTGGCGCGATATGCCGCGAGATCGAAATCGCGTTCATCATCGCGTTCCAGCGCATACTCATAACCAACGCGCCGGTAGAAGTGTGGAATGCCCGCTACGGCTTGCAGCGTTTCCCCCTGTGCCTGACTGTGGGCGTGCAGGGCTTGCAGTACGGCAGTCATCAAGCCCTGATGGCGGTAATCGTCGTGCGTTGCCACAAATTCTGGCGTTCCCACGCTGATGCTGAGATCATCAAACCACCAGCGATGACGGATCAACCCGGCTGCCGCGACAATCTGGCTGCCCTGTGCCGGGTCGGTCACAATGACAAAATCGGAAGGACTCGTGGTGGGATGACGACCAGAGCAAAGATCAGCAGCGTTGATGCCGAGCGAGTCCTGCAACCAGGTGCTCACGAACGCAGCAACGGCTTCGCGGTCATCCAGCGCCGCGTGACGCAAAAGCAGCCCATTGGGTAGGCAAGTAGACATGTTGAACACACCTTTGGATTGGAAATCGAAAATGATCGTCTGGGGAACCTGCACGACGCGCCAAAGGGGTGCTGCAATTCAGCGAGGCAACAAATGCTTGTGTTTAGCCGGCTGTCCCTGCGCAGAATCGGCAAGTTCCAAATGCGGGACGGTAGGTGTAAGTACTCATAAACCCTCCTTGATACAGCTTGCCGACAATACGCAGATGATAGCATAATCCCGGCTGCTCCGGCAACGCGCCGGGGCTAAAAACACGTTTTGCCCTGCCTGACCAACGTTACCAGTGCAGCGTTACATGCGCAGAGAATCAAAAACCGGGGCGCTTGGTTCCATCAGCCCCGGTTTCTATGCAAAACTGCCGTGTTTGTTGCAGCCTCGGCATAGGCTTATGCAGTCTCGCTGCGATTGCGGTACATCGGAATGGCGAAATCCACAAACTTCGCCCAGCCTTCGCCTGCCAGTAAACGGCGCTGCGCCTCATCCAGCGTCAGCACAACATCATGGTCCCCGGTATGCAGTTCAATCGTCAGCAGATCGCTGTTGTCGTCCTCGACAATTTCAAAACAGCGCCGTTCATAACCCATCGGGTACTTCAGGAATTGTCCGAGGCAGCGTTCGCAGAATGCGAGGTGTGCCGGGCAAACGTTGCGGTTAATCCTGACGTGCATTTTAGCCCCCTCGGTAACTCACGATCGTTGCCCTCAGTTTGCGCGTGATTCCTGAGGGGGGGTAGTGGCATTTATCATTAAATCCAGGTTAAATTGGTCGCCATTCCAGCGGCAAAGGACGATCACTCGTCGTCTTCGGGCAGTTCGAACAGGCGCATATCCGGCTCGTTGCGCTGTACAGGCATCTGCCGGGTGGCGCGCGCTGCCGGGAGGCTGCCCGCTGTACTGCCAGGAGCCGGCGCATTCTGCGGCGCATACAGCGCTGGATCGTAATAGCGGGGGGCAGCCGCTGCGGGACGGCGGCGCATCAGCAGCAAATACAGGAACAGCCCAATCAGCAGCGTTACCGCCATTGCCAGCAGCGCGCCCCCAGCAGCAAACAACAGGCGTATGCCCTGTGCCTGATTGCTGGACAGCACACCTTCTGCGGGCGCTGCCGGCTCCACTGCCAGCCGCCGCGCGCCAAAATCTGCCCGCACCGTGCCTGTGGTGCTGACTGTGGCGCTCACCTCTGCCAGCGTCGTCAGGCGGTAATCGGCGCTGGTCACACGCAGGGTATAGACCCCGGCTTCGGGGATGGCAAAACAAATAATGCCCTCGGTGCTGCGCGGCGAATTATCCAGCAGGGCGCTGGCAACAATAATCCCATCCACGTTGAGCAGTGTCGCGCTAATCCCGCCGGTCAGCGGCGGCTCGTTGGCATCCTGAAAGCCGTCTGCATTGCGATCTTCAAATGCCAGCAGGCAAAACTGCCCGACAGACTGCGCCGCGCTGCCGGTGTAAAGCGACTGAATGACCAATGCTGTTGTAATAATCGCAATCAGTGCCCTGCGCATACTCTGTTTCCCTTTAATGCACGCTGTTAAAGCACGCTGCCTCAATCACCATCGCGCGTCTGCTCTCAGCGCTGTTTGTTAGCGCCGCCGCAGAATCAATGCCAGCCCCATCCCGGCGACCAGCACGATGCCCGCCAGCCCCAGTACAATCAGCCCGCTGATTTGCAGCAGTTGTTCCGTTTGCACGCCCGGCGTATCCGTGTCGCCTGTGGTGTTCGTGCCCTGCCCTGCCTGCTCAGCCGGGGGTACGGCGGCAACTTCAACAGCGCCCTGTTTTGCGCCGAAAGGCAGTTGGCGCACCTCGCCGACCTGCGGGCGTACCCGCGCCTGCCCGGCAGCGGTCAGCCGGTAGCCGTCCGGGGCGTACATCGCCAGCACATACTCATTGCCTGCGTCTGCTGGCAAATCGCCGAAGCAAAACGGCTCATCCTGCCCGGTGGTCTGGTAAGTGGCAATAATCTCGCGATCCGGCATTGTGCTCAGGTCCGCACGCCCACCTGCCAGCAGGGGTTCATTTGCTTCGTGAATACCATTCTCGTTGGCGTCGTCAAACAGCAGCACACAGATTGTCGCTGTCTGTGTCGTCTGCAGGACAGGCTGTTCTGTGGGCGGTTCCGGCGTTGCCGAAGGCTGCACAATCGGTTCTGTCGTCGGTGCTTCTGTGGGTTCGCTGGTTGGCTGTGCGGTGGGTTCTGTCGTTGGCTCAACCGTCGGTTCGTTGGTGGGAAGCGCAGCAATCTGCGCATTCTCCTCGGTCGCGGGGGCTTCCGTGTCTGGCGCTCCCGGTTGCCCGCTCAGGGCAGAATCGGCGGGCGGCTGCCCCGCCTCAGTGGTATCCGCGCCGGGTGCCGCCCCCCCGGCGGCATCCAGCGTTTCTTTCGTCGGCTCAACTTCCACCGTCGTGATGACGATATTCTCTGTCGGCGCAGCAGGCGGCGCTGTCTCCACCGTTTCCACTGCTGCCGCTTCGGTCACCGCCGGCTCAGCGGGCTGCTCCGTAGGGGCAGCAGCCGCTGCTGGTTCTTTGGTTTCACTATCTGTCGGGGCTGCCTCGGTCGTCGGTATCTCCGTTGGTGCCAGGGCGACGGCGGGCACCTCGGTCTCTGTCGGCGGGTTCAGCGCGCTGCCTTCGGGTTCAGTTGCCGCCGATCCGCTCTGACTTGGTGCGGGCGTGCGTGTCACCGGGACGATTGCCGAACGGTTCACGCTGATCTGCGTGGGCACCTGTGTGGGCGCAGGATAGCCGGTAATCGGCTGCACCGGACCGGACACCGGCGGGAGCACCACGCCGCCGCCAGCTTCTCCCGGTGTGGGTGACACCGCGATAATCACTGCCTCCTGTGTAGGGGCTGCACCTGCCTCAGGCGTAGCGGTTGGCGCGCTGCCGGCAGGTTGAATCAGGATTTCGTCGCCGGGGAAGATAAAGCGCCCGCTGCCCAACCAGGGATTGAGTTCAAGGATGGCTTCAACCGTCACACCATAGGCGAAAGCGATGCTCGCCAGGGTGTCGCCGTTCTGCACCACATGCAGAATCGAGCCGTCTGGCTGCGGTGCTTGTGGCACGACAAACGCGACAACTGGAGGCGGTGTGGGCGTGAATGTCGCCACGGGCTGCCCTGGCGCTGCCGGGGCTGCGCCCCCTGCGCCGCCAATGACCAGCGACGCGGTATCCCAGTAGGCGCGGTTGAGCGTCAACCCGCCGCCCGCTGCCGGGAATGTCTGCGTGGCATACAGGAAAATGGTCACTGTGCCGCCAGTAGCGGTGGCACTGGTGGTCATTTGCAGCCACTGGTTATGCGGCGAAACAAAGCCCGACCAGAGAATATCGGCATCATTCGGGTCTGTGCCGCCGTTGGGGTCAATCCCCACGCGCATGCGCGCCCCGGACGAGGGTTCCGACGAGCAGGTTGCCGGGTTGGGACGGCAGGTTTTCACCCAGCCGAAGGCGCTGCCCTGAACATTCGACCCCACCGGCACCGCTACCTGCTGGAACACCGCCACCGTGAAGGTTGCGCCGTCACGGGTGAGATTCAGCGCGCGTGCGCCTTCCTGGGGGTTGGGGTCAGGACCATTGTGAGGAAAAATGGTCGGGACGAGATTCATCCATGGTTCGGTGCGCGGGGTCTGGGCAATCCACACCCCCCATGCTGCCGGAACATTGATTGATCCCGCGCTCACGTCTGCACCGGGCGGAATCGCGCGCCCGGTATAGTTGCCTTCAAAGCCGGCATCCTGTAACAGGTTGCCCGCCTGTGCGCTGCTCTGCCCGATAGGCAGCACGATCGCCAGCGCCAGCAGTATGACGAGGGTAAATACTACGCTTCGCCGCATCCTTCGCGTACTCCGATGGTTGCCAGTATACAGACTGCACGCGCCTATCGTAATGGCTTTTGACAACTTCCGTAAGGGACAACTCTGCCCCCGCTGCCGGGCGGTGCGTGTCCGCCGGGCGATTATAACATGCGCCGGCGGTTGAGCGTTAATCGGGGGCGGGGCAGCGCAGCGTTCTGCACCCTTATTCCGGTTGGTCTGTGTGCTGCTGGGTAACGGGTTAGCGCGAAGCGGAAGCATCCGGCAGGGCGAATAGACTGTCAGGCATGGTCTCATTCACCCGGATTTCCCGCCAGTGCGTGCTTTCCTGATGGCTGCCGTCTGGCGTGTGTTCGCGCAGGATATGCGCAAACAACACCCCGGCAGTGGGGCGATAATCATCAAAGTAGGTAAAGGTGTGCTGCACGCTGCCCGCATGAACCGGGCGCAGGGTTTCCGTAGCGATCAGCAGCGCGCTGCTGCGGTCAAAATAATGCGTGATCTGGTTGCCATCCGCCAGTGTGACCAGCAGACAGTGCGCGCTGACCCCTTCAAACGTCAGCGTGCCAGCGTAGTCAAGCTTGTGCCCCTTGTGCTGCCAGTCCACCAGCGGGCCATCAAAATCGGCAGCACGGCGCAGCGCGGTTGCTGCTTTGCCGCTGACAACCTGTGCGGTAGGGGCATCCCATGGGAACCATTCCCATGCGCGGCTGCCATCGTAGCCTTCGCGCCCGGTGCTGCCGTTGATTGTGAATTCGACCAGCAGCCGGTCAGGGCGTTTGCGCCGGATATGCATGTCCAGCACTGTGCCATCCTTCAGTGTGACTGTTCCGTGTAGTGCCAGCATCTGAACGGCGCGAATTGCCTCCAGCCCACCGCGTGCTGCATAGTGTTGTTCCAGCAGCGCCTCTGTGTCCATGTGAATAGTCCTCTTGACCAGGAATTGTCATCACCGGACACTACGCGCCTGTCGCTGGCGGGGTTCAAAACTGCGCCCGCCCACCCAGCCTCAGCCGCCCAGCCATGCACGCAGCAGGAAGATCAACCCCATACCCACAGCCCAGACGATATAACCCAGGACTATGCTGGGCAGCAGCCCCATGCCGTGCCGGGTCGTCTGCCAGACCACCACAATAAACAACAGCGTGGGCAGAATATTGACCAGCAGCGAGTCGGTGAACTGCGCCAGTTCCACCTGCTTGTTTTCGCCCCCTGCATACACAATCCACATGCCCAGCGGGATATTGATCGGCATGACCGCCGCGATTGCCGCCAGTGTGCGCGAATACTGGCGCAGCAGGGCAACACTGATGATGATGGCAATTGAGACCAGCACGGGCAGCAGTTTGGACCAGTCGAGTGTCATAGAGTTTTGCGCAGTCCTTCATCAAAGTTCACGCTCAGGCGTTTAATTCTGCGCACAATAATGCCATAATCGAGTCCGGTTCACACTGACCATTGTTCAAGAGGACATGACCACATGGCAAACAAACCTGTGATGCTGATTATTCGTGACGGCTGGGGCATTCGGGAAACCGAACATGGCAATGCGGTCAAGCAGGGGAACACCCCCAACGAAGACCACTGGATGCGCACGCTGGAACGCGCCATCGTGGATACACACGGCGAATTTGTGGGGCTGGTGCCGGGGCAGATGGGCAACAGCGAAGTCGGTCACCTGAATCTGGGTGCGGGGCGCGTGGTGTATCAGGACATCAGCGCGATTGATCAGGCGATTAAGGACGGCTCGCTGGCGCAGCACCCGCGCCTGCTGGCAGCCTGCCAGCGTGCCCGCGAAACCGGCGCGAATCTGCATTTGATCGGCTTGCTGGGACCAGGCGGCGTCCACAGTCACCAGCGCCATCTGCACGCGCTGCTGGAGATTGCCCATGCCCACGGCGTTGACCCGGTGCTGCATGTCATCACCGACGGGCGCGATACCGACTCCCGCAGCGGCAGCGGCTTTCTGGCGAACCTCGAAGCGCACATGCAGAAGGTCGGCGCGGGACGGATCGCCACAGTCAGCGGGCGTTATTACGCGATGGATCGTGACAAACGCTGGGAGCGCACCGCGCAGGCATTCAACGCGATGGTCAAGCGCGAAGGCGACCACGCCGCCACCGCCCACGACGCCATTCAGCACAGCTACGCCAAGGATGTGACCGACGAATTCATCGTGCCAGTCGTGGTTGGCAGTGACGACAGTCTGCGTATTAAACCCGGCGACGTGCTGGTGTTCTACAATTTCCGCGCGGATCGTATGCGCCAGATCGTGCAGGCGTTCGCCCGCAAAGAGTTTGAAGGTGCCAGCCAGGTCGAGTATCTGGACAACCTGCATATCCTGACCATGACCGAATACATGGACGATCTGCCTGTTCAGGTCATGTTTGGCAAGGAAATTCTGAAGAACACATTAGCGGAGGTAATCAGCGCTGCGGGACTGAAGCAGTATCACAGCGCCGAAACCGAAAAATACCCGCATGTAACCTACTTCTTCAACGGGCGCAACGAAGACCCGTTCCCCGGCGAAGCCCGCATGATTGTGCCTTCGCCCAAAGTTGCCACCTATGACCTCAAGCCGGAGATGAGCGCCTACGAACTGACCGGAGCGACGCTCAAACGTATGGCAGAACACGATGACGATTTCATCCTGATTAACTTCGCCAACCCCGATATGGTTGGGCATACGGGCAGCCTGCCCGCCGCGATCAAAGCGGTTGAGACGGTGGACGACTGCGTGGGCAGGCTGGTGGCACGCTGTCAGGAAAAAGGCGGGGTCGCCATTGTCGCCGCCGATCACGGCAACTGCGAAATGATGAATGACGAACTGACCGGCGAACCGCACACCTATCACACGGTTGGTCCGGTGTCGCTGTTTGTCATCGGCGCGGGCTATTATGTACTCAAAACGCGCGGCAAACTGGCGGACGTTGCGCCCACTGTGCTGCATTTAATGGAGCTGCAACAGCCGCCGGAGATGACCGGCGAAAGCCTGATTATCGGTCTGCGCCCCTAGAAATTTCCCCGCTGCGCCCCCTGTGTTACAATCTGCCACAGTGCTGAGGATGGATTGACACAGGTGGGCGCGGTCATGGGCGGTATGGGCATCATCGCAGGGCGCTATATCCTTGAAGACTTGATCGGGCAGGGCGCGATGGGCGCTGTCTACCTGGGCATTGACACGCAGACAGATGAAAGTGTTGCCATCAAGTGGCTGAAGCCGGAAATCATTCGCGAAGACCCGGACTTCGTGCAGCGTTTTGTCCGCGAAGGCGAAGCGCTGCGCCGCCTGAATCACCCCAATATTGTGAAAGTGCTGGATGTCGTCGAAGAAAGCTCCAACCATTATATTGTGCTGGAATATGTCAGTGGTGGCACGCTGGCAGAATATATCCACCAGCAGGAACACATTCCCGTGCAGCGCGTGCTGGAAATCGCGCTTGATCTTGCCGACGCGCTCACCCGTGCCCACCGACTGAACATCATCCACCGTGACCTCAAACCCGCCAATGTGCTGCTTGCGCAGGATGGCACGCCGCGCCTGACCGACTTTGGGCACGCGCAGATGGGCGACCAGAGCCGCCTGACCCGCAGCGGTTATCTGGTCGGGACCTACGCCTATCTCAGCCCGGAAATGGCGCAGGGACTGCCGATTGACGAGCGCGCCGATATCTGGGCGTTCGGCGTGATGCTCTATGAAATGCTGGCGGGCAAACGTCCCTTTGAACACACCAACCCGGCGGCGCTGCTGACCACCATGCTGACCAAGCCCGTGCCAGATTTGCGCCCGCTGCGTCCCGATGCGCCGGAAGCCCTGCTTCAGTTGATTGAGTGGATGCTCGAAAAAGACCGCGACCAGCGTATTCCCAGCGTGCGGCAGGTTGGCGCGGTGCTGGAAGCGCTGCTGCACGGCGGTGATACTACCGCGCTGCTGGATACGTCGCGGCGCACGCCCAAACCTGCCGCCTCAATTCCGCTGGTCGAGAACCCTGGCGATCTGGCAACAGACATTGCCGAACGCCAGCCGCCACAGGCAACGCCCTCGCCCTATCACACGCCGGGCATTTCTGATTTGCGCGCGGCGCTGGCGCAGTCCGACCCCGCTATGCGCACGGTGACACCGCTGCCGTCACCGCTGCAAGCGCCCGTGCCTCCCGGGGCGATACCGGCTGCCCTCACCGCTTCTACGCCGCCAGCATCTGCTCCCTCTGCCCGCACGCCCTGGTTGGCACTGGTGGGCGTGATGGCGCTGGTCGCTGCTGTGCTGGCAGTCGTGGTGATTTTGCCCAATCTCACCGGGAACACCAACGCAGTCGCGCCCGGTGTTGAGAATCTGCCCGCCGACAACCCCGCCCTGGCAGTTGCCCCGGTTGCCCCCGGCGAATACATGGTGCTCGTCGCGGATTTTGAGGCGGTCAACACAACCGCGCCCAACCCGGCGCGCTTTGTTTACGACAATCTGGTGCAGCAGATTGAAAACAACCCCTATTCCAATATCCGCATCCGGCGTTACGAACAGGTGCTCGCCACGGACGCCGAAGCCCTGCAAGTGGCAGAACAAGTCGGTGCGGCGGTCATCATCTGGGGACGCTACTTTGCCGAGGACGACATTGAAGCCAATATCCAGATTGGCAGCCTTGCGTCTTTCCAGACGCTGCACTTTGAGCGTGCCCTGCTGACAGGCACAGTGAATGTACGTGTCCGCCTGAGTGATCCGCGCGCGCAAACACTGGCACATTCCGTGCTGGCGGTGTTTGTAACGCTGCATTCGGTCAACAGCGATGTCTTTGAGGTCAACCGCATCGCGGTGATGCTGGCGGAAGTGACCGGCGACCTGCCGGAAATCGACGCCACCAGCATTGCCGGGCATGTACACCGTTCCTTCCAGTACTACATCAGCGATCCTGCCATCACGATTGCCGAGTCAGATGCTGCCCTTGATCTGGATCGCACGGCAAACCCGCTGCTGCCGATGCTCAGCGTCACCGCCTATTTGCGCACTGGCGATCTTGCCAGCGTGCGCGGCAATCTGGATGCGCTCAACGCCGCGCAGCCCGACTGGCCGATGGTCCATTTCCTTCAAGCGACAGTTGCGGTCGTTGATGGACGCTACGAAGCAGCGATTCCGTTCTGGACGCAAGTGATCGAGGCGCGCCCGGACGACTGGTACCCCATCAATTTTCGCGCGGCGACGTACTATCTGATGGGCGACTATGAAAACGCCCGCCGTGATTATGACGTGGCAATTGCGCTGGAACCGCAGACCAACTTCCCCTACATCATCGCGGCGATGATCGCGCTGCGGCAGGGACGCATCCGTGATTCGGCGCTGCTGGCGCAGACCGTCGTCGAGCGCTTCCCTGATACGACCTTTTCAGTGCGCATGGTTGAAACGATGTTCGGTGAAAACGCGGGCGATATGGCGGTCTTTGGTCCGTCTTTCAGCATGTTTACCAACATGATGTTGCAGCGCTACCCGCGCGCGCTGGCAGACGCCGAGGCAGTCATTGCCATCAATCCCAACCTGTCGGACCTGCATCTGGGCGAAGGCTTTTCCGCCTGCAACCTGGGTTATGCCGCGCTGGAACGCGGCGATAGTGCTGAAGCAATCGAGTACTTCACGCGCGCCGAAACCGCCTATACCCGCGCGCTGGATGTTGATCCGGATTACGGCATCTTGTATGTGCTGCGGGGAGAAGTCCGCCGCAATCTGGGCAATATGCCCGGCGCATTCCAGGACGGGCAGACTGCGACAACTTTTGACCTCGGTGCAGAATACAATGCCGTGATTGCACTGGGGACTACCGGGCAGTTAAGCTGCCGCAACTTTTATGCCGACGCCCTGCGCCTCGTGCCAGCGCCGGAAGCAGCGCCGGAAGCCACGCCGGAAGCCACGCCGTGACAGCACTGCGCGATTGACTCAAACGAAAGACACCCGCTAAGCTATGAGCGCGATTTCTGCTGCTGATGCCCGCCGTGCCGTGCGCAACGCGGGCGCGATTGCTGCCGCCAGCCTGTTGAGCAAGGGCATCCTGTTCTTCTGGCAGCTTGTGCTTGCCCGGGCGCTGGGCGAGGCAGTCTTTGGTATTTACGTGACGGTTGGCGCGTTTATCAGCATTGGCACTTCGATCACCAATTTTGGCATGGGTCCGATTGTCGTTCGCGATGTCGCTCGATATCCCGAACGCGCCGGGCAGGTCCTCACGGCGACCCTGTTCATGCAGACAGCGCTGGCGGGGGGCGCCTATGCTGTAGTGACGGGCGCGGCAGTGCTGCTGGGTTATGACCCGGCAATCCAGGCATTTCTGGCGCTGGCGGGCATCAGCCTGATTGTAGACATCCTTGGCAACATGACCAACGATCTGCTGCTGGCGCGCGAACGCATGATCGCCACATCCGCCGTCAGCATCCTCCAGATTATCGCGCTGGTGCTGCTGGCAGTGCTGGCGCTGGCGGTTGGCTGGGGTCTGCTGGGCGTCTATCTGGCAACGATCACTGCCGGGGTGCTGCGCGCGGCGGCACTGTGGACGCTGGTCTGGCGGGGCAGCATGCGCCCGGTCTTTCCTCTCAAGCGTGCCATCGCCCTGCCGCTGCTGCTCAATGGCGCGCCGCTGGCAGTTTCCGCGTTTTTGTCGCTGGCATACCAGCATGCCGATAAGCTGATGACCACCCGCCTGATCGGCGAATCCAGCACGGGCTATCTGGGCGCGGCATTTGTCATCATTTTCGGGGTGGTTGAAATGCTCAATACGACGGTGCTGGTTGCCACCTATCCGCTGCTGTCACGTTACTACGTGAAAGACAATCTGCCCGCTGCCGGTGTGGAAGCCCCGGCAGGGAACGCGGAGACGTTTGGTTTCATCGTCGAGAAGCTCGCCGTTTTTACACTGCTGATCGCACTGCCGCTGGCGCTGCTGCTGACTGTGTTTGCCGCCGAAATCACTGTGCCGCTGTTCGGTGAGGATTTCCGCCCCGCAGCGGATGTTCTGCGCGTGCTGATCTGGTATGCTGCGGTGACAATGGTCGTTAATGTGCTGGCGCAGGCGTTGATGGTGCAGAACCGCCAGGGGCGGCTGCTGGGCATGCGCGCGTTGGGGTTGGCAACGAACATCGGGCTGAACGCGCTGCTGCTGCTGAACATCGGTTTGCTGGGCGCGCCGCTGGCTTCGCTGGCAGCGGAACTGCTGGTGCTGCTGCTGCTGGCGCTGACGGTGCGCGCGCGCGGGCTGAGCTGGCGGCGCATGCTGGGGCGGGGCTGGCGGGCGGCGCTGCTGGCATGCCTGACGCTGGGCATCATGCTGGCGGCGGGCGGGGTGCATCCACTGCTCGGCATGGTCGCCGGGATGCTGGTTTACGCCGCTGGAATCGCGCTGGGCGGCGTGCTGGCGGCAGACGATTGGGATCTGCTCTACCGGCTGGTGGCAGCGATGCCCGGCAGCAGGTTGGTCACGCGCTTCTGGCGGCGGCAGGTCAGCATCAACTGGTAGCGGCGCCGCGCATTAAAAAGCTGTAAAGACAGTTTGCACAAAACTTAAACCTGCTTTAATATTTCCTTCAGCACTGGTTGCGCCGCCGAATCGGCGATTAATCCTGTGTTTTGGGGCAGTGATCTTGCAGCAGCTCCGGTTTGCCAACGCCAAAATCAAAGTCAACAGGAGATAGCAGTAGATGTCCACAACCTTCGATTTCCTGAGTCGCAGCAGTGATTTTCGTGATATCTCCGCCGGAACCGTGATCTTCAGCCAGGGCGACCCCGGCGATATGATGTATGTCATCAAGCAGGGCGAAGTCGAAATCAGCCACAACGGGCAGGTTTTTGAGGTTGCAGGCGCGGGCAACATTATCGGCGAAATGGCGCTGATTGATCATTCGCCGCGCAGCGCTACTGCGACGGCAAAAACCGACTGCCAGATTGTACCAGTAGACAACAAGCGGTTTGTCTATATGGTGCAGGAAACGCCCAACTTCGCCCTCAAGGTGATGAAGGTAATGTCCGAACGTCTGCGCACAATGAACGACCTCCGCCGTTGAACAGATGACAGCCTGCCAGCCAGGGGTTACACTGGGCGCAGTGACCACCGACCCTGTTGTGTGTAGCTGTGTTCAACCTCTGGCTGCGACTTGCCCTGTTTCTGTCTGTGCTGCTGACGGCGCTGGCGCTGCTGCCACGCCTGCTGCCCTATAACCGCAGCGAACCGGACGCGATCCGCGCGCTGCTCTTTCCCCCGCAGGGCTGCGTGCTGCCGCAAACCAGCACTGTCACCGCGCTGTGTCCCTTTGGCACCCCCGGCATCCAGCCCGGAATCACTACGCTGGAGGAGGCAATGCGCATCCTCGACGCCCATCCCTGGGTGCAGCGCGTCCACCTGTATTACGGCATGGCAATCAGTGATGCGGTGATTTTCTTTGATTGGAACGGACAGCAGCCCGCAGCGCTGGTGAATGGCGGGCAGGTGTGGGTCCGCGAAAACCGCGTCAACAGCATCGAAATCACGACACGGCTGGCATATGGCGACTGGTGGGCACTGCTGCCCACACCCGACAGCGGTTACAGCGGCAGATCCTCGATTGTTCCGCCGCACATGCTGCATTATGCCGTCTATTATGGCGGGCTGGTGGAATTGCAGCTTATGCCGCGCTGCCCGCTGACTCCCGCCGCTTTCTGGTCATCCCCGGCGCTGCTGCGTATCAGCGCGACTGCCTCACGCCAGATGAGCGCGTATGCGCTCCCGGCATGGGGTGGCTGTGGCTGATGCGCTGCGCCAGACCGGCAGCACCCTCCTGGCGTTCTGTGCGCCTTTGCGGTTGAACAATTTTCATCCCCGTAGGTGAACGTCATTTCATGACAACTCCTTGCGCTGCCGCCTGTTCATAGACACCGCCGCCGATTTCCCCTAGAATGGAAACACGTTGTGACGCCAACACAAAGGTGCGATTAACTTGCAGATTCCTGGCTACATCTACGAATCCCCACAGGTAATTTTTGCCCGCTTGTACGACCAACTGTACCGCAAGACCACCGGCGCACCGCCGCCGCGTCTGTGCCGTGTGCTGCCGCAGCTTTATGTCGGCGGGCAGCAGTACCGCCGGGGACTGCGGCGCATGACCGCGCAGGGCATCACGGCAGTGGTCAACATGCGCGAGGCACAGCACGATGATGCGGCAAGCGGTGCAGCGCCGCCGCACTATCTGCATCTGCCGACAGTGGACAATACCCCGCCCACGTTGGACGACCTGCGGCACGGCGTGGCGTTCATCACGCAGGAGATCGCGCAGGGCGGCACTGTCTACATTCACTGCGGGGTGGGCGTAGGACGCGCGCCGACGATGGCAGCCGCGTACCTGGTCAGCACCGGCATGAGCATCGACGACGCGCTGGCTGCAATTCGCCGGGTGCGCCCCTTCATCTGGCTCAACGGCAAGCAGCGCCGCCAGTTAGAGACATTCGCGGCAGCGCTGGCGCAAGCCAACCCGCAGCAGGAACAGCAGGTACAATAGCAGGGGCTGACCTGTTCGCCCGCTTGATTGTTGACCTGCACAAGCAGGAAGGTAACGCCAGGATATGTGCGGAATTGCGGGACAAGTTGATCTCACCGGGCAGCAGCGGGCAGCGCTGGCACAGGTGCGCGCCATGTGCGACCGCATAACCCACCGTGGACCCGATGGCGCTGGCTATTATGTCGCGCCGGGCGGCGACCCCGCCTGTGCGCCGTGCGTTACCGGCATGCGCCGCCTGAGCATCATTGATGTGCAGGGCAGCGACCAACCGCTGTATAACGAGGATCACAGCATCGCGCTGGTGTTTAACGGCGAAATCTACAATTACCGCGAACTGCGCGCCGACTTGCAGGCACGCGGGCACAGCCTGCGCACGGCGGGCGACGGCGAAACGATTATCCACCTCTACGAAGAATATGGGCTGGCGTTGTTTTCGCATCTGCGGGGGATGTACGCCTTCGCGCTGTGGGATGTCCGCAGCAACCGCGCGCTGCTGGCGGTAGACCATATCGGCATGAAACCGCTGTACCTGGCGGAGCGCGACGGGCTGCTGTCCTTTGCCAGCGAGGTCAAGGCGCTGTTCGCCGCCCCCGCTGGCGGTTCAGCGCCCGCTGTACCCCGGCTGAATCTGGCAGTGCTGGATACCTACCTTTCGTTTGGCTATATGATCGGCGCTGACACGCTGTTCACCGGGGTGCGCCGGCTGCCGCCGGGGCATGCGCTGGTGGTCGAGTCTGGCAGCATGCGGCTGCATCGCTTCTGGCAGTTCGGCACCGGCTATGTCAGCGGGGCTGCTGCGTCTGGCGCTGAGGCTGCTGCTGGGCGCACCGATTGGATCGCGCCCGCCCGCGCGCTGCTGGCGGAATCCGTGCGGCTGCACCTGCGCAGCGATGTCCCGCTGGGCTTGTTCCTCAGCGGCGGGGTTGACTCGGCGGCGGTGCTGGCGCTGATGGCGGCAGAAGTGCAGCAGGTCAAGACCTATACCGTCGGCTATGCAGCAGAAACACCGGATAATGAACTCGATCACGCCCGGCGGGTTGCCGCCCACTTCAACACCGAGCATCACGAGCGCATCATTACGGCGGCGGACTGGTGGCAGGGGCTGCTCAAATACATTTATCATCACGACGAGCCAAACGCGAACCCTTCGGCGGTGTCGCTGCTGCTGCTGGCAGAAATGACCGGCAGGCAGGTCAAAGTGGTGTTGACCGGGCTGGGCGGCGATGAACTGTTCGGCGGCTATCCGCACCATCACAGCATCCCGGCGCTGCTGGCACATTACGCGGCGAATGCCGATGCACGCCCTGCCGGGGCGGGGCTGCGGCGGCAGGTGCTTGGCTGGCTGGAAAACAGCTACCCGCTGATGAAACGCTACCGCTACATCGGCGCGCTGCCCTACCGCCTGCCCAACCTGCGTTATCCCGCCTTCCCGCGTGATGAAGCGCTGCGACGGCTGCATTCGTTTGACGGCATCGTTTTCAGCGATGGGCTGCGGGAACGGCTTTATGGCGAAGCGCTGCAAACGGCGTGGGCAGCGGCACACCACAAGGAGCAGACCTATGCCGGCATCGTCGCGCACAGTTGGGCGAAGAACGGGCGCGCCGGCACGCCGCAGGACGCCGCCGCCAACACCGCGCAGGCGCTCATCATCAATACCTGGCTGACCGGCAATGCGCTGCTCAACTGTGACAAGGTAACGATGGCGGCATCGCTGGAAGCGCGGGTGCCGCTGTTCGACCCGGCGCTGCTGGACTTCGCCGCGCGGGTGCCGCCCGCTGTGCGCATGCAGGCGAATAAGGTAGTGCTGCGCGAGGCAGTGCGCCCGCTGCTGCCGGACTTTGCGCTGGCACGCCCCAAGCAGCCCTTCGGTACACCGATTCGTGGCTGGTTCGAACACGATCTGCGCGCGCCCCTGCGCGAAACCCTGCTGGACAGCGCCGCGCGCATCCGTCCGTTGTTCAACCGCCCGGTGCTGGAAAAGCTGCTCACCGCGCATTTTAGCGGGCGTGCCCGTTATGAAGAAGTCGTTTTCCGCCTGCTGACGCTGGAACTGTGGATGCAGACCTTTGGCATCACGGCGGGCTGATGCAACAATGGCGGCGATTTGACAGGATAGTTGCAGCAGGCGCGCTCAGGTTCCAGGCGTAACGCGCTGGCGACAGGTCACCCCGGTGGCATTGTCCCCGGCGCGCCTGAACCTGGACTTGCCCATTAACCGAAACAGCAGAGGAAGCCCAACTGTGAGCGATTTGCGTACTGGCGGCATCGCCATTCTCGATTACGGTTCGCAGTATACCCAGTTGATCGCCCGGCGGGTGCGCGAACTGGGCGTTTATGCGCAGGTGTTCCCGTTTGACGCCGACCCCGCGCAGATCAACGCGCACCAGCCGCGCGGCTGTATCCTGTCCGGCGGACCGAACAGTGTCTATGAACCCGGCGCGCCGCAGCTTCCCGCGCACCTGCTGGGCGATCACAAGCCGATTTTAGGCATCTGCTATGGTATGCAGGCGCTGACACACGCGCTCGGCGGGGTCGTTGCCGCTTCCACACAGCGCGAATATGGCGATGCCACGCTGGTGCAGACCATCGGCAGCCCGCTGTTCCACAACCTGCCGGAAAGCCTGCGGGTGTGGATGTCGCATGGAGATCGCATCGAAACGCCGCCGCCGGGTTTTGTGCCGCTGGCAAAAAGCGACAATTCGCCCTACGCCGCCATGGGCGATCTGGATCGCGGGCTGTACGGCGTGCAGTTCCACCCCGAAGTGGCGCACACGCCCCAGGGCAGCGAACTGCTGCGCAATTTTGTGCTGCACATCTGCGGCTGTGAGCCGAAATGGTCGCCTGCTGCGTTCATTGAGGATGCTGTGACCCGCATCCGCGCACAGGTGGGCGGCGAACGGGTGCTGCTGGCGCTCAGCGGCGGCGTGGATTCGGCGGTTGCCGGGGCGCTGCTGCACCGCGCGATTGGCAGCCAACTGGTGTCGGTGTTCGTCAACACCGGTTTCATGCGCCAGGGTGAGCCGGAACAGGTGGTGCAGGTGTTCGCCGAACAGCGCCACATGAACCTGATCGCGGTGGATGCCACAGAGACTTTCCTGAGCGAATTACAGGGCAAAACCGATCCCGAAGAGAAACGCAAGATTATCGGGCGTACCTTCATTGACGTGTTCAGCGCGCAGGCGCAGCGGCTTGCCGCACAGGGCGACATCCGCTTTCTGGCGCAGGGCACAATTTACCCCGATGTGATCGAAAGCGCCGCCAGCAGCAAAGTCTCGAAGAACATCAAGAGTCATCATAATGTGGGCGGGCTGCCGGAAAAGCTCGGTTTCGCCCTGGTCGAGCCGCTGCGTGACCTGTTCAAGGACGAGGTGCGGCAGGTCGGCACGGCGCTGGGACTGCCGGAGGCGCTGGTCTGGCGGCAGCCGTTTCCCGGTCCGGGGCTGGCGATTCGCTGCCTGGGCGACCTGACATGGGAACGGCTGGAAACGCTGCGCGCGGCGGATGCCATTTTCACGGGCGAACTGCGCGCTGCCGGGCTGCTGCGTGCGGGCGGCGAGGGCGCAGACAGTGCGGGCGCAGACAGTGCGGGCGCAGACAATGCGGGCGGCACGGCACAGGCGTTCGCGGTGCTGCTGCCGGTGAAGAGCGTGGGCGTGATGGGCGACAACCGCACATATGCCGAGGTGATCGCGCTGCGGGCGGTGGCGACGGACGACTTCATGACGGCGGATTGGGCGCGGCTGTCGTTCGAGCTGCTGGCGCGGGTCAGCCGCCGGATTGTGAACGAAGTGCCCGGCGTCAACCGTGTGGTCTACGACATCACCAGCAAGCCCCCCGCCACGATTGAGTGGGAGTAGGGGTTTAGGGGGTAAGCGCGTTCAGCAATAGGTAAGGATAATCAGATGCAGGAATCAGATCGCGTTGCATTGACGCAGGATTTGCCTGAACATGGATTAAGAGCTGGTGATATTGGGATGATTCTTCATGTTTACGGTGAGCACACAGGCTATGAAGTGGAATTCGCGACCCTGAGCGGCGAACTGATTGCGCTCGTATCGTTATACCCCGCCCAAATTCGCCCGCTTCAGCATGACGAGATTGCCAGCGCCCGCCGGGTCATGCCAGCCTGAAGTCACATTCGCCAGTGTCGCATTCCTGTGACCACAGCCGCCTGTCTGTTAGCAGTTAGCTTTTTAGCCAGTTCGCTGGATGGCGTTTTCGTTGGAGGTGAGGCACAATGTTCAGACGCTTGCTGCTGATGCTGGTGGTTGCGTGTGTGGTGCTGGTCGCGCCCGCCGCTGCGCAACCCATCCCCGACCCGCGCATCCCGATTACGCCGGAGAATGCCGGGCAGCTCACGCCGCTGACGCTGCTTTCGCGCGGTTACATTCGCGATATATTGTGGTCGCCGGATGGGGCGCGTATTGCGCTGGTGACAGGCATGGGTGTGTGGCTGTATGACGCGGCGGATTTAAGCGCGGAGGCACAACTGCTGCCCAGCGATGCCTATGTCACATCCGCAGTTTTCAGCGAGGACAGCGCGTATCTGGCAGTGGGCTATAACAACTCCGTTAAGGTCGAGATATGGGATATCGCGGCTGGCGCAATTGCACGCACCATCCACCGTGAAAACCCGCGTGATTACAGTCAAACCGTAACGATGGCAGATATGTCCTTCAGCGTGGATCGCACAGATGAGGTTGTCCACGCTTCGATCATCATTGACAACAGACAGGTAGTGTTCTCCTCCGCTTCAGCCAGTTCACAAGGCAGTACGTTTAGCGCAAGCGGCGATATGATAGTCGGCGCAACTTTGAACAGCGTTGGTGGCGGCACTTTGTATGTCGTGGATGCCGCCTTAAACGAGGTTGTACGCGAACGCCCATTGGAGGAGCTGCCCTGCAACTTCTATTTCATCCCGCGTGTCGCCCTCAGCCCGGATGAGGCTCGTATTGCCATTGGCTGCCCGTTTGTGGAAGCGATCTATCTACTGGATACTGCCATTCTGGAGCTTGTGCAAACGCTGAGGGCTGACGGTGCACCTCTGGGCGACTTTATGTTCAGCGCGGATGGGCGGATGCTGGTTGCCAGCGGCGAGTCTGAAATCTTCTTATGGGATACAGCATCGGGCGACTTGCTAATGCAACTGCCGGGGTTTGGACGCGCGGCATTTAGCCCGGATGGGCAGTCGCTGGTGGCGCAGCAAAACATTGACGGCGAGACTGTGCTGCACATCTGGGATTTGCAGGATCGTCAACCGATACAAACGCTGCCATTGGACGACTATCGCCTCTATCGCTACGCAGCTTTCACAGCGGAAAGTGATCAGATCATTTCAGTGACCGATGATGCCGTCCACTATTGGGGTCTTGAAGGCAATCCAATTGATAGACTTCGGTTGTCATTCGACTGGGTGGAGCAGCAAAGATTCGTATCTATCGTAACGGCAGCCTATAGCCATGACAGGAGACTGGTAAGTCTTATCTACACGGATGTAAGTGACATTTATGGCACACCTCCATCCCAGATTGTAATTGTTGACCTATCAACTGGCACACAGCAAATTGTCACTGAGGAACACTACGCAGGATGGCTCTGTAATGATGTGAGTCCAAGCGGCAACTACATGATATATGATGACGATCAACCAATTGTGTGGGATGTTGAAAACAGCACAGAACTCCTGCGATTGCCAAGCATGTTACTTTGTAAGTTTCGCTTTGCGCCTGATGATTTGCTGATTTTGGCAGCATCCGATGGACTTGATTTTATAGACGTAGAAACAGGTAAGGTGGTCACACATCTTGCGAATGTTATCTGGGGTGAGTTTTCGTTCGTTACCGCCGACAACGAAACCTTTGGAACCCTGAATCGCGGTTATGGAGGTAACACAAGCACAATCAACCTGTGGGACATCGAAACTGATTCACTGCGACTAACAATCCCGCTTCATCCTGACGAAGATGTTACAGCGCTAACTATCAGCCCGGATAGCACGCTGCTTGCCGCAGGGGGTGAATCTGGCACGCTCTGGCTGTGGGATGCAGCTACGGGAGACTTGCTGTTTACAGCGCGCCAGCACGTCGCCGCGATCTGGCAGATTTTCTTTAGCCCGGATGGAACACTGCTGTTCACCAGCAACACAGGTGGGTTGTTTGATGGCAGCGGACCGATAGACGGCGCAACGTACCTGTGGGGAATTCCGGCACCATGAAGGAACGCGCGCCACTGCCGCATTCGTGTTACCACAGCCGCCGCCGGGACGGGCGAGGCAGACTCCCGCCTCGCCCGTACACCCGGCATTTGCCGCCCGGCACTGCACTGGCACTGCACCGGCAGCGCCGGCAGCCACTAGCCCTTGATGCTGCCCGCAAGCAGCCCGCGAATGAAATAGCGCCCCAGAATGATGTACACCAGCAGCGTCGGCAGGGCGGTCAGGAACGCGCCCGCCATCTGCACATTCCATTCAACAACCTGGCTGCCGGACAAATTTTGCAGCGCTACGGTGATCGGCTGTCCGGACTCGCCGCCGATGGTCACACCAAAGAGGAACTCGTTCCAGATTTGCGTGAACTGCCAGATAATCACCACCACGAAACCGGGCAGCGACAGCGGCAGCAGAATCAGCCGGTAGATGCCGAAGAATCCTGCGCCGTCAATCATGCCCGCTTCCAGCATTTCGTCCGGCACTTCCACATAGTAATTGCGGAAGATCAGCGTCGTGATCGGAATGCCGTAGACGACATGCACCAGAATCAGCCCCCAGATGTTGCCGAACAAGCCAACGCTGCTCAAAAACTGCACCAGCGGAATCAGAATCACCTGATAGGGAATGAACATGCCAAACAGCATCAGCGGGAAAAGGATGTTCGCCCCGCGAAAACGCCACTTGCTGAGCACATAGCCGTTGAGTGACCCCAACATGGCGGACAGCACTGTTGCCGGAACCACCAGCATAATGCTGTTGAAGAAGTTATTTTGCAGACGGCTGAAGGCAAACGAGAAGCTCTCCAGCGACGGAGTCGGCGGCAGTTCCCACATGCGCGCCAGATCAACCTGGTCAATGGTCTTAAAGCTGGTGGTCAGCACCATGTAGACCGGCACCAGAAAAACAAGCGCAAAGAAGATCAACAGCCCGTAAATCACGATGCGCGAAAGGATGCGCGCCCACTGGATTTTGCGGGCGGACTCCTGCTGCACGCCGGTTTTGCCTGTCATCGAAATGCTGCTCATGCTGTTTTACTCCCCCGCAGGCTGCTGACCAGATAGGGCACAATCACCGTGGCGACCAGCAGCAGCAGAATGATGGCAACTGCCCCCCCGCGCGCGATGTCGGTCCCACGGAATGCCGTCTGGTAGATGTAGACGCCGGGCATGTCAATTTCCTGCACGCCGCCGTTGCCCATCACGTAAACCAGGTCGAAGATTTTGAGCGAGATATGCCCCAGAATGATAATCGCGCTGAGCGTGATTGGCGCCAGCAGCGGCAGGATAATGCGGCGGTAAACGCCAAACTCGCTGGCACCATCTACCCGCGCCGCTTCGCGCAGTTCTTCGCTGATGCCGCGCAGCCCGGCAAGGTACATCGCCATCGTATAACCGGACATCTGCCACGTCGCCGCGATGACCACTGCAACCAGCGCAATATTAAATCCCTGCAGCTCCGGACGTTCGGTGGTCGGCAGCTGCTGCGGCACCCCCAGCAGGGACAACAGCGCCAGCGCCCCGGCAATCACCGCCGCATAGGCAGCGGCACGGCGGCTGTTTTTCAGCCACAGCCACAGCGCAATCACCGAGACCACGCCGAGGATGATATACGTCACAATCGGGAACATGTCCTGCCAGTTGAACTGGAGCACCTGCTCCTGACTGATAAACCACGAGAAGCGCCGCCCTTCCGGGACGCCCAGCAGCACGTTAATGCCGCTGTCGGTCTGGAAAAGCCATTTCCACACGACTCCCGTGACGACAAAGGAGAGCGCCATCGGAAAGAGAAAAATCGCGCGGAACAGCGCCTCCCCGACCACTTTCTGATCCAGCAGAATCGCCAGCAGCACACCGATCCCCAGACAACTGGCGATGAACAGCACGGTGAAGAAGACCACGTTGGTCAGTCCTTCACGGAAGCGTTCGGTGGTGCGCCGGGTGAACAGCTCCTCGTACTGTTCCATACCGACAAATTCGGGCGGCTCCTGATTGATGCTGAGCTGCTGGCGCGTATTCGCGTCCGTCAGGGAGGCATAGCCCGTCCAGGCAATAAACCCATAAACAAAAATGGCGATCAACACAATCGAAGGGATGATCACCGCAATAGAAATCACACGATCGCGTCCAAGTTTGCGTTTCATAATGTTAGGCAATGCCCCCATCTATTCGGTGAGGCACGCTGGCAGGGTGCCCGAACCGCGCGGAGATAATGAAGTAGCAGCGGCAGTACAGATACTCCGGCACAACAACGCTTGATCCATGCTGTGATAAACAAAGTCCCGCGCACCTTGTTGTCTGGCACGCAGGACTTTGCGCGGTTAAAACCGGGATGTGCGTATGAGGGCACGCGCGCGGCATGCCCTCTGTGCTGCTGTATCCGGTGGTTTATTCGCCAACCATGCCAACGTCGGCTGCCAGTTCAGCGGCGGTTTCGGCTGCCAGCGCAGCGTCACGCCCGCTCTGGAACTGCGAAATGATTTCGAGGAAGCCGTTGCTGAAATCCGCAGGAGCAACTGCGCCATGTGCCTGGCTGCCCGCGAGGTCGTTGGTCGTCCAGTCCACATAAGCGTCCTGGAAGTAAACGTTGTACAGTTCGGCGTTCTCGATGTCGGCGGTCACGTTTGCCGGCAGCGAACCCTTCAGCGGGTTGAAGAGGTCCTGTGCTTCGGCAGAGCCGATAAAGCGCAGCCATTCAACTGCTGCCGGGCGGTTGGGCGCGCCAATGGGCAGACCGAAGGAGTCGGACAGCCAGATGAAGACGCCCTGTGTGCCGGGGGCGGCGGCATAGCCAAAGCCTTCGCCGGGGACCAGACCGAGGTCAACAATGAAGTAACCGGCTGCCCAGTCGCCCATCACATTGAAGGCGGCTTCGCCATTGGTGACACGCTGGGCGGCATCCTGCCAGGTCAGCGCGTTCATGTCTTCATTGGCGCAGTCCATGATCGCGCCGAAGGTTTCGAAGACACCAACCACTTCTTCGCTTGCCCAGTCGGTTGCGCCGTTCCACAGCCCGTTGTAGCCTTCAACACCCAGTTCTGCCAGCGCGACGCTTTCCCACAGGTGTGCCTGGGTCCAGGTTTCGCCAATGGTCAGCGGGGTAACCCCGGCTGCTTGCAGCGCCGGGCAGGTCACGGTCAGGAATTCTTCCCAGTCCGCGGGCACAGTCACGCCCCACTCTTCGAGGTTGGCGGGCACGTACCACAGCACGTTCGAGCGGTGAATGTTGACCGGCACCGAGTAAATGTTGCCTTCGGCATCGCTCACCTGCTCCAGCAGCCCAGCCGGGAATTGTTCAAACCAGCCCATTTCCTCATACAGGAAATTCAGCGGTTCCATCCGTCCTGCTGCTACCCACAGGGTGTTCAGTTCCGCACCGGCATGCACCTGGAAAGAATCCGGCGGGTCGCCGCCCAGCATACGGTTGGTCAGCACCGCACGCGCATTCACACCAGAACCACCGGCAACGGCTGAGTTCACAACCGTGACGTTGGGGAAGAGTTCGCCAAAGCGCGCAATCAGCGCATTCAGCCCAGCTTCTTCGCCACCACCCGTCCACCAAGAGAAAATTTCAAGTTCGCCGGACACTTCCGCTTCCTGGGCGGCAGCAAAACCAATAGCGCCCAGCGCGAACACCAGCACACACACAACAGCGAATACTTTTGCAAGCTTCATGACTGCAAAAACCTTTCACTCCACTAGTTCCAAAAAGCGCCCGAATTGCGTTCGGACTGCCACGAATATACCTCTTTCCCGAAAAAACCGCCAGAGTCCCGCCGATTAAAGTGTGCCTGCCGCCGGGAACAAGCAGCGTTGGTAAACAGTCCGATGATCCGCTGGCAAATTTTTACGAAAAATTAGGAATCTGTTTGATCCATAACCGTTACAATAACCTTATGTCGATAGTTTCACTTCCTGCATTTCCCTCTTATCGACCAAGAATCTATCCGTAAATTTATCAAGCCGGGCGGGACATGCCGCCCCGCTGCACGAGGATCTGATTTCTCGGATAGATACTTAATCCGCCAATTGTGATACAGATGAGGAGTTAAGTGTATGCGAATCACCACGCTTAGAATAATGCTTGTATTGGCACTGGTGCTGGGCGCAGTATTCGCCGGGGCAGCGCCCGCCGCGGCACTCAGCACGGGCTGCGCAGCGTTGAACGGTTTCAGCACCACAATCCCCGGTGGCGCACCTGCCAATTTTGGTCCTTATGACTTGCTTGAGGGCGAAGTAGTCGTGCTGACACTGGACAATGTGGTTGCCATCCCCGCGCCGCCCACGCCGCCCACCGCGCAGATTGTCGTGTCTGCCAATGGGACCCCTGTTGCAGGCGGCAATTTCTCGGTGTTCCCCGGCGTGGTTACTGTGACCATTCCGCTGGATGTCTCCCTCACGTTTACGGTGGTCGGCGCGTTTGTGTCGGCGGACATCAGCGTGACCTGCGGCACGACCGCGTCAGCAGGGGGCGATACGCCTGTGCCGTCCGATAACCGTTTCAACTTCGGCTTGGGCGATACGGACGTGGTCATGTTCCCGGCGGATGGCGTCCCCGGCATTGTTTTCTACGGCGTAGATGATGCGGGCAACGGCACGTTTGTGTTCAGCATCACCGAAGACGATATTGCCCCCTGGCGCGACAACGCCCCGGCAGAAAACACGCTGATTAAGCAGAGTCCCGACGGCTATTATCAGTTGTGGGTGCTGACCACCGGCGAATTCCAGTTGATGGTTGGACCGGATGACGAGGGCAAAACGCTGGTGATTATCTTTACCGGCTTGACGCCCAGCAATATCTACGGCTACGTGCTGGAATAACGCGCCATGTCTGTGTGCTGCACACCCACGCGGCGCACACACTGATTCGTCCCGGCGTCGCAGAGGTATGCCGGTTGTGCGGTGCGCCTCTGTTGTCTGTCACTGGGACGCCAGCTTGCAGTGGCATCCTGCACTCGTCTGGTGGTGACAGCCTTTGTTGCGATTGCTGCCAGATTTCTCGGCGTAATTGGGTCTGCCTATACACCGAAACCACGATGTTCGGCGTATAATGGTTAAAACTCCATGAACCATTGATGGCAAGTTGAGCGTGAAGATCGAGTTTAAGGCAGCTCGATCTTTTTTTTGGATCACCAGCATTCAAGAAAATTAAAATATGATATAAGACTCGGAACCCCGTTCGCCATCTGCTTGACTAATGCGGTAGGATAGACAAAACGAAAGTGAAGCAGGTATGTCAAAACGGGCATGGCACCCCGGCGTGCTGATCGCACTGCTGGCAGTGTGTACAGCCGCCATCATCACCCTGAATTTGTTCCTGCGCGCCAGCAGCAGTACCACAGGCGCAAGCCTGACGCCGCCGCTGTTTCCGGGAATGGCGCGTGGTGTGCTGGGCTTATGCACACTGACGACGCAGGATCGCACGCTGGTCTACAACGGTCCAGGGCTGAATTATCACATCCTCTACAGCCTGCCTGCCGGGGTGGAACTCCTGGCAGCCGCGGACAGCGGTGACGGCTGGTTCAGGGTGGTTTCGGAAAATGTGGATGGCTGGATTGCCGCGCTGAGCGTGCGTGTGTCCGGTGATGCCTGCACCATGCTGCCCCTGCCCACCGCCACCGCGCCGTCTATCGCGCAGATCCCCGGCACTACCTGCCTTGCGCGCAGCACGCTGCCAGAAGGCACGCGCATCCATACCGGACCGGGCGCGGGCTTTCGTGAAACGGGCAGGCTGCTGCCGGACAGCACGGCAGTCATACAGGCGGCAACCACCGACGGTTGGCTGCTGCTGCGATATGAATATCTGGGCGATCTGTTTCAGGGTTATGCGCCCCGCAGTGGAGTCACGACAGAGGGCGATTGTGACGCTTTGCCGCTGATCAACATCGCCGAAATGGGCATTCCCCCGCAGGAATAAACTTTGTCCGTAACTACTCAGCCCTGTTTTGAGCGTGAAGCCCTTATCCCCTACCCCTTCTCCCTAAAGAGAAGAAATGAATACGGGGCAGGGTGGTTTTTTTAAGTCCCTCTCCTTGGGGAGCGGGATTTAGAACCTATCCATAAACCGGTTTTCCTGAACAAGGGGATTATGCTCTTTAAGAAAATAATCAGGTTACCGGTAGGGTTGAAGCATGCTTCAATCCTGCGAAAAACGTTATTCGGTTAATTTTTGAATTGCATCATCCCCTTGTCCGGGTTTACGGATAGATACTAATGGATAAATCAAAATGAATGCTCCTCAGATGCGGTCTGAACACTCGTGATTTCTCCCGTAGAGGCGGGTCTCAGACCCGCCCCTACGCAACGGTGGCAGGGTT
>DAOTWP010000118.1:0-39713 GCA_034435675.1 Anaerolineae bacterium
TGGGGGTGAATGTGCGTCGTTTTGTCATGATTTCTGGTCTCCCTTTCGTTATGATACTCCACTATTGGGTTGTCCAGAATTCCCGCCGCACTACAATTTTCAAGCAAAAAGGAAATACACTCAATCCGTCTCTTTTCTTCACTAAAGGTTAGCCCATCTTTCGCTTTGGCAGACACACGTAATTCACCGCGAACAGGGCAGTAAAGTTTTGGAGTTAAACTCATGAGTAACTCTCTCGTCCATTACGCATTAAAACTAGACGTATTCTGTCTCAAATTTTGGAGGTTGTCCAATATCAATTCTCGCATTTCCTCAACCCCTTCGTCGCCCGGAATGTAATCACCAGACGCTCGCTCGGTGGTTGGCGCGTGAGCCAACAGCCTCGACCCGTTCGAGGGGGCGTGGTGGAGCGGGCGATGTCGCTGAATGGGTATGCGTGGGTTGAGGGGAGGGTGGTCAACGGCAGGGACGCACCAGCACTGTGCCCCTGCCGCAGTGGTTAGCTTACCGTGCTTGTGTCATGCGACAGCGGCGTCAGGCGCATATGCATCCCGCGCGCGGCGGCACGCTCGGTCACTTCAATCAGCGTCTTGAGCGCGTGAATTGCCTGGCTGGTCTTCTCGTTGCCCAGCCGGAATGGCAGATAGGTCTCAAAATCCCCGTTTGTCAGCGTGTTCAGCAGCGCCTGCGCACCGGCACGCACCGCCGCCGCCGGGAAAAAGCGCTTTTTGAGGAACGGCTCTACCGGGAGCTGCACATTCTTCCACATCGGGCGGAACAGATTCGGCTTGGCGATGAACTCCGCCAGCGCGCCCATATCCGGCAGAAACTCATCCACCGCAGTGGGCGTCTCGTCGCCATTGGTCGAAAACTCCACGCGCAGTTCATAGCGTTCGCGCGTCCAGCGGTCATACATCGCCTGCTCAACCGGGGGCAGCAGGTGATACACGCGCTGCATAATTGCTGCCGATGCCGCATCCAGATCGGCGCGGCGGCTGCGGCGATCCTTGCTTTCCGGCACGGGGGGCATCACTTCGCCAAACGTCACCGTGATTTCGGGGCGTTTGAGCGCCAGCACATCCGGCGAACGCATGTACGTGCCGCCAATGCCCACCGGCAGAATCGGCGTCTGGGTCAACTGCGACAGATACGCCGCGCCGGGTTTGGCGACCAGCCCGTGTTCCCACATCCCGCCGGTGGGGAACAGCAGCACCATACGTTTGGCTTCCAGCAGGCTGACAATGCCCTTCATGGCTTCGCGGTCTGCTTCACCACGATGAATCAGCAGCGGTTCATAAATCTTGAACGCGAGATGTTTGTACCACACATTCCGAAAATCGCCCTGTGCGATCACATCCAGTTCATGCGGGAACTGCGCACCGACGACATGCGGATCAAGGTCAGACAGATAGTTGGGCAGCACCAGCAGCGGACCCTGTGCAGGGATGTTTTCCAGCCCGCGCACGGTGATGCGTGTCAGTAATGCCTGATAGACCTGCCCAACTGTTTTGAGCAGTCTGCGCCGGGTGTGCAAAAAACGACTCTCAGCGCTGGCTTTGGCGACTGTGGTTTTGGCGAGGCTCATAGAAGGTAAATCAACTCCTGCCCGTCGGCATGAGAACAGTGCCCTGTGAAGGTGCGGGCACAGATGCGAAGCTTCACATTGCCTTATAACACCGTACCATAGAGAAGTTACGCCAAAAACGTAAAGTTTTTGCCAGATTTTTGCACGCGGCACCCCGCGCGGAAAAATGGCTATTCTGTGGCAGCGCCGGGCACGGTTTCCACCCGCAGTGTACTGCTGTAGACATAGCGGTAACGGCGGATGGGCGTCAGCAGCAGCGCGCAGTCGTGTTCTGCCGCCCACAGCGCCAGCGTGTGGATCTGCCGCAGCCCGGCAAGCATCGCGGCGGCGGTTTCCTGCCCAAAGCGGTAGGGCAGAAAGCCGGGATTGGTCGTGGTCAGGTATTCCAGCGTCACTGCCAGTGCCTCTGCCAGCCGCGTCGGGTCGAATTCGCTGTCCAGATGGCGCAGCGGGACAACGGGCAGGCGCAGGTTGCGCTCCAGCGTGCGCAGCAGCACCGGGCGGTGGAAGAACTTGCCGACCTCTGCCGGGTAGGTCAGTTCCAGCGCAGTGGGCACTGGCACGCGGCTGCCCTCCCGCGCGCGCAGCGTGATCTGAAAATCAAACGTTTCGTCGGTAATCTGCTGCCAGCGCTGTTTTTCCTCGGCAGGCACCAGCGCCTCAATTGCGGTCATCACCTGCTCGGTCATAGTTTTCAGGTCAGTCTTGCGCGCTCTGCCGCTGCTGTCCGCCGGTGGATAAATCGGCGCGCCAATGTTCATGGTGATGCGCGGACGCTGCAAACGGAACCCTGCGCGGATCGCCCCCGTTGTACCGCCAAAGCCCACCGGCACAATCGGCACTCCAGCGCGCAGACTGAGCCACGCCGCGCCGCCATGCGCGTCCTTCAGGCTTGCCTCCCAGATGCCGCCCTCCGGGAACAGCCCCAGAATGCCGCCCTGCGCCAGCACATCCAGCGCCATGTTCAGCCCTCTGGTGTCTATGCCGCCCTGCCTGACCGGCACACCACCGCCCCATAGCCCGGAAATCCACTGCTGGCTGGGGTCTACCGGGAAATCGCCCGGCTCGATGATTTCCAGTTGGCGCGGCGCATAGAGCAGCATCAGCGGCACTTCCAGCGCGGCGACATGGTTGCCCACCAGGATAAACGCGCCGTCGCGCGGCATGTGTTCGCGCCCGCGAATCGTGGTGCGTGTCAGCAGCCACATCAAGAACCGCCCGATGCTGATAATCAGGCGGCGCATAAAAACATTGCGCGGGTAACGGATGCTGTACTGGCGGGTGGTCATGGGCAAAACCCTTCCGGTGAACTACAAAAGCCTGTGTCCATCCAGTTTAATCGCCTGCCCCCTGCTTCTGCCAGCCCGGTATCTGTTGTGCGCTGTAGTGCTGGCGGCTGTGCCCGAATTTGTGGGCGGTGGCGGGCGAATACTGCACAGGTGGGCGCAAACCGGTCAGATTCTGTTTTTCAAAGCAGCCAGCCCCCGCGCGACTCATCAGGCATCTGCAATGCGCTGGCAGCACATCAGCCATTGACCGCCAGCGCAATAGACTTTGTAAATTCACATTTGCATAAGTAATGTGTGGCTGTTGGATCGACAACTGTTGCAGACTATTTCAGCCGCAGCAGTGCTCCCAGCAGTGCCGTGTCCGTGATAACTTTCACAACCGGGCTTTGCCGGCTTGCGTATAGCATAACAGGCACATGCAGCAATTCACTGCGGATGGCACTGCCTGTTGGTTTGTGTTTGACACATAGGAGGCAAGCTGCTGATGAACACCCTCGTGGTCTATTTCTCCCAATACGGGAACACGCAAAAAATCGCCGAGGCAGTTGCGGAGGTCATGCGGGCACAGGGCACCGCGCGCACCCTGCCTCTGGACAGGATCACGCCGGCAGACCTGAACGGTGCCGATCTGGTCGTGATGGGCTGCCCGACCTACCGTATGAATCTGCCGGAACCCGTGCGCAGCGCGTTTGAAACCCTGCCACGCCGCGTCCTCGCCAAAATCCCGATTGCTGCTTTCGATACCTCTTACAAGATGAACCGCTGGCTCGCTGCGATGACCGCCGCCAGGAAGCTGTCCGGCAAACTGCGCAGGCTGGGCGGCAAGCAGATTGTGCCGCCGGAAACCTTCTACGTGAACGGGCACGAAGGTCCGCTGTATGACGGCGAAGTGGAACGCGCGAAGCAGTGGGCAGAGACGATTCGCCAGCGGGCAGCAGCGCACAAGGCATGACTGCGCCATGAATCTGCCCACGCCCTATACCATTCACGATGGTCTTGCCGTCTACCGCATGGGCACAGGCGACCCCGTGCTGCTGATGCCCGCGCCGCACCGCTTCCAGATCCCTGGTGATGGCAGCGCGCTCCCGCTGATCAACGGACTGGTCGGGCTGGGCAGACAGGTCATTTCCTACGATCCCCCGGAATCCGGGCACTCTACCCGCCCGATGCAGCTCTCCATGCAGGAGATGCACCAGTGTGCGAACGAAGCGCTGGATGTCGCCGGGGTGCGCGGCGCGGTGGATGTGCTTGGTCACAGCATGGGCGGGCTGACCACACTCGCCTACACGCTGGAGCATCCTGAACGTGTGCGGCGGCTGCTGCTGGTGGGCACGGGCACCGGCGGGCGGGCTTACATGCAGACACCGGGCGCGCTGTGGAATCGCAGCCATCCGCAGTTCTGGGCGATGGCACTGCGCGCGATTTTCCATATTGTGGTGCCGCGCCTTGCGCCGGAGAAAATGCTGAACAATTTCATCGAACGCTGGTCTTACTGTGACCAACGCCTCGCCGACCTCGCCGAGATCAAAGCCGACGACTGGCTGCGTCCCCGGCAGGGACGCACCGACTGGCACCGCATCGCGCGCCATCTGGATTATGCGCCGCGTCTGGGCGAAATCGCCGTGCCGGCACTGATCCTGTGCGGCAGGCACGACCCGCAGTACCCGTTTGGCTGCTCGCAGGAACTGGCGGCGGGCATAAACTCCGCGCAGTTGGTGGCGTTCGAGTACAGCGGGCATTTCCCGTTCATTGAGGAAGCGGAAGCGTTCTGGCGCGCGGTGGGCGAATTTTTAGCGCGGGGGTGATGGCAACATGGCGTGATGAGCTTCGCGACGGCGTGCTCACTGAAAATGCTGTCGAACGCCAGGCGCGAAGGTGACAAAGAACCGTATCGCTACAAGTATTGTGTGCTTTGTACCTTGCTGTTCATTGCTACGGTTCCGAGTAGAACAATCCCCCGCCCTATTCAAAGCGCGTGCCCAGCGCGGCGGGCGGATCGCTGCGCAAAAACGCCCGCGCCCGGTTCTGCATGCCGCGCGGCAGCAGCCGCACCAACCGTTCCAGCACACCCCCGCTGACCAGCAGCAGCGTCAGCACCATCAGCACCCAGGGCAGCGCATTGAGCAGCACAATCGGAATATTCAGATCCGGTGAACGCTGGATGACCGACGCCAGCGAACGCAGCCCGGCGAACAGATATGCGCCGAACATCACCCGCGCCGGATGCCAGCCGCCAAAAATCACGATTGCCAGCGCGATCCAGCCATCGCCGTTCATTGGCGGGTTGGGCAGCCAGCCCGGTTTCAGCCCCAGCGAATACGCCGCGCCTGCCAGCCCGACCAGCGCGCCGCCCACTGCCGTATAGATATAGCGCTGGCGATTGACGCGCGCGCCGCGTGCGAATGCCGCCTCCGGGCGCTCCCCGATTGCCCGGTGTTCCAGCCCCGGACGGGTGCGGTACAACCAGAACCATACGCCAAACGCCAGCACAAAGCTGAAGTAGACAAAAATCGTGTGGTTAAACAGCACTGTCCCCACCACAGGCAGATCGCGCAGCAGCGGAATGGGGAGGTTGGGCACAATCGGTCCCGGCGTGTTGGCGTATTCCTGCCCCAGAAACGTGGCGAGATCAGCCGCCAGCAGCGTCAGCACGAAACCCAGCGCTACCTGATCCTGCCGCAGCGTAATTGAGCCGAAGGCGATCAGCAGCGCCACCAGCGCGCCAACCAGCATTGCGACCAGCATGCCAACGATGGCAGCATTCGCAGCTTGCGCGGCAACAAAGCCCAGCATCGCCGCCAGCAGAATGCTGCCATTGAGCGACAGGTTAATCACCCCGGCGCGTTCGGTGATCGTTTCGCCCAGCGCCGCGATTGCCAGCGGGGTGGCGTTGGCGACAATGCCATTAAGCGTGTTGAGCAGAATTGGATCCATAAGCGTTCACGTCCGGGTCACATCTTCATCTGGCGGGCGCAGCAGCCGTTCGCGCAGCCCGTTGAACAGCAGGATGATCAGCACCAGCAGCCCTTGCAGCACACCGACCAGCGATTGGTCCAACTGCATGCGAATCTTGACACTGGTGCTGCCCGCAATAATCGCCGCCAGCGCAAAGGCAATCAACGGCATCCACAGCGGGCGGAATGACACCAGCAGCACGACCAGCAGTGCCAGAAAGCCAATGCCCCCGGCAGGCGAGGGACGCAGCGCATTGTATGTGGTCAGCGCGCGGTGTGCCCCGGCGATCCCGGCAAGCGCCCCACACAGCGCGAATGCCATCAGCGACACACGCTCTGTCGGCACACCCAGCAGCAGCGCCGAACGCGCGTTTTTGCCGGTCGCCTTGAGCATCAAGCCCCAGCGTGTGCGCCACAGCAGCAGCACCACAAAGACACACGCGGCAGCAGTCAGCGCCAGCAGCAGCAGGCTCACCGGAAACTCCGGCGAAAGCGGCGGGGGAATCGACGCCGGCGGGAAAGGCTGCGTAGACTGCGCGCTGCCCCCTTCGGGCGGCTGCCAGGGACCGGAAATCAGGTAGATCGTCAGGTTCAGTGCAATGAAGTTCAGCGCGACACCGCCAAAAATCTCGTTGATGTTGAAACGAGTTTTCAGCACCCCTGCCAGCAGCGCCCACAGCGCCCCGCCCAGCGCAGCCAGCAGCAGACACGCCGGGATCAGCAGTTCGGCAGGCAGCGGCAGCGTGCGCGCGCCCCACCCGGCGAAAATCGCGCCCATGACCATCTGCCCTTCAATGCCGATATTCCACAGCCCGGCAGTGAAGGTGACAATCAAACCTGCGCCCGCCAGCGCCAGCGGAATCCAGAAGTTGAACACCCCTGCCAGCCGCGAAGCATCCCGGAATGCGCCGGTCCATGTGGTGCTGAACACTTCCAGCGGGTCGCGTTCCAACAGCAGAATCATCAGTGCCGTGAGCGCCAGCGCGATGATGACCGGCAGCAGCGCCAGCCCGGCTTGCAGCGCCAGTTTGCGCGCCTTCATGCGGGAACCTCCTGTGAAGAAGGCGCCAGTTCACCGCCAATGTAATGCCCCAGCACATTCACCGTCAGGTCGGCTGTGTTTTCGACCAGGGTGGCACGCCCGGCATAAAAGACCAGAACGCGGTCGCTGTAGGCGATGATTTCGTCCAGATCGGCAGAACTGAACAGAATCGCCGTGCCTTTACTGCGGCGTGCCTCAAGCTGCTCCCAGATCCACGCCGCCGAGTCCACGTCCAGCCCGCGTGTCGGCTGTTGCAGCACCAGCAGGCGCGCATCCGGCGGCAGCAGCGCCATCAACACACGCTGCTGGTTGCCCCCGGAGAGGGTTTCAATACGGCTGTCTGCCCGCCCGCGAATGTTGAAGCGCGCAATTTGTTCCTGCGTGTACTGTCTGGCGGCAGAATAATCAATCAGCAGCCCGCGCTGCTGTACCAGCGTCAGATGCTCGGTCAGTGTCAGCCCGGCGATCAAGCCTTCTTCCAGCCGCCCTGCCGCGCCAAAGACCACCCCTGCCGCCAGAAAACGCGGATACGACTGCCCGTTCATCAGCACGCCGCCGACGCGAATCTGCCCCTGTGCCGGGCGCAGCAGTCCGGCACACGCACGCATCAACAGTTCCTGCCCGCTGCCATCCAGTCCTGCCAGCCCGATTACTTCGCCCTGGCGCACACGCAGGCTGACCGGCGCAATGCCGACACGCCCCACTTGCAGCGCGACATGCTCAAGATCCATGATTACTGGCGCGGCGTCCAGCGTGCGGGTTGTGTGCGCGGGCATGGTCGTGGTGCTTTCGAACATCATGCGCACCAGCGCCGCTTTGCTCAGCGGCATTTCGCCCATGCCGACCACCCTGCCCGCCCGCAGGACGACCACCGCATCACACAGGCTGATCACGTCTTCCAGCTTGTGCGACACCAGCAGAATGGTCATGCCTTCGTCATGCGCCAGCCCGCGCAGTG
Source organism: Anaerolineae bacterium (assembly GCA_034435675.1). Classification (GTDB taxonomy): domain Bacteria; phylum Chloroflexota; class Anaerolineae; order Aggregatilineales; family Phototrophicaceae; genus DAOTWP01. The sequence continues at coordinate 7,829 of DAOTWP010000118.1, forward strand.
TGTCGAACAGCAGTTTTTTCTGGTCTTCGGAAATACCGGTGGTCGGTTCGTCCAGAATCAGCGTGCGCACACCGAGCGAGAGCTGGCGCAGGATTTCTAACTGCTGGCGCTGCGCGATGGACAGGGTGCTGACTGGTTTTTCGGGGGCGATCTCAAAGTTGAAGCGGGTGCACAACGCGCTAAGCGCTGCCCGCGCCTGCCGTTTGTTCATGCGCAGACCGCCAGGCGCGCCGTAGAGGAAATTCTCCAGCACGCTGAAGGCGCCAACATCGAGCGGATCCTGCTGCAACATGCCGATGCCGTGTCTGATTGCCGCCTGCGGGCTGTGCAGCCGGGCGTGCCGCCCGTCAATCAGGATGTCACCACTGTCTGCCTGCTGATAGCCGGAAAGGATTTTCATCAGGGTGGATTTGCCCGCGCCGTTTTCGCCCAGCACACCAAGCACCCGCCCCTCCGCGAAGGTCAGCGTGATGTCGTTATTGGCGTGAACAGCGCCAAAGCGTTTGTGGATGTGTTGCAGTTCAATATGCATGAGTTAGATTTTTAGGCAGCGTTCAGGGGAGGATCAACGACCCTCCCCCGCGCAATGTGCAGCTTAGATTGTAACGGCGATTGCAGCAAAAACCCACTGCCTCGCCTGCTGGTGGCTTATTCGCTCGCGCCAGTCATGCCTTCCAGCAGCTGCGGCAGATACCAGATGTCTTCCAGCGCGACATTCTCGCCTTCTGCTGCCAGCGCCGTACCGTCCTGAAGATTCAACGGACCCTGCCACAGGAAGATCGAGTCTGCATTCGCCGGGTCTTCAGCATAGGCGACCACTTCTGCGATGAATGCATCGAGCTGCATGCGATTCTCTTCGCCCAGTCCTTCACCAATCCAGAAGCCGGTGATTGAATTATCCATGTCATCCCATGTGGGCGCGATCCAGTCCCAGGACTGTTCCCATTCACCCGCGAGGATTTCGTTGGTGATCCGGGCATAGGTGGGACCCCAGTTGTAATACGGAATGCCCAGACAGGCTTCCGGCGCGGCGTCGCAGCCCTGCAAGCTGTTGTAGGGCATAGCGTAGACGGTTTCGCCATTTGCCTGCCGCTGCCCGGCAACTGTGACCATCTCGGTAGTGTCAATGCCGGACATGACCACATCAAACCCGCGCGAGAAGAAGGCGTTCGACTCTTCGGTGGCATCCAGGGTCACCCCGGGGATGGGGAACCAGAAGCCGATCCACGTGATTTCAAAGACCAGTTCTGCCGGATCACCGCCGCGATAGTTTTCCCAGCAGTAGCGCGCGCCCAGATAGGTAGACGACGCGACACGGCGCGTTTCCGCATTAATCAGGGGTCCAATGTAACCGAGCTGTCCGCTTTCGCTGGTCAGTGCGGCGGCGCAGCCGGCAATCAGGCGCGACCACTCGCTCATCGCCATGAAGTTGCCTACGTTGGACGGCGCTTCACCGGTCAGCACATCATCACCGGAAACATTGATGAAGGTGACATCCGGATACTGCGGGGCAAGTGCGGTGGTATCTTCCTCAAAGGCGTCCGAGGTCGTGAAGATAATCGTTGCGCCTTCGTCCACCACCATCTGTTCAACGACCTGTGCCAGCGTAACTTCCGGGGTGTCAGCCGAATTGAGACTCTCGAAGTAAACGCCGCGCGCGCCGGGCACGTTGGCTTCAATATACTGCCCGCCCTCGAAATGCGCCTGGCTCCAACCGCGATCATCTGCCGGTCCAACCAGCACCATGCCGAAAACGACCTCATCCTGTGCTGCCAGCGGTGCAACCGCCAGCAGAACCAGCACCGCCGCAAGGGAAAACAGTAACGTTCTGCGCTTCATCTGCAACAACCTCCTTAAAAGAGTGTTTTGTTGTCATGTGCTGCCGGGCAGTACAACACGCCACCCTGACCGCCCATTGCAAGCAACCAGAGTTTAACAGGCACTTAAAATTGAGCAAGTAAAAAACTGTCTGAAAATCCTCGGTTGGTTTTGTGTGGGTTGCCTCAAGCGTGGCGGTCTGCCGGCGTGGACGTGCCCCCGGCGCGGCGCATCTGTTATAATTGTCCCAGACTTAACCGTAATGAAACCTTCGTTCACCGCTGCCGCTCCAACTTTTGATTTAGGCGTGTTTTCAGCATATCAGCCGATTTATCCCGCTGCGGGTTAGCGTAGGATAGGCGTAGGCTAAGCGCACGCAGGCACATGCAACGAATCTCCTATTGCCAGCGTCTATAAAAGGAGATTTCGGGAGAGAGGCAGCAGTTTGAATGGCGAGTACCAGCACACCTATGAACGATCAACAGATTCAACTGCCCCCACCACGTACTAACGGCTACCAGCTTACGCAGGGCGTGCGTTCGCGCAGTCTGCCCGCGCAGGTGTCTACAGTGCTGCTTCAGCCGGGCGTCTTTTTCCGCACGCTGCCCGCGCTGGCAGAAACCCGTTCGTGGTTGTGGGCGGCAGTGCTGGTGCTGCTGCTCATCGGACTGAGCGCCGTGCAGCGCGCCTCGCTGGAAGGCAGCGGTACCCAGACTCCTGATGGCGGGGTGACGGTTGATCCCGGATTCGGCGGTGACATTGGCGTGCCGTCGGACGGTATTGATTTAGGCGGTCCGCCTTCCGGTTTTGTTCCGCAGCCTACAGACAGCGGTACGGCAGGCGGCAGTGTGGATGTTGCCAGCACATGGACAACGGCGTTGGTCGCCGCCAGCGGTGTAGTGCTGGGCTGGGGTATTCTGACCGTGCTGCTGTCCGAGGCATCCCTGCTGCGCGGGTACCGCCCGCAGTTGGGGCGCAACCTGCAAATCGCCATCTGGGCAAGTTTGCCGCTGGGGTTGATGTCGGGGTTGCAACTGGTCTACTACGGCGCGGGCGGCGCACCGGGGCAGGCGGGTATCGCTGGTCTGCTGCCGGATCTTCCCGGTTATGCCGATTTTGCGCCGCTGGTTAAAAACCTGCTGCACGTACTGTTCAGCCAGTTTACGCTGTTCTGGCTGTGGAGTCTGCTGCTGGTCTACGCCGGGGGGCGCTGGTCGCTGGGCAGTCGGGGCTGGATGGCGCTGCTGGTGGTGCTGATGTGGGTCGCCGTGCAGGTGATTGTGCCTGTGGCTACTGGCGCAGTCAACGTTGCCACGGACAGCGCGAACACCGCAGAAGAACCGGGTTTCCGCAATGAAGTGCCACCGGGCATTGAAGACCGGTTTGGCGCGGGCGATGGCGTTGTCCCGCCGGGAGAAATGCCATCAGGCGCAGTCGTGCCAGAGATGACCGAAGCGCCCGCTGAAGCCGGTGATAACGCTGGCGGGCAGCTTGACGAGGATGAGACGGTCACACCGAGTGTGGAGGCGCAGCCGCCGGACGCCGAACTGACCGAGCCTGTGCTGCCGGATGCCGCCAGCACCGAAACACCATAAGCATGGAGCATGCAGAATTATGGCAGTTGCACCCGCTAACGGGCACTCGATCATCCAGACCTATCGCCTGAGCAAGACCTTTCGCCTGGGGGACCAGACGGTACAGGCGCTCAGTGATGTCAATGTGACCGTGCCGCAGGGACAGTTCATGACCATCATGGGACCCAGCGGTTCGGGCAAAAGCACGCTGCTGTACCTGCTGGGCGGGCTGGATCGCCCCACCGAAGGCGAAATTGCCATCGCGGGCTACCAGCTTGGCAATCTGACCGGGGACGCGCTGGCACGCTTTCGCCGCGAAACCATCGGGTTTGTCTTTCAGGCGTTTCATCTCGTGCCGACGCTCAACGCACTGGAGAATGTGGCGCTGCCCGGTGTATTTGCGGGCATCCCGCGCGACATGCGCGAACAGCGGGCGTTCAAGCTGCTCAGCGCATTGGGGCTGGCAGACCGGCTCGATCACCGCCCCGCGCAGCTTTCCGGCGGGCAGCAGCAGCGGGTCGCCATTGCGCGAGCGCTGTTCAACAATCCGCCGATCATCATGGGCGACGAACCTACCGGGGCGCTGGACAGCAAAACCGGGCAGTTGGTCATGCGCCTGCTGCGCTGGCTGAGCAGCAAGCAGGGCAAAACGGTATTGATCGTGACGCATGATCCCGGTGTCGCCGAATACTCAGATCGCACGCTGCATCTTAAAGACGGCTGCATCATTGACGATGTACTGCCCGCACCCCAAGCGGAGCGGCAGCTAGCAAGCAGGATGGAGGGGCATGCAGACCATGTTCCAGAACCTGAACTCGAAGACGATTAAACACACCATCGCGGCGCCGCTGCTGCTGGCGCTGCTGCTGCTGGTGCAGGTCAGCCTGTGGAATGCCAGCGCGCAGGAGGCAACGCAGGAACCGCTGGATCAACCGCCGCCCGTAGCAGTGACGGGTTCCACGCCGACCCAAGTTGTCGCAGGCAATACGGGCACGCTGACAGTTACAGGCAGCAATTTCACCGCGAACAGCACCGTGCAGTTGGACGGCTTCGGCACACTGGCGACCAGCCACATCAGCAGCACAGAACTGCACGCCGCGCTGCCTGCCAACCTGCCCGCCCGTGAGCAGCCCTATACCGTGCAGGTGACCGACCCTGACGCGGGCATGGCGGTGTCGCCCAATCCGCTGATTGTGGCACAGCCCACGCCCGACCCGATCACCGTAACGGGTTATGCGCCGGTGGTCATCACCAATGGGCGTGCCAATGTGCTGGTGGTCAACGGCAGCAACTTTACGCCTGCCACGCGGGTGGATGTGGTCGGTGTGACGGTAACGACAATTTACGACAGCCCCACCCAACTGCGCGTTTCCCTGCCGGATGACATTGCTGCCGGGGAATATGTGGTGCGCGTCAGCGATCCGCAGGGCGGCAGCGTGATTGCCAACCCTAACCTGCGTGTTGCCGCGCCCGTGCCCACCGCGCAGCCGCCGCAGCCGACTGCTACCCCGCTGCCGCCTACTCCGGTGCCGGGGCAGCCTGCGCTGCTGGTGCGTTCGTCCGCTGCCAACCCGTCCACGATTCCGCCGCAGGGACGCACTACCCTGACGCTGGATATTGTGAATCAGGGCAACCGCACGGCGCAGGGGGTTTCGGTGACGGTGGATACCAGCGGCGGCTTTCTGCCCGCACAGGGACAGGGCGCGGTGCTGCTGGCGGATATTCCGCCGGGAGGCAGCGCAGTGGCGACTCTCAGCGTGGTGGCAACCAGTGCGGATGCTGCCGGTCCCTTGCAGGTGCCGGTGGTGATTGCCTACCGCGATTTTGAAGGCGAAGGCTATACGACCAATGCCGCCGTTACAGTCACGATCAGCGAACGCGACCCGGAAATCCCGCAGGTGACCCTGGCGCGCTATATGGTCAATCCTAATCCGGTCATGCCCGGTCAATCCGCGACGGTGACGGTGCTGCTGCAAAACACGGGCAATACTACCGCCTCGCGCGTGCTGGTGCGTGTGGGCAGTGAAGGCATCCTGCTCGCTGGTCCGCAGGGGGACAGCTTCCCGGTTGGCGATATTCCTGCGGGCGGCAGTGCCAGCGTGGAGATGCCGTTGATCGTCAAGAGCGATGCCGGCGCGGGACCACGCGCGCAGGGCATTACCATTGAGTACGTGCAGGATGGCGAAGTCAAGCAGTCTAATGCCAGCATGACACTCACCGTTGCGGCGGTGTCTGCGCCTGCCCCGGTGCTGCTGCTGGAAGCGTATAACACGGGCGTGGACACGCTTAAACCGGGTGACCGGTTCACCCTGACGATGGAACTGCGCAACGTTGGGCTGGCGGATGCTGTTGACCTGCTGATCACGTTTGGCACCGTCGAAAGCAGCGGCGGCAGTGGCGGCGGCAGCGGCTCCGGCAGCGGCTCTGGCAGCAGCACCACGCCGAGCAATGTCTTCGCGCCGTTGGGCACAGGCGGCACGCTGTTCGTGGGCACAGTAGCAGCTAACGGCGGCGCTGCCAGCATCACGCAGGAGTTCATCGTCAGCGGCTCGGTCAGCAGCGGCGTCTACAGCCTGCCGATTACCCTGCGCTACCTGCGCCCCGATGGTGAGGACGTGCAGGAAAATCTGCGTGCCAGCCTTGTGGTGGTCGTGCCACCCACCTTGCAGACCGAAGAACTGTTCATGCCGGAAACGGTGTTTACTGGTGAACCTCTGCCGGTGGGCATTACACTGACCAACACAGGCACGAACGCGGTCAACTTTGTGCGTGCCGAGGTCACGGCGGAGAATGCTGAAGTCGTCGAGGGTGCGGAGCTTCCGCTGGCGGCAGTGCGCAAGGATGAGAACACAGCGATCAACGCGATGGTCCTGCCGCTGTCGCCCGGTCCGGTGGTCATCACGGTGACGGTGTACTACAGGGATGACCTGAACCGCGAGCAAACACTGACCTATACCTACGAAACCACCGCCGAAGAAGCGCCGCCCGCGCCGCCGATTGACGCGGGTCCGCCGCCGGATGTCGAACAGCCGCCGGTTGAAGCACCGCAGGAAGACAGCAATTTTCTGGGGCGGCTGCTGCTGGGGCTGCTGGGGCTGGGCAGTTAGCGGTTGGCGAAGACCCTATGCGCAAATTCCTGTAGCCGGGCGGGGCTTGTCTCGCCCCTACAGTGGTATCTGATTTTGATGATGCCAACCGCTGTGCGCTTGAACGAGATTTCCTGAGGGCTGGCACGATGTTCTATGAACTGTCACAGTTGGCAATCGGCAATCTGGGGCGTGCCCGCGCGCGCCTGGCGATGACCTCCGGCGGCGTGGTCGTGGGCACCTGCGCGGTAATCATCCTGATTGCGCTGACGATTGGCTTGCAGCGCACCGCCGAGGCAGGCATTGGCGAAAGCGCGGCGCTCACAGAACTTCAGGTTTACCCCAACTGGAACATTACCCCTGCGGAGGATGTTGTCATTCCGCAGTTGGACATCGCGGCGGTGAATGCCTTCTGGCGGCTTCCTAACGTCGCTGTGGTGATTCCCTCAGCGGGGCTGCGCGGTGGCGCTGAACTGCGCACAGACGATGGCAGCGGGCTGATCAGCTACCCGTACATTCTGGGGATTGATCCGGCGCTGCTGCCCTATCTCGGTGTCAGCACACAGTTTGGGGAACTGGCATTGGCAGAAGGGCAGGTCATCTTTGGTCCGGCGGTGGCGGATTTCTTCTTTGACCCGGACGCCACCGAATGGCAGCCGATCACCGTAGACCTGCTCAACACGCCGCTGGAGCTGCGCATGTATGGGGCAGACGGCACGACACGCGACATGCGTCTGGAAGTCGGCGCGGTGCTTGCGCCCGGCAGCAATTACGACAGCGCCATGATCGTCCCGATTCGGGACATGCTCGCCTGGAATGAATGGATGACCGGGCAGGAATTTGACCCGGAGACGTTCACCTTCGATCAGATTCTCGTCCGGGCGACCAGCCGCGAGACCGTCAACGACCTGTCGCAGGACATCAAGGACCTCGGTTACACCGTTTACGGCATGGCGGATTTCCTGAACCAGCTTAACAGCTTCTTCGGCACTATGCGGATTATGCTGGGCGGCGTGGGCGGCGTGGCGCTGCTGGTGGCGGCATTTGGCGTTGCCAACACCATGACGATGGCGATTCTGGAACGCACCAAAGAGATTGGCTTGATGAAGGCAATCGGCGCGACAGACAGCAATGTGCTGACCGTGTTTCTGATTGAGGCGGGACTGGTCGGCTTTGTCGGCGGTGTTGTCGGCGTGCTGCTGTCCTTTGGGTTGCAAAGCCTGATCAATCAGGCAGTTGCCAACGCTCCCACAGGCGAGGGCGGCGTGATCTTCCTGCCGATTGACCCGACCCAGATCGGCGGCAACCTGATCATCATCCCGTCTGAACTGGCAGTATTTGCCATTGTGCTGGCGACCTGCGTCGGTTTAGGTGCGGGGCTGTACCCGGCGCTGCGGGCGGCGCGCATGGCTCCTGTGGTGGCGCTGAAATCGGAATAGGCGACCAGCTTATAGATAAACCGATGAGAACATGCCTGACTATAGGGGCGCACCTCTCTGGACGCTCGATGCGTGCCGGCACAGAGACCACCCCCTGCCAGACGGGACATTTTATTGCGGTCATGCGTCAGTTCACCGCGCCAACCACCTGCAAGAACTCAAACACGCCGTTACGGGCAATCATCAATACGACGGGTTTGCCGACCACATCGCCGTTAGCGTCGAATGTGTGCGTGCCGGTCACGCCTTCCCAAGCATCAATGGTGTGCAGCGCGGCAGCGACGGCATGCGGCGCGGTGCTGCCTGCCTGCTCCATCGCATAGGCGAGCAGGTGGACCGCATCATAGCCCTGCGCCGCCCAGGTGTCGGGAAGCTGCCCCTGAAAATCGGCGGCGAAGCGCTCGTTGAATGCCTGCGCGCTGGGCAGCGCCGGGTGGAAAAATGAGGCGACAATCGTGCCATCAGCAATTTCGGGATCTATGCCGAACAGTTCCGGCGAGTCCAGCCCATCGCCGCCCATCAGCGGCACGTTGATCCCGGCTTCGTGTGCTTCGTGCAGGAAGGTATGCGCTTCTGCCGCCAGCCCCGCAAAGAACACCGCGTCAAAATCCTGCCGCTTGAGGGCGCTGACAATCTCCGCAAACGAACTCTGCCCGCCAACAAACGAACGCCGATCCACAATCGTGATGCTCAGGTTTTGCGCTTCCAGTTCAAAAACATTACCCAGTCCGCGCCCATAGGAGTCGTTAGCGTAAAGAATCACCATGCGCCGGTAGCCCGCGCTCAACGCATAACGCGCCATCTGCCGCCCGACTTCAGTATCAGTAGGCACATTGCGAAAGACGAGATCAAAGCCCTGGCGGGTCAGCGCCGGATTGGTAGACCCTGGCGAGAGCATCAGCAGTCCGCTGAACTGGTAGGTTGCCGATGCCGGAAGCGAGATGAACGAGTTGTAATGCCCGATGACTGCCACGACATCGGGGTTATCAGCAAGGCGCTGCGCGACCAGCCGCCCCTGCGTGATGTCCCTGCCATCGTCCTGGCGGATCAGTTCAATCTGCCGCCCCAGCACACCGCCCGCCGAATTGAGTTCCTCAACCGCCATGTTCACGCCCCAGGTGAACTTGATGAATGCCGGGTCAGACAGCGGGAAAGCGATACCAACAATGATCGGGTCGCTGGCAGTGGCGTTGAGCGCACGCTGTTCGCGCTCCTCCGCGATGCTCAACGGCTGGCAGGCGGCAAACAACCCCGCCAGCGCCAGCAGCGCGGCAAGGACGAAAAGGCGAACTCTGGCTCTCATCATCATCTTCCTCACACCAACTGGCGGCGCGCCAGCTCCGCGAACAAGCCCCCGTGCTGCATGAGTTCCTGATACGTGCCGCTTTGCACAATGCGCCCGCCGTCCAGCACCAGAATACGATCCGCGTTCATGATGGTGCTCAGACGGTGGGCAATCACCACACGAGTCGCGTCGAGGTTTTCCAGACTGCGGCTGACCTGCTCCTGGGTGCGGTTATCCAGCGCGCTGGTCGCCTCGTCAAAGAACAGGATACGCGGATTGCTGGCGATAGCGCGGGCGATTAGCAGGCGCTGTCGCTGCCCGCCGGACAAGGTGCCGCCGCCCTCGCTGATAATCGTGTGCATGCCCATCGGCATCGTGCGGATGTCCTCATCAACACCCGCCATGCGTGCTGCTTCCCATGCATCTTCCAGTGTTAGATCGGACACGCCAACGATGTTGGTGAAAATGTCGCCAGACATCAACTGGCTGTTTTGCAGCACCACACCCATTTGCTGGCGCACCGCGCGAATATCCAGTCCACTTAAATCCTGCCCGTCGTAGAAGATCACGCCCGCTTCCGGTTTTTCAAAGCCGAGCAGTTGGCGAAACAGCGTGGACTTACCCGACCCGGACTGCCCCACAATAGCGACAAATTCGCCCGGTTTAATATGAAAGGTGACATCTTGCAGCACCTGCACGCCGCCTTCCCGGTAGCGGAAAGACACCCGATTCACTTCAATATCGCCGGAGAGCGTGCCGGGGTCTGCTTTTGCTTCATCGACTTCGGGCAGTTCATCGAGGATGGGCTTAAGGCGTTCATAGACCGGCACAACCGTCAACAGGGTGATGAACGCACCGCTGAGCTGAAGACCGGCGAACAGGAACTGTGTAAACGCGCCAAAGAAGGCGATGAACGCGCCGGTACTCAGGCGCTCCGGCGCAACTGTGCCTGCCACTGCCGCATACAAGATCATCGCCGTCAGAATCGGATAGATCGCGTTGAACACTTGCAGCAGGTTTTCGACCACGCCGGCCCGGTACGCCATGCGTTTCTGGTCACTGAAGGCATTTGCCCACAGCGCAAAGGCACGTTGTTCCGCGGCTGCCACGCGCAGCTTGGACACGGCGGTGATGAATTGCAGCACCATACCCGCGATGCGCCCCTGAATGTGCGCCAGCGCGCGCTGGAAGCGTAATTGTGCCACGCCCGCCAGCAGCGTAATCACCACCGATACTGCGACCATCCCGGTTGCCAGCAGCGCCAACTGTACATCCAGCGCAAACAGCAGCAAGAAGCTGAACACCGAAAAAATGCCCGACAGCAGCGACAGCACCACCGTGCCGGACAGCGCACGGCGAATCGTGCTGACCCCCAGCGCCCGCTCCGCCAGATCGCCCGCCGTGTAGCTGCGGAAGAACGGCACGGGCAGATTGAGCAGACGATCCCAGACGGCAGCCTGGATCGAGGCGTCCATTTTGATTTCCAGCCGCAGCACGGCAAAGGTGCGCGTAATCTGGAACAGCGCGGCGGCGACCGCTGCCACCAGCAGCAGCGCGCTTAACTGCACCAGTTGATCCCGGCGGGCAGCGGGGATAACCGTATCAATGATGATGCCCGTAAACACCGGCACGATAATGCCCAGCAGCCCGCCCGCCATGCCCATCGCCAGCACCAGCAGCAGATCGCGGCGGTTGCCAAATAATCCGAAGCGCAGCATATCCCACGCATTCACCGCGCGGAACGGGAACGAGCGATAAAACGTGTGTCCCACCGGGGCAAGCGTGCGCGCGACTTCGGCAGTGACCGGCGTATCCTGCCCGGTCAGCGGGTCACGCAGTAGATAGCGGTTCACCCCGGCAGGCAGCAGCGCCACCGGGTCGAGGGTTTGCTGACGGTATGCCAGCACAGGACCGCTGTCCTCCTGCCACCAGATGCCCTTCAGGCGCACCTGCCGCACCCCCACGCGCGAAGAACGGGCGATGGTGTCCAGCGTTTGCGCTTCCGCCTTGCCGTCAATCGGGTCGGGGCGGCGGATGATTTTGACGCCCAGCGCTGCGCCAACCATGCGGCAGGCAGTCACCAGCGGTTCGTCGCCATCCAGCGAGACACGCGCCTTGATCCCCGCGCGTTCGTCCATGATGCTCGCCAGGTTGTCCAGCGCGCCCGAAAGCGCCACGTCGTCCTGCTGGCGGCGGTTCTTCAGCCGTTCAACTTCGATGCGGTCTGAGCCGGTCAGGTTCTGCACAATGTAGCGCAGCGCTAACTGATGAAAATCACGCAGGAACATCCAGTCCGGCTGGGATTCCAGCAGCGTTTCGGTATTGAAGGTCTGCACGATACTGCGCTGCACCGCCTGCGCCCAGGTGCGTTCGGTCACGGGCGTGGGCGGTGTGCCCGGTTGCAGGGGAAAATCGGGTTCGCTGGCAAAGTGCAGTTCGCCCTGCTGCACGCGCATCCAAACCACTCCCTTACGGGCGCGGGCAATGCTCTGCGCGTCGAGCGGGGTAGTATTTTCGGGATCCAGCGGTTCGTACAGCCGCAGCGTGAGTTCCCGGACCAGCCCGGTAGAAAGCCCTTTAATCCAGCTTTCCAGCAGGACGGCGATTTCAACGGAATAATCGGGATTGACGCCCATCGCCCGCAGCGCGCTGACCTGCACCGCTTGCAGGCGGGTGCCCTGAATGCCCACGCCGATCAGCGTCAGCCTGCCCGCAAACGCGCTGGTGTCCACGCCGAACAGCATCTGCCCGGCTTCTGCGCGGAACAGGAAGGTGCGCGCGCCGGTGCGTTCTCCGTCCAGCAGTGGGGCGGCGAAGATGTCAACATGTCCAAGCTGGATCAGCCATGCGCGTTCGGGGTCATCCAGTCGAACGGGGATATTGCCGCCCACGCGCACAAAATCGCCCTGCCCAACGTTGAAGCGCCGGATGCTGAATTCCTTGCTGTCATGCTTGCCGTCGTCCTGCGCAGGGCTGTTCGGCGGGGTGAGATCCGTCATTCGAGCGTGCCCCCTAATACAGGAATTCCAGATACGACTCGGGATCCGCCTGCTCGGCAAATTCGGTTTGCAGCAGGCGCGCATACACCCCGTTGAGCTTGCTCAGGCTTTCGTGGTTGCCGCGTTCGACCACTCTCCCGCGATCCAGCACGATAATTTCGTCACAGTCGCGCACCGTACTCAGGCGGTGGGCGATAATCAGGCAGGTGCAGCCGCGCCGCCGCAGGTTGTCATCAATGATTTTTTCGGTCAGCGGGTCAAGGGCGCTGGTCGCTTCGTCCAGCACCAGCAGCGTTGGGTTGTTGACCAGTGCGCGGGCAATTTCCAGCCGTTGGCGCTGCCCGCCGCTGAAGTTGCGCCCGCCTTCCTCCAGCACACCGTCATAACCACCGACGCGCTGGGCGATGTCGTCGTGGATGCAGGCATCTTTGGTCGCCTGAATGATGTGCGCTTCCGGGGCGGTGGCGTCCCACAGCGTCAGATTATCCTTGATCGTGCCTTCAAACAGGAAAATTTCCTGATCCACCAGCGCCAGCGAATTGGACAGCACCTCGCGCGGGATTGCGCCCCGCCGCTTGCCGTCAAACAGAATTTCGCCGTCCCACGGTTCGTATAAGCCGGTGACCAAGCGGGAAATGGTTGATTTGCCGCTGCCCGACGGACCGACCAGCGCAATCCGCGCGCCGGGTTCAACTACCAGGCTAAACTCCTCAATCAGCGGTTCTGCCAGCCTGCTGTAACCAAAGGTCACGCCGCGCAGTTCCAACTGCCCGGTCAATTTGCTGCTGCCGTTCTGCTGCTGCGGGTTGAACGCCGGCGCGTTGATGACCTGCGCGTCTGCCGGGTACTTGAGCACATCATCCAGCCGGGTCATATCCCCGGCGACTTCCTGCAAGCGCCCGCCCAGATTGATTAACTGGTTGATCGGCGTCAAAAAGCTGAGCATCAGACTCTGGAAGGCGACCAGCACGCCAATCGTCAGCGCGCCTTCCATAATCAGCAGCCCGCCAACAAACAGAATCACGGTGGTGTTGAACGCAGTCAGCAGCGGCGGCACCACCATCAGCACCTGCGTGGCAATGCTGAACTGCTGTTCCGCGTTGAGTGTTTTGGTCTGGTAGCCTGCCCAGCGGGCGAAGAAATCTGTTTCGACGCCGGTTGCCTTGAGCGTTTCGATGGTTTGCAGTCCGTTGATGGACACGCCGTAGAGCTTGCCACGCTCTTGCAGCAGACGCTGGTTAGCGTCGGTACGGCGGCGGGCGACATAGCGCAGCGCCACCAGATTCAGGAAGGCGATAGCGACCCCGATCAGCGTAAGCGTCACGTTGTAGACCAGCATCAGCAGCGCATAAAACACCAGCAGCGCCACATTGAGTACCGCCACCGCCAGTTCGCCGGACAACAGCCGCGCGACACGGTCATTGATTTGCACGCGCGTGCCGATTTCGCCGCTGTAACGCTGGTTGAAAAACTCCAGCGGCAGGCGGAACACATGCCAGAAAAAGCGGCTGGAGGTCGTCAGCGCCAACCGTGTCTCCATGCGCAGCAGGTAATGCTGTTGCAGCCAGGTCAGCACCGCGCGCAGCACAGCAGTTAGCGCCATGCCCAGCAGCAGCCCATTGACCCAGGGCTGCCCCTGCACAAGGATATTGTCCACGAAGATCAACAGGAAGGTGGGCATAATCAGCCCTGGCAGCACCAGCGCCAGGCTGACCAGCACAATATAGACCAGCGCCGCCCGCGCGCCGACCAGCCGCACCGCCAGCGAACGCCACACGCTTGAGCGTTCGCCCGTCTTTTGATACGTCTCGCCGGGGGTGAACGTCAGCGCTACTCCCGTGAATGCTTCACTGAATTCCGCGTGCGTAACCCGGCGCGGACCATAGGCAGGGTCATTGAGATAGACAAAACGGCGGCTGATGCCTTCGACCACCAGAAAGTGATTGAAGTTCCAGAAGACGATCATCGGCAGCGGCATCGTCGCCAGATCATCCAGTTCGCTTTTGAAGCCCTTCGCTTCCAGCCCAAAGCTGCGCGCCGCCCGCAGGATGTTGCCCGCCTTGACGCCATCCCGCGAGACGCCGCAGCGAATGCGCAGTTCTTCCAGCGGAACGCTGCTGCCGTAATAGCCGAGAATCATACTCAACGCCGCCGCGCCGCACTCCACCGCCTCCATTTGCAGTACAGTGGGCGTTGGATAGCGGCGTGTCGCTTTGAGTGCCGGTCTTGCAGGCGTGGAAGCGGGGACGTTTACGTTCATGGTTGGATTACGTCTGTGCTGGCGGCTGCTGTCGTCGTAAACAGGGTCGGGAAGATCAGTTCAATCGGGCGCTGTTCGCCAATCTGGATGATGGCGTCGCACAGCGTGCCGCTCTGGATGCGGTCCGGGGATCCGCTGCGGGTGGACCAGCGGTAGCCGCTGGGAGTGTCCTCTGCCGGGATCAGATCAACACGCACCTGCACCGGGGCGGAATCGCCCATGAATGCCTGCACCAGTTCGCTGCTGCCCAGCACACGCAGCATACTCTGTTCGCTTTCCGGGAATTCGCCCACCGCAATCACGCGCCCCAGCATATAGCCGACTTCTTCGCGGCGCACTGTGGCGGGCAAAATCTGCACGACCATACCCGCGCTGATCGTTTTACTATCCGTAGGCGATACATAAATGATCACTTCTAAGTCCTTGATCTGGGGACCCTGCGGCTCGATGCTCAGAATCGTGCTGCCCAGCTCAATATTACTGCCGCTGCTGACCCCGACGGCAAGCACGCGCCCGCTGACGTTGCTGATTACCCGTTCGTTTTCATTCGTCTGGGGATTGAACACACGGGCAACCACCTGCCCTTCCTGAATGGTTTCACCCGCTTCCACGTAGACATCGCTGATTTGCCCGCTGACCGGCGCAACAATGCTGGCGATGCCGCCACCCCGGATGAGGATGCCGCTGCCCGTAACTGTCGTGGTGATGGTGCCAAAGAAGCTCCACGCAATGACGGCAGCGATGATCAGTACGATGCCGACGAACGCCAGCCATGCGCGCGGCGAAGTCACCCGCAGCAGTTGGTCGAGTTCTTCGGGCGAGAACAGCCGCTCTAACGCTTCTTTGCGGAACAATCGGTTTTGCATGGCGGTCCGGTGCGCAGTGCTGGTCGGAAGTTAGGGATTTATCTGTAAACCCGGACAAGGGGATTAATCCCCTTGTTCAGCAAGACAGGTTTATACAGAGTTGCTAAAACAATCATAACCAAAAAAACAGTTTGCACCAACTAAGGCGCAAGCTGTTTTTTGGGCATGTGTGGCGCAGCGCCCCGCACCTGTCAGGGCAAGGCATCATGCATGATGCTTTGGCAGGCGCGGGTCGTGCAGCGAAAACCGCTTAATTGTTGTTGCCGGGCGGGGGCGGCGGCGGCGGGGTGCTGCCACCACCAGCGATACCGTCCAGTTCTTCGTCGGAAAGCTCGTTAGGATCGTTGATGAACCAGCGCATTGTTGTTTTCCCTCTATTGTTTGTGTGTGCGATCAGTTCTGATTACCTGGATCAGGCGGCGGCGGCGGCGGTGTGCCACCCCCGGCGACATCATCCAGATCTTCGTCGGAAAGCTCGTCAGGATCGTTGATGAACCAGTGCATTCTTGTTTTCCCTCTATCTGCTTACGTTGCGTGCTGATACTGTTTGTCGGATGATCGGGTCAGGCAAGTATCCCTCCCGGATATATCCGCTGGTTCTTCTTCGGGATTTTCGTTCCGAGTGCGTTTAAGCCACGCGGCGATGGCTTACAGCGCCCAGACGCGCCGGAAAACACGTCACCGCAGCGCCACCGCTGGTACGTTAGTTATCATTGCCCGGCGACGGTACGTTGTCCTTGTCTTTGTCTTTCTTCGCCTGTAGATTCACGTTCGCCGTGGTGCTGGTTTTCGGCTCAATAGGGCGTTCTTTTTTGCCCGGCAGCAGATTCATCAAAGCATTCAGTGTGCGCATAATCAACATATTTTGTGCCCTCCATTGCAGATCGCCACTTCACAAAGGTGTATGTTCAATCGTATCACGCAGCGCATGACAGCTTGCACAAACATTTTCCCAACAGCCAGATTGCAGCAGGTGAATTCGCGACGATCAGCCCCTGTGTTGATTTAATGCAAATATTTCTCACATCATAACATGGAAATGCGCCTGTGCAGCGATTTTCTACAACAGCGATTGTTATAGTTTCTAAACCTTTATGAAAATCGTTGTACGTTGAAGGGCAGCAGCAAAAAAACAGCTTCTACCACAGAGGCACAGAGGATACGGAGGACCTTTAATGCTGTCCTGCTGTGTACTCCGTATCTCTGTGGTTTTGCCTGCAGTGCGCAGCCCCCTTACACCAGGAAACATGCAGCAGTTAGCCCGCCGGGGTCGGCAGTTCGGTGGCTTCCTGTGTCGCTTCCGGCGCTGCCTCTGCACTGTTCTCCGCCGTGCCTGCTGGCGCGCTTTCGGGCGTAATCTCCGGCGTACTTTCCAGCGTTGGCTCCGGCGTCGGCGGTATGTCTGTCGGTTCCGGCGTCAGCGACGGAATTGGCAGCAGCGTGCGCGCAGGGGTCAGTGAGGGCGCTGGCGTTGCCGTGACCTGCGTCAGATTGAGGGTGGGGGTCAGCGAGGGCACCGGCAGCGGCGTCGAGGTTATGAACGGCGTCACTGGCGGCAGTGTGTTGTTCGCGCATGCCGGCTGGATGCCGTACTGGTTGCGCTGGTCGCAGTTCAGCGGCATCACGTAGCGGTTGGCATACATCCATTCCAGCAGTTTGTCGCCGGTGAGGACCTGCCAGCGGATAATCACCCGATCGACACCGGCGGAGTAGACATATTCAGCCGTGCTGCCAAAGCGCACCGTCAGTACCTGATCGGCGTGCCCGGCTAAGCGCGCCACTTCCGCCCCGCTGGCGACATCCCACAGCAGCACGGTGTAATCTTGCGAACCAGAAAGCAGGCGCTCACCGTCCGGGCTGTAGGCGACGCCGTAGACATCGCCGCGATGACCGCTGAAAGTCTTGATCACCCGGCATGTCTCAACATCCCATAGGATCACGAGGTCATCATCGGCACCAGAGGCGATAAAACGCCCATCGGGACTAAATGCCGCCGAGTTCACCACGCCGCTGTGCCCTTCCATGCGGCAGCGTTCTTCCCCGGTGGTCAAATCCCACTGAATCAGCAGATTATCGGACGCGCCGGAGACCGCCAGGGGCAGCGACGGGTGGAACTGCACGGTGTTGATGCGCCCAATCTGATGCCCCTGCATCACGTAAATCGGCAGCGCCTGCTCGATATCCCACAGGATCACACGCCCATCGTCCGCGCTGGACAGGATGGTTCTGCCGTCCGGGCTGAAGGCGACACTGCGCACTGTGCCCGTGTGGCCCTCAAAATACCGGATCGGCGCGGCACTGGCGACATCCCACAGGGTCAGCACCTGGTCATTGCCGCCTGCGATAATGCGCGTGCCGTCCGCGCTGAAATCCATGCCGCGAATGCGGTTGGTGTAACGTTCATCGCGCAGCAGCCCGACGCGCTGTCCGGTGTCAATATCCCACAGGATAATTGAGCCGTCCGCCGAGGAGGTCGCCATCTGCGAATATTCAGGGTTAAAGTTAATGGTGTAGATGCTGCCGCCGTGCCCGCTGTAGCGGCGCACCTCTGCGCCGTTATACAAATCCCAGCGGCGCAGCGTGCCATCCCACGAGGCGGTCAGAACGCTGTTGCTGCCCGGCACCAGCGCTAACTGGTAGATGGTGTTGGTGTGTCCCCGCAGGGTGAGCAGTTCGCTGGCACTGGCAATATCCCAGATAATCAGGGTGCTGTCATACGAGACCGATGCGGCGCGCTGCTGGTCAGGCAGGAACAGCACCTTCCAGACAAGGTTGGTGTGTCCGGTGAATTGCGACACATACTCAATATTCTGCGTGGTTTCGTTCCAGCGGAACAGGCGCGCCAGCCGGTCATCAGAAGCAACCAGCATGCGTGTGCCCGTGCTGTCAATGTCTACATCGCGGATTGCTGCGCGGCTTTCGAGCATAGTTTGCCCCAGCGCCACGCGGTTGGTCACATCCCACAATACCAGCATGCCGCTGTTATCGCCGCTGACCGCCCGCTGCCCGTTGAAGGCAATCCCCCAGATGGTGCTGGTGTGCAGCGCCTCAAAGCGGTGCAGGATCCGTTCATCGTGCGAGCTGGGTTCGGCGTTTTCATCCCCGGTCAGCGTCAGATCCCACAGTGTGAGTAGATAATCGCTATCGCTCGTCAGCGCCGTAGTGCCATCCGGGCTGATTGCCACCGTGAAGGCGGTCCCGTCCGTCCATTGCAGGACGGGTTCGCCGGTCTCGATGTTAAACAGCATCATTGCTTCAGTGTCATGAAACGCCAGCAGGATATGCACGCCATCCGGCAGCATTTTCAGGCTGGAGATCGTCGGCATTGCCCACTCCGCCAGGTGCGCGCCGCTGTTCAGCGACAGCAGCACCAGCAGCCCGTCGTCCGTATAGGCAAGCGCGCGTGTGCCGTCGGGCGTGACCGCCAGCGCATCATTCAGCAGATTGAACGCGGTGCCGTAGCCTTCCAGTCGCAGGCGCGTGCCGGGGGCGAATACTGCCTGCGCCAGCACACTTTGTGCCTGCGGCGGGGGCACACGGTCTACATTATAAGCCGCCAATGCCAGCGCCAGCGCCAGATCGGTGTTGCCATCACGATAAAGCGCCTGCTGGGCGTTGGATGCCAGCGCCAGACTGCTTGCCTGCCGCGCGTTATAGTCCGAGGTGGCACGTGCGGCAACTGCCTCCCGCCGCAGCCCTTCGGATTGCAGAAACAGCAGGAAGATTGCCAGCGCCAGCGCGCTGACCAGCCCCAAAAACCCACCAATCACCGCACGAATGCGCCGGCGGAAAGTTGCAGCGCGGCGGCTGACGGTAATATAGGTTTCTTGCAGCCCGGTGGGCACAGGCGATTTTGCTTCGTGCTGGGCGGTTTCCAGCCAGCGCTCCGCTTCAGCCAGTTCGTTGCCCAGCAGCAGCAGGCTGTTGTCCTGATTCTTGTTGTCCCACTCCATCGCGCGCAGCAGCAGGCGCGTGTGGTTGCGCGCATGCTTGTAGTCGGTGTCCAGCGCTGTGACAAAGGTTTCAAAGCCTTTGTCAAAATCATCCGTCTCACGGAAAAAGATCCAATTGTGCGACGAGATTGCCGGATGCAGCCGCTTCTGGTCTTCAGGTTCGGTTATCTCACGATACAGCAGCGGGAACAGGCGCTTGTTATTTTTGAGGGCGTGTTCGAGTTCTTCCGTGCAGATATCGGAGCGCACCGAGTCAGGGCTGATTACATAGGTGAACGCATCCGCATTTTCAATGCCGGTGCGGATTTCGTTCATCCAGTCCACACTGGGGGGAATATCTTCCCAGTCTACCCAGAAATCCCGATCAATGTTCTTCAGTTTTTCGGTCAGGCGCTGCACAAATGCTTTATCACGCCGGGAATACGAGATGAAAACGTCAGTCATAAGGCACTTTATAGTATGCTAGAGCGCGCGCTTCAACGAACGCAAGCGGACAATTCCCCTGTGCTGCATTTTCGTTCAAAGTCGTCTGAATTATACAGGTATATCGTTTGTAACACAATTTAAACACTGCCGCGGGACGACAAATGCGAACAGCACGACAGCGCACGGGGAAAGCGCCGCAATAGCAGTGATTATGAGGCAGGGCAGCCGCTTAGCGAATCGCGGCTAGCAGGGCGTTCATATCGCCCCAGCTCGTTAACGCAATGAGGGCACACCCTGGGGTGTACCCTGCCAGTTAAGTCCTGTGTTCACGCAATTTGCCTACAGCACCAGCTCCGCCATTGCGCGCAGGGTTTCCACGTTAAAGACGGTCACGTTCATGGTGTTGATTGGGCTTTCCTGCCACAGTTGCAGGCGATCCTTGATGCGCGCTTTCGATCCACACAGTGCCACATCGTCCACCAGTTCATCAGGCACGAGCACTGTTGCCTCGCCCTTTTTGCCTTGCAGGTAAAGCTCCTGGATTTTCTCTGCGGCTTCGGCATAGCCATAGCGCACGGCGAGATCGTTGTAGAAGTTCTTGCCTTTTGCGCCCATGCCGCCGATATACAGCGCGAGGAACGGTTTGACCATGTTGCGCGCGACCTCGAGATCGTCTTCCATTACCACCGTCACGGTTGGCGCGATGTCGAACTGGTCGAAGCCCTTGCCGTTTGCGGCGGCGGCGAAACCTGCTTCAACCTGCTCGCCGTATGCCTCCTGATAGTGGCGCGGCGAGAAAAAGATCGGCAGCCAGCCGTCAGCGATTTCCGCCGTGAGCGTCACATTTTTGGGACCAATGGACGCCAGATAAATTGGCAGGTCGGGGCGTCCGTGCAAAATGCTTTTCAGCGGTTTGCCCAACCCGGTGGCGTCTGCGCCCTGATACGGAATCTGGTAGTGTGCGCCGTTGTGAACGAGCGGTTCTGCACGCTTGAAGATTGTGCGCACGATTTCAACATATTCGCGGGTTTTGACCAGCGGTTTGCCATAGGGCTGCCCGTGCCAGCCTTCGACCACCTGCGGACCGGACAAGCCCAAGCCCAGCAGCATTCGCCCGCCGGAAAGCTGGTCGAGCGTCATGGCGGTCATGGCGGTGTTGGCGGGGGTGCGCGCGGGCATTTGCATAATCGCCGTGCCGAGTTTGATCTGCTGCGTGAGCGCGCCAACCCACGCCAGCGGGGTAACGGCATCGCTGCCATACGCCTCTGCCGTCCAGACGGCATAATAACCGAGCCGGTCGGCTTCTTTAATCAGGTCAATCGGCAGTTCAATTCTGGGTCCGGAGTAGCCGGTCATCAAGCCGAGCCGCATAGTCTGTATCCCTCGTCAGCAATAATCGAATCACTATTTGATAACCCTGCGCATAAGCATAGCGCACCGGCAGGGGCACGGCAAACATTCTGCCGCCGACAGTTCGTGGTTGCGTGCGACAAGTGTGCTGCTAGAATTTGCCCTAACCTGTTCGTCCGAACTTCCTGACGGAGTCCCTGATGAGTGATCTCTGGTATAAGACCGCTTTGTTCTATGAACTGCATGTCCGCGCCTTTCATGATTCCAACAGCAATGGCATTGGCGACTTTGTCGGCTTGACCCAGAAGCTCGATTACCTGCGCGATCTTGGCGTAGACTGCTTGTGGCTGATGCCGTTCTTCCCTTCGCCCCTGCGCGACGATGGCTATGACATCGCCGATTATTACGATGTCCACCCCGATTATGGCACGCTGGAAGATTTCAAGCAGTTCCTGGACGAAGCGCACAAGCGTGGGCTGCGGGTCATCGCCGATCTGGTGATGAACCACACCTCCGACCAGCACCCCTGGTTCCAGTCCGCGCGGCGTTATGCCAACTCGCCCTACCGCGATTATTACGTGTGGAGTGCTACGCCGGACAAATACAAGGATGCCCGCATCATCTTCATTGATACCGAGCGCTCTAACTGGACGTGGGACGACGAAGCAGGCATGTACTACTGGCACCGTTTCTTTTCGCATCAGCCGGACCTGAACTATGACAACCCCGCCGTGCAGGAAGAAATGTTCAAGGCGGTCGAGTTTTGGCTGGATATGGGGCTGGACGGTTTCCGCGCGGACGCCGTGCCCTATCTGTTTGAGCGTGACGGCACAAACTGTGAAAATCTGCCGGAAACGCACGAATTTCTCAAACGCCTGCGCAAACGCATGGACGAAAAATACCCCGGCAGGATTTTGCTGGCAGAGGCGAACCAGTGGCCCGCCGATGTGCGCGCCTATTTTGGCGATGGCGACGAATTCCACATGGCGTTCAATTTCCCCGTCATGCCGCGCATCTACATGGCGCTGCGCCGCGAAGACCGCACGCCGATTGTCGACATCATCGAGCAGCTTCCGCCGATTCCGGACAACTGCCAGTGGTGTACCTTCCTGCGCAATCACGATGAGCTGACGCTGGAGATGGTTACGGACGAAGAACGCGACTACATGTATCACGAGTACGCCAAAGACCCGCGCATGAAGCTGAATCTGGGCATTCGCCGCCGGCTTGCCCCGCTGCTGGACAACAGTCGCCGCCGGATGGAACTGCTCAACGCGATTCTGTTCTCGCTGCCCGGCTCGCCGATCATCTATTACGGCGATGAGATTGGCATGGGCGATAATATCTATCTCGGTGATCGTAATGGCGTGCGCACGCCGATGCAGTGGAGTATTGACCGCAACGCAGGTTTTTCACGCGCGGACGCCGCCCAGCTTTACGCGCCAGTGATTGCCGACCCGGTCTACGGCTACATGGGCGTCAATGTCGAGGCACAGGAACGTTCGCCGTCTTCGCTGCTCAACTGGACGAAAATCCTGATTCAGAAACAGAAGGCTTACACCGCGTTTGGGCTGGGCAGCATCAAGTTCCTGAACTCCTATAACCACCGCGTGCTTGCCTATATCCGCGAATGGGAAGACCAACTGATTCTGTGCGTCAACAACCTGTCGCGCTACTCGCAATATGCGGAACTGGATCTGCGCGAGTATGAAGGGCGTGTGCCGGTGGATATATTCGGCGATACCCACTTCCCGCGTATCGGTGAACTGTCTTATCTGGTGACGATGGGACCGCATGCCTTTTACTGGTTCCGGCTGATCCAGCCTTAACGCTGCTGACCGGTCGGGCGGGGCGTGCCGTGCCCACTGATTGTGCGGACAGGCATTAGCGCATCACGCGCCGAAAACTCCGCGCATGTTCACGCTGAAGTCAGGCAGCACAGCGCCGCCCGTGAGCAGCATCTCCCCGCTGAGCGTGGTTTGCTGGTTGCTGCCCTGCACGTAGACAACAATCGTTTGCAACTGCGGGTCTACCACCCACACCAGCCGCACCCCGTCGCTGAGATAGCGCGCCACACGCCTGTTGATGTCGGTGTAATTGTCTGTCGGTGATATGACTTCGATCACAAGATCAGGAATGAGGATGAACGGCTTGCTGCGATAATCCGGGATTTCACTCCTGTAGTGTGCCATCTTCTCGGCGGTAACATACATAACGTCAGGGATACGCGACCCGTTGACCCAATTGGGAACATCTGACAGGAGGAAGGTTGTCTCAGTGAACACTTCACCAAGTCCCTGCTGTTCATATTTCAGCAGGGCAACAAAAAACCGTTTAATGATTTCGGCATGTCCTGAAACAGTGGGCATCTTTGGCACAACCTCCCCGTCGAGAATTTCAAACGGACCCTCCTGCTCATAGCGCCGGATGAATTCAGCCAGCGTCATCACGCCTGCGGAGACTGCAACTGCATCGCTCATAGGTTTGTGTTCCTCATCCACCAGCATTCGCGGACGGATTACCGCATATGCATTATAGCGTCAATGCAACATCAAAGCCGAAGTAACCCCGTTGCGCACTCGTACCAGCAGGGCTACTGCACTGCGCCGCTGCGGGCGCGCCGGGCATAGGCGTGCAGGTCGGGCGTAAGCTGCGGCGTGCGGGCGAGAAACTCGTCAATGATGCGCCGCACCGCTGCCGGGTAATGCAGCTGCCAGTGCCCCAGCCCGTGCAGCGCGCTTTCGCGGCAGGCGTCGTGCTCAAGCGTCAGCAGGCGTTCCAGCAGGCGCAGGACTGCCGCGTCCAGCGCTGCCGCATCCCGGCAGCCGCCTCGTCCCCAGGTGGGGAACAAATCCCACCACATGTAGCAGATGCTGTTTAGTGGGGCGGGCAGTTGATCGCCTGCTTTGAGCTGGTGTCCCAGCGCAGGCACGCAGCGTGGCATGAACAGCGCCGTATAGACGGTGTCGATTGCGGCGATACAGGCGGTTTTTTCTTCGAGCGGCACGGCAGCAGCAAACAGGCTGCTGCCCAGTGTGCCGCTGCCGATGACTTCCCACAGCCCGGCATTGAGCTGCAAGTCGCTGTAGCGGCTGCCCAGCATGGCGCAGTCGGCGAAGAGGCGTGTGTGCAGGGCGATATCCACTCGCGCGCCGTCAGGCTGGTGCAGGTAGTCGGGATAGACCGCGCTGGCTTCGGCGTTGTGCCACTGCTGCATCCAGCCGTCCGGGTCCATAACCGGGCGGTCAAAGTAGTAGCGCGTCAGCCGTTGCAGCAGATCGTCGCTGCCCGGCAGCTTAATTCCAGGGTTCAAGATAATAATTCCCGGTTACGCCCTCCGCGCTCCAGCCCTCGGCACGCCCGTTCCGCACACGCCACCACAGGTAGCCATCGTTGCAGATCGGACCGTCCAGCACTTCAAATTCCTCACCCAGATCAAGCCGGGTAAGCTCTGCTGCGTCAAGATCGGGCTGTGCCCGCACGCGCACCCGGCGCGTATCGCCATAGGTGACACGCCCACCTTCGCCCACCACCAGCCGGGGCAGGGGGACATCCGGGCAAAATGCCGCAATACACAGCGGATCATTCAACACCACATCAATTTTTCCGGTGTCATCCACGTTCAACGCCGTGCCGCGCCCATTCTGGACTTCGACTGCTTCTTCCTCAATGTCCAGTTCGGGAATACTGACGTAGTATACGCCGCTGTCAAGCTCAATCGCGCTGCGGTTCGCCAGTCCTTCAGCGACAAAAGCGCCCCTGGTATCAAAAATTTCAAACGGCAGGCGTGCTACCAGACTCAAGGCTTGCAGCAGGTCGCGCTCTGTGCTGACTTCCACATAGTTCCCGCGCGCTACACGCGGAATGCCGCGCAGGTTCGCTTGCGCCACTGCGTCGTCAATGTCGAAACCCACCACGTGAATGGTCAGATCGGCATCACTCGCCGCCAGATCCGCTGCGACGGCAATTGGGTCGCCGCCACAGCTTTCCTGCCCATCGGTGACCAGCAGCACCTCTTTTGTGCCGTCTACACGGCGAAAATCGCCGGAAACCTGACTTAAGGTATAGGCAATTGGCGTATCCCCTTCCGGATACGATACCGCATCAATGATGTCAACCAGTTCCCCCGCGTCCAGTTCACTCACCGGATACAGCAGTTCCGTACCTGTGCAGCTATTCCCAAAGCCATAGGCGCGAAAGCCGATCACCGCATCTTTGGGCAGGTCATAGGCATACTGAATCAGAACGTCGCGTGCTACTTCAATCCGGCTTACCCCCATCTGCGTGTTCTCGCCCATGCTTCCCGAACGATCCAGGATGAG
The DNA here is from genome assembly GCA_034435675.1 of Anaerolineae bacterium. GTDB lineage: Bacteria > Chloroflexota > Anaerolineae > Aggregatilineales > Phototrophicaceae > DAOTWP01. Next base: position 33,207 of record DAOTWP010000118.1, read on the forward strand.
CAGTTGTGCATCCGGCAAAGGGGCGCTGCGCAGTTGTTCCCGGTCAACGTTGACACACAGTGCCCCCGGCGTGTTGAGGGCAATCGCCTGCGCGGTTACTGTTGAGGCGTTCAGCAGCAGCGCTCCGACGGCAAAGAGCAATAAGTGCAACCACAGAAATCTCGCGGGATTATTTTCCGTAGGGGCAGGTCTCAGACGTGCCCCTACATCCGACATTTTCAATTTGGTTGTACTTATAGTTTTCATCATGGTGTTCCCCGCTCTCCAGAACTGCTTTGCGAAAGTGTGGCTAACACTTTGATTTTACGCGATCTGTTGCTGGCGTGCTGTGTAATCCGGGGACGCCAGGCTGAAATTAGCGCAAACCACACACGCTGAAAACGCTGCTGCCAGGCACTAAGTGTCTATCCGTAAACCGGTTTTCCTGAACAAGGGGATTGTGCGCTTTAACGATTAAATGCGGAGCAGACGGGCGGACATGCGCTGCGCTTAGTCCTCCCCTACGAACCGTAGGTTGTGCAGGGTGCGGACGCCGCTGCGCTTAGGGGCGCCTGCGCCCGCTGAGCGCAGCCGTCCGCCCAAACACCGTATTATTTTGGAAAACTGCATCATCCCCTTGTTTGCGTTTACGGATAGCTACTAAGCCACAATTTGCAGGGTCGATCTTCTGTGCATAGCTTCAAATCGTTCAGGCAGCAGAAAATATCAGTTTGACACTGCACCAATATATGCTATGCTATATATAACTTGTTGTATATAGGGTGCGGCAATGCTCAAATACGCGCTGCTCGGTTTCCTGTCCTACCAGCCGATGACAGGCTATGACCTGAAGCAGAATCTGGACAACTCGACGCAGTTCTTCTGGCAGGCGCAGCAAAGCCAGATTTACCGCACGTTGAAGCAGTTGGAGGACGAAGGGCTGGTTTCCTCGCAGGTCGAACCGCAGGATGACCGCCCGGACAGGCGCGTTTATGAGCTGACCGACGCCGGGCTGGCGGATTTCCGGGCATGGCTGACCACGCCGATTGCAGACATGAGTCTGCACAAGGACGGTTTTCTGCTCAAGCTCTTTTTCTCCGGCGGCGCAGACCGGGCAGAACTGCGCGCGCAGCTTCTGCTGCACCGCCGCCTGCATGGACAGCAAGGGGCGCTGTACAACCGCGAGATTCAGGCATTTATCCAGCGGACAGTGACAGAGCATCCCGAAATGGCGCAGAACGCGCAGCTCTGGGAGGCAACCCGGCGCTTTGGCGAGCGCTACACGCGCATGTATGTCGAATGGATTGACGAGGTGCTGGCGCTGCTGGACAGCAAAGGCTGATTGTGAGGCTGCTGGGCGCACTGGCATCCGGCGTTTATATGCAACAAGTTATACATAACTACTCAGCTATCGTTCGTGCCGATTAGAGAGGACAACCGCATGAAACAGCGCTACATTGTGGATACACACAAATTCCTGACACCCTTCGTGGTGCTGGGCATGATCGCCGGGTTCAACCAGTGGGACAATATCACGGCATGGATTTATCTCGTCATGCACGGCACCTACGCCTATATCTGGCTGCTCAAGAGCGCTGTGTTCCCGGACAAACGCTGGGAGCAAAAAGACCCCTACAGCACCAACTTCTTCATGTTCCTGACGCTGGCGCTGTACTGGGCTGCGCCGCTGATTATCACCTCGCAGGGGGTGCAAGCGCCTGTGTGGCTGCTGGCGCTCTGCTTGATGCTGTACATTGTGGGCGTGTTCCTGCATTACACGGCGGATATGCAAAAGCATATGGCGCTGGAACTGAACCCCGGTCATCTGATTCAGGACAAGCTGTGGAAATACCTGCGCAACCCGAATTACCTGGGCGAACTGCTGCTGTATCTGGGCTTTGGGCTGCTGGCGATGCACTGGCTGCCCGTTGTCATCGTGCTGGGCGTGCTCGTCTTCATCTGGCTGCCCAACATGCGCCAGAAGGACCAATCGCTTTCGCGTTACCCGGAATTTGCCGCGTACAAGCGTCGGTCAAAGCTGCTCATCCCGTTTGTCATCTGATGCAAACAGGGGCGGACCCGCGCCTGCACTGCACGCTGATCCGCCCCTGAGCAAAGCCATGCTGCCGTTGGTGTGCCGGTTACACGGCGCTGTCGCCGTCCGCTGCGCTTGCTGCGCCGCCTTCAGCGACTGCTGCGCCGCTGCCATTTGCCGCCGTGCCGTTGCTGTGCCCGCTGCCATTTGCCGCGATCTGCCCTTCGGCGATTTCTTCATAGCGGAACTGGCTCATATACAGGTCGTAATAGGCACCCTTCTGTTCCAGCAGGCTCGTATGCGTGCCGCGTTCGATGACCTGCCCATCGCGCAGCACCAGCAGTTGATTGGCGTTGCGGATGGTGCTCAACCGGTGGGCGATGACAAAGCTCGTGCGCCCTTCCAGCAGCTTTTCAAACGCCTTCTGGATCACGCGCTCGGTGCGGGTGTCCACGCTGCTGGTCGCCTCGTCAAGGATCAGCACACGCGGTTTCATCAGTGCCACGCGGGCAATGGCGATCAACTGGCGCTGCCCCTGGCTCAGACCGCTGCCGCGTTCGCCCAGCACTGTCTGGTAGCCCTCCGGCAGACGTTCGATGAAGGCATCCGCGCCGACCAGCTTTGCCGCCGCGACCACGTCTTCGTCGCTGGCATCCAGCCGCCCATAGCGAATGTTGTTCATCACCGTGTCGCTGAACAGGAAGGTGTCTTGCAGCACAATGCCAATCTGGCTGCGCAGGCTGGCGACGGTGACATCGCGCACATCGTGCCCGTCAATTTTCACTGCCCCACCGGTGACATCGTAGAAGCGCGGCAGCAGGTTGATAATCGTCGTCTTGCCCGCGCCGGTAGGACCGACAATGGCGACAATCTCGCCTGGTTTGGCGTGCAGGCTGACGCCTTTCAGCACCGGGACGCCCGGCTCATACTCGTTATGGACATCCACCAGTTCGATCTCGCCCTTGATCTGCGGCAGTTCAACCGCGCCGGGCTTGTCCACAATATCCGCCTGTTCATCGAGCAGGTTGAAGATGCGTTCGCCACCGGCGATAGCGCTCTGGATGTTGGTCCACAGCACGGCGATCTGTGTCACGGGCTGCTGGAAGCGCTGCACATAGATCAGGAAGGTGAACACCGTGCCCAGCGTCAGCACCTCGCCAATGCCCAGCAGCGGTTCACTGCGCAGCACCGACAGCCCGCCGACCACGACCACAATGCCGATGGCGATGAAGCCCAGCGCTTCCAGCACGGGGTTGAGCGCGCTGGTGAACGCGGCGGCGCGGATATTGGCGCGGCGGTTGGCGTCGTTGGTGGCGCGGAACTGCTGAATGTTTTCTTCCTCGCGGTTGAACGCCTGTACTTCGCGTGCCCCGGCGATATTCTCTTGCAGGTCGGCGTTGATGTTGCCGATTTCGCGCCGCGCCTTGCGGAATGCCCGGCGCGCCTGGGTGGAGAAATAGATGGTTGCCCCCAGCATCAGCGGCACCACACTCAGCGAAACCAGCGCATAGACGACATTCACTTGCAGCATGCGCACCATCAGCCAGCCGATCAACAGGAAACCGCTGATGACGCTGAGCAGCGCAAAGCTGAACACCTGCTGAATCGTGTCGGTATCGTTGGTGATGCGGCTCATCACCCCGCCGCTTTCATGGCTGCTGTAGTAGCCCAGCGACAGGCGGTGAATCTGGCGGAACAAATCCTGCCGGATGCGGCGCAGCACATTCTGCCCGGTCCACGCCATCGCATAAAATGCCAGCCCTTGCAGCACAGAGATGCCGACAAAAAAGACCACCAGCGCCAGCACCAGTCCCGTCAGCCCGGTGAGCTTTTCAGCGGTTTTGGCGGCGTCCTTCTGGTCTGCCGGGATGCTCTGGTCGGCGTCAATGCGCGCGTCAATCGTGCGGGCATCGTTGTCCGTGTACCAGCAGGTGTCTGCCGCTGCGCCAGCGGGTGCGCCGCCAGCGCTAAAGCTCTGTGTGCCCGGTTGGAACAGGTAGCAGTCCACTGCCTGCCCGATATATTCCGGCGACGCCACCTGCACCCATGTTGAGATCGTGACCAGCAGCATAGCGAAGGCGAACCCCAGCCAGTAGCGCCGGAAATATGCCCCGAAGCGTCCAATTGTCGCGCTCAGGTTTTTGGGCTTGGAGATGTCCTGCTCCAGCAGACGGCGTCCGCCGTCCATGCCTCCCATCATCGTTTTAGCCCTCCTGCGCGGCTTCTGCCTGCGCCAGTGTTTCGTCGGACACTTCCACGTCGCCGACAAGCTGCGAGTTGTAGATTTCTGCGTAAATCGGACTTTGTTCCAGCAGTTCTGCGTGTCTGCCGCGTGCCACAATCTGCCCCTTATCCAGCACCAGGATCTGATCGGCGTTGAGCACCGTGCTGATGCGCTGGGCAATCACGAAGCTCGTGCGCCCTTTCATCAGGCTGTCCAGCGCCTTCTGAATCAGGTATTCGGTCACCAGGTCAACACTGCTGGTGCTGTCGTCCAGAATCAGCAGGCGCGGGTTGAGCAGCAGCGCGCGGGCGATGGCGATACGCTGCTTTTGCCCACCGCTGAGCGTCGTGCCGCGTTCGCCCACCGGCGTGTTGTAGCCTTCGGCAAAGCCCATGATGAAGTCATGCGCGGCGGCGGCTTTGGCGGCGGCGATTACGTCTTCGTCTCTGGCGTCCGGGCGTCCATAGGCGATATTGTCACGAATGCTCCCGGCGAACAGGTTCGTCTCTTGCAGTACAATGCCGATCTGGCTGCGCAGGCTGTCCAGCGTCACGTCGCGCACAGCATGCCCGTCAATCAGCACAGCGCCTTCGGTCGCGTCATAAAAGCGCGGAATCAGGTTGATGATCGAGGTCTTGCCGCTGCCGGTTGCGCCCAGCAGGGCGATAGTCTGCCCTGGCTCGGCTACAAAGCTGACATTTTGCAGCACGCTGCCGCTGCTGTTGAAGTAGCGGAAGGTCACATCCCGGAATTCCACGCGCCCGTTAATGCTCGGCAGTTCCTGCGCGTCGGGTTTGTTCTCCACGTCACTTTGGGCGTCAAGGATTTCAAAAATGCGCGACGACGAGGCAGATGCCTGCGCCATCAGCGAAATGATGAAGCCTAACTGCCCCAGCGGGAAGAACACATAAACCAGATACAGCGTGAACTGCTGGTATTCACCCAGCGTCAGCGTGTTATTGAGCATCTGCTGCCCGCCAAAGTACAGGATTGCCGCCTGCCCCAACTGCGCGATGAGGAACACCACCGGGAACAGGAACGAGAAGGTGCGGTTCACCTTGAGCGCCTGCGCGAACATGTCGTCGGTAGCCGCGTCGAATTTCGCCTGCTCGTGCTTTTCGCGCACGAATGCCTTGACCACTTTAAGCCCGGCAAGGTTCTCCTGCAGGATCGTGTTCAGGCGCGACAGGCGGATCTGCAACTGCACGAACAGCGGCTGCGAGATCGCGCCAAAGATCATGAACAACACTACCGCAACCGGCAGTGTCGGCAGAATTGCCAGCGTCAGCCGCCAGTTGGTCAGCAGCAGAATCAGCAGGGTGACACCCAGCAGCAAAAACGCCTGCGCGGTCAGCACTAAGCCCTGGGCGATGAACAACCGCACTTTTTCCACGTCGTCTGTCGCGCGGATCATCAACTGCCCGGTCTGGTTGCGGTCATAGTAGCTGAACGACAGCCGCTGGAGCTTGGCGAAAATCTCATTACGGAAGTCGAAGGCGATGCCCTGCGAAACGAATTCGGACATATACGCCTGCGCGAACGAAAACGCCGCGCGCACGATGGCAAACAGCACAATCACCAGTGCCGCGCCGACCAGCCAGGTTTCGGCATTGTCGCTGAGCACCTGCCATGCCTCGGCGGTGCGCCCGGTGCTGGGCAGCGCCGCCAGCACTGCCGCCGGTCCGGCTGTCAGAATGGCATTGGCGACGACGCCGTTGGTCACGGTATCAATCATATTCTGCACCAGCAGCGGCACGGCAAGCTGTGCCAGCGTGGCAACAACGAGCGCGCTGTAGGCGATGGACGCCGGGCGGCGCTGCTTGAACAAATAGCGGATGGCGCGTCCCAGCCCGCCACTGCTGGGGGCGCGTTCGCCGCGTCTGCGGCGTGTACGGGGTTGAACGTGTGCAGCCTGCAAGGTGGTTTACCTCACTCTCTTGTCTTCCGCGCGGCTGAAAAAAACTGCTCTTTTGGGTAATGCACAGGGAAGAAGATATTTTTTAGCGCCTGGGCAGATCATCGGCTGAACAAGGGCATTAATCCGCTTGTCCCAGGGGAGAGGCTGCTTTCAATGGGCTAACGTCTGCATTGGCTGATCCTACAACCTCACGCGGCGTCAGGGTCAAGATGTATTTTTGTCCAGCAGCTTCAGGCGTTCCTGAAACGAACACAGCGCTTCTTCGCCATCCGGCAGATGCCGCACGACATCGCGCAGCAGGTCGCGCAGATGCAGCGCGCGTTCCGCCCCAATCTGCCGCATGGCATTAAA
>DAOTWP010000119.1:0-10366 GCA_034435675.1 Anaerolineae bacterium
GATCCCGTCCACCGCTTTGACCTCGCCGTAGCTGTAGCTCAGGTTTTCTGCGGCAATCGCGACACCGTTAGATTGCATGGGACACCCCCTGTTGATGTAAATAGCTATCCGTAAACCCGCACAAGGGGCTGAACCGCCTTGTTCAGAATGTGGCGTTTATGGATAGGCTCTAAGTCGCAGCGAATACGCACGACATTCACGTGAAATTATACGCCTTTCTATAGACGTGATAAATGATTATTCGCCGCGCAACAGGGGTATTAAACACAGGGCGGTGCACCACCGCGCGCCCGCAAGATTATTCCAGCGCGAAGTTGTAGGTCTGCCCGTTGAGCACAACGCGCAGCCACAGCCCGGTGGCATTCTGCGGCACGATGAAGCCCAGATAACCCCAGGTCTGGCTGCCCAGCCAGGCGTCCGGTGCAAAGCGCGGGTCTATATTGAATGTAGGGGCGGGTGCGTAGTCGCTGCTGCCGCTGCCGGTCAGCAGGAATGCCGACTCTGCCGGGGTGCAGTTGTCCGCGCCGCCGCAAATCAGCAGCAGTTCCAGCGCCACCCAGACCTGCCCGGCGGGGACGGCGGGCACGGTGCCAGCGAGTTCCTGCATCAGGCTGTCACCCGGACGGCGCATTTGCAGCACGCGCAGTTCCCCTATGCCGATGCTGCCCGGCGCACCGAGGGGGATGCTGCCCGGCGGCAGATTGGCAGGCGGGGGCGCTGTGGGGAAAGCGGTTGGCGCTGCGCCGTCAGAGGTGGGCGCAGCAGCGGGGTCGGTTGCCGCCGGTAGACCGCCGCCGTCAGAAACGGTGGTCGAGATAATCACAATGCCGCTGGTCGCTGTCGCAGCGGGTGCGCCTGCACCGTCTGGCGTAGGCACAACAGGCGCTAAGGTGGCGCTGGCGGCGGGCGTGGGGGTCGGACCGCCCGGCGCGATTCCCGGCGCGAGTGCGGGCGGCGCGGCAGGCAGGGTGCGCTCCGGCGTGATAGCTGCTGCCGTACGCTCAGCGGCGGCGAGGCGGGTGTCTGTTCCATCGCCCTCTGGCGGGGCAGTTGGCGAGGCAGTTGGCGGGGCGGCAGTGGTTGCCGGCACAAGCGTGGCGGGCGGCGGCGTGCTGCTGGGCAGCAGCGTGGGCAGTTCCGCGATGGTCGGCAGGACGGCAGCGCCGCTGGCGGCAGTGCTGTCACAGGCGGCAGCCAGCAGGCACAACCAGGCGAACAGAAGGACGAGCAGCAGCCGGGATAAACGCACGATGCACCTCAAGGGGAACAGCAGGGCGGGAATAACAGATAAGCACAGCCAGATGGCGGGGCACACCAGCGGCATGCCCCGCAGACTTTAAGTACAACCAAATTGAAAATGTCGGATGTAGGGGCGGGTCTGAGACCCACCCCTACGGGAAACAATCCCACAGAATTAATCTGTTTGCACTTACAGGACTTACGCAATTTCGTTCGCGGACAAGGGGGTTAACCCCCTTGTTCAGGCACAAATCATCAGTAGGGGCGAGGCGTGCCTCACCCGGCTTGATGAATTTACGGATAGAGTCTTAGCACAGATTTTCCTGGTGGGGGTGAGACGTGTCTCACCCCTCATTCCTCAGACGACCTACGGGAACACGCGCACCGCGTCGAAGTCCACATAACCGCCGCCGGGGATGCTCACCGCGCGCAGTTCGATCATGTGCAGCCCCGGCGTCAGCCCGGTGATGCCGTAGCCCATCGGGCGGAAGCGCCCGTTATACAGGTTGATGTAGTTATAGCTGACACCCTGATACGTCACCGGGAACAGCACGCCGTCTACATAGACTTCCCAGTCGCCCGCCGTTGGACCGACAGACGTATACAGGATGAAGCCCGTGCCGTTGACGTAGAAACGCAGCCGCGCGCCGTTGGTGCTGGTGTAGCGGGCGGCGTTACCCTGATAGCGGTAGCCACCCTGCGACATACCTGCGAAGTTCAGCCACGAACCGTAGAATGTGTCGTAGATGATCGCCGCGTTGTTTTCCTGCACGGTGCCCATCGTCGGCGTGATCACCGTCTGGCGGCGCGGATAGACATAATCCAGCCGGAACTCGCCGGATGCCCGCCGCAGTTCCACGCGGTGGAGCTGGTCTGCCAGCAGCCCGCTGCACCAGGCATAGTTGTAACCCAGCGCGCCGCTGGTGTTGAAGCTGGTGTAGAAGCTCCCATCCAGGTAGACATCCACATTGCCGCCCGCCGGATGCTGGACATAACCCACGCAGAACCAGTTGCCCGTGAACTGGAACGTCGCTGAAGCGCCGGAACGGCTGCTGCTGCGGTACGTGTTGCCAAACGGACCCGTGATGACCGTCGAGGTCCACAATTCGTTGTAGACCAGCGCCGCGCTGTTTTCGTTGATCATCGGACCCGCTGCCAGTGTTGCCGGGGTCAGCGCCTGCGCCGCGTCGAATTGCAGCACGCCGCCGTTGTTGACGATTTCGACCACATGCGTCATCGGGCTAAGTCCGCTGATCACATAGGGCACCTTCTGCCCGGAAGCGCTGTTGTTGGGCACATTATCGCCCAGCAGCACGCCGTCCACGTAGACATCCATCGTCCCAAACCCAGGATCGGTGTTGCGGAAGATGATGATCGCGCTGCCGGTCGCCCGGAAGGTGATCCGCGCGCCGACATCGCTGGTCGTTGTCGCGGTGTTCAGGTGCGAACCCGGTACGGTAATGTTACTGAACACCCCGTTGGAGAAGCAGAAACGCTTCGACGCACAGGGCTGCCCGCCGCCCAGTGTGTTATCGGTGATCGCCGTCACCGCCACATTCGGCACATTGCTGGATTCCACTGCCCGCACGCGGTCGAAGTCCACCACCCCGGCAGGACCGCCTGACGCACGGCGCAGCACCACGGTGTTGATTTCACCGGGCTGCGACGAGGGCACAAAGATCGTCATCACCTGATTGCCGCGTGTCACTGCCGCGCGGTTGTTCAGCGGTTGAACCCCTGCGGTTACGTCGTCAAAGTCAATCTGTGCGCCGTTGACCCACACTTCCAGCGAGCCGCGATCCGGTCCCACTACGCGCGCCAGATCGAAGTACTGCCCGCGGAAGCTGAACACTACGTAAGCATTGTTGTCGGTGGTGCTGCGCACGGCATTGCCCGATGCGCCCACCAGCGCGGTTTGTGCCCAGGTGCCGGGGAAGGACAGATTCAGCGACGTTTCCTGATGATCCACGTTGTTGACCGTGATCGCCCGGCGCACGTCCAGGTTGAGTACCTGATCATTCCAGCCGCTGCCAAAGCCATCCACCACAATGTAGTAGGTTTGCCCCGCCTGAAGCTGCAACGTCAGTATCGCCGTGCTGAAACCACCCCAATCATCGCTGCACCCGCGTGACTGCCACGCGCCGGGCTGCCCCTGATACACCCCGATCACGGTGTCATAACTCGACCCCATGGTGCTGAACTGGTAGTAGTCCGAGGTCGGCGCGACGAAGCGATACCAGAGGGTCTGGTCGGGCGTTGCGCCGCAGGTGTTCGGGTCGCTGGGCTGCGCGGTCACGCTGCGGCTGTGGACCGGCTGCGTCACCGTGAAGGGCACGCTTCTGATCAGCGTGGCGTTCTCCACGTTGTCGTTGGGCTGCACCACTTTGCAGTCCGCCGAGTTGAGGCGCCAGTTCAGCGCCCAGTCCGCCTGGACATAGCCCCAGCCGTAGTCGTTGTCGTATCCGGGCACGGTCGCCGCCGGACCGTTGTCCCACGCCGAGCAGATCAGCGCCTCGCGCACATTCGCCGGGGTGGTGGCAACGCCGTCGGCAATCAGCAGCGCCGCGATTGCCGCGACGTGCGGGCTTGCCATCGAGGTGCCGGAGTAGGTATCGTCATAGCTGCCGTATTCCAGCGGCACGGTGCTCATAATATCGACACCGGGCGCAGAAACGGTCACACGGTCATTGCTGGTCGAGAAATCGGCGGTAACCCCGTTGCCGGCGTGTGCCGCGACGCTGATCACGCCGGGGTACGACGCCGGGTACTGGTAGCTGGTGCCGTAGGTGTTGCCTGCCGCAGCCACGACGGTCACATTGCGCGCGATCGCGTAAGCCACCGCGCCCTCAATGGTCGTCGAAATGCTGCCGCCGCCCAGACTCATATTGATCACCCGCGCGCCGTTGTCCACCGCGTAGATGATGCCCGCGGCGATTTCATAGGTCGGGCAGGAACCACCGGAGGTACAGACCTTGACCGGCAGGATGCGCGCGCCATACGCCAGCCCGGCGATGCCGGTGGCATTGTTGGTGTTGGCAGAAATCACACCGGCGACATGCGTGCCGTGTCCGTTGTCATCGTCGGGGTTGTTGTCGTCGTTGACGAAGTCCCAGCCCGGCAGCAGTTTGCCCGCGAATTCCGGGTGCTGGCGGTCCACGCCGCTGTCAATCACCGCGACAGTAACGCCCGCGCCATCGCGCACGGAGATATCCCATGCGTTGGAAGCGTAGACGCCGTAGCTGCCGGTCAGCCCCCACTGATAGCCACCCTGGTACAGCGGGTCATTGGGGTTGTAAGACAGCGTATAGTCGTAGATTGGCTCGACATTGAGAACCCCTGCCGCCGCTGCCGCGCCGCTGCCCTGCACTGCCGCCAGCGCCGCGCTCGTTTCGCCGTAAGCCTGCGGGATGATCACACGGATCGCGCCGATCTGCGGCAGGCGTTCCAGTTCGACTGCGCCCAACGCTGCCAGCATCGCCTGAATCGACTCTTCGCTGGCAGTGGGGTTGTAGTTGATCACGCGCTCCACTGTAGTTTCGGTGGGCGGCAGCACGGGGGCTGCCGGTTCGGGGGTACTTTCCGGCGCGGGGGCGGCAATGGTCAGCTCCAGCGTCGCGACGGTTTGCTGTCCTTCGGCGTCAATAGCCGTCAGCGTGAGTGTTTCGACACCGCTGAACTCCGCCGGGGCGGTGTAGGTCACGCTGACAGCGGTATTGAACGGCGGATCGGTCTCCACCGGGTCGGTCACTGCCAGGGATACCACCGCGCCGCTGGCAGGCGTATCCACGACCACGCGCACGACGCCCTGATCATCGGCAACACTCAGCATAAGCACCAGCGGCTGCCCGGCAGTGCCCGCGAAAGCGTTTTCGCCCACGAACGTAAACACGGGTGGCGCGCTGACAGGTGCTGCGGTAGGCGGAGGAGCCTCAGTAGGGGCGGGAACTTCCGGTGTGGCTTCCGGCGCGGGGGTATCCGGCGTCGGGGCTACCGGGGTTTCCGGGTCTTTGGGCGCTTCGGTGGCTTCGGGCACGACAACCACCGGAGTCGTTTCCGGTCCGGGTTCCGTCGGCGGCTCTTCCTGCGCAGCAGTGAAGACCGCCCCAAAATTCAGCGAAAATAAGCAGAGTAGGAGTACAAGGACGAACATGAAGATACGGCGCTGCATATGATCTCCTCACACACTCTAGCGCGGATAAAGCGTATCATTCGTCCTACTGAGGCAGGATGCCCCCATGAAGTAGTAGATTGCGCGATGGGGTCAGTCCAGCCCTTTATAGGAGGCGTTACTAAGTGGTAATAGCGTAATCGTGGATTATCTATTGCCATATTTTAATCATACACTAACCACTTGTAACTAGGGAAGCAGTTGCAACAATCGGGTTTCGATTTTGCGGGTTTTTTACGTTGTTGGTGAATCGCGGGGGAAACCGTCTGTGTTATGTTCAGGCGAGTCCAAGACAACTTCCCCAATCGCATTCCTCTGCGTTATACTTATCCTGTTGTGCTGCAAAGGTCGTCTGTTTGCCCGCGCATGCTGCGCACAAACGACGTTTGCAGCACAACACCCGCAGGATGATCAGCAGGAGCAGGGGGCATATGCAGCTTACATTTCTCGGCGGCGCGGACGAGGTCGGCGCCAGCAGCACGCTCATTGAAATGGGCGGTAAAAGAATCCTGGTCGATACCGGTATCCGCATCTCTGCCCGCAGCAATCGCGGCATTCAGAACGACCAGCTTCCCGATCTCTACCCGATCAGCGCGGCGGGCGGACCGGATTACATCCTCGTCACGCATGCGCACACCGACCACACCGGGGCGCTGCCGCTGGTGGTCGAGCAGTACCCGCATGTGCCTGTGCTTGCCACCCGCCCGACGATTGCCCTGACGCGCATTCTCCAGGCAGACGCGCAGCGCATCATGAAATCGCGCCAGGAAGAGGAAGGGGAACTGCCAATCTTCGACGAAATCGCCAGCAGCCGCTTATTAGAGGCGTTCCAGCAGGTCGAGTTCAACCAGCCGGTCAAACTGGGCGAGGCGCTGCAAGTCACCTACCATGTTGCCGGGCATATTGCGGGCGCGGCGGCGCTGGTGCTGGAAGGCGAAGACGGCGTGCTGGTTATGTCCGGCGATGTCTCGCTGAACGACCAGCGGGCGGTGCTGCCGATGAAAGTGCCGCGTGTCAAGGCGGACGCGCTGGTGCTGGAAAGCACCTACGGCGGCAGGCTGCACGCCAACCGCCTGGCAGAAGAACGCCGCCTGATCGAAACCCTGCGCAGCATCACCGAGCGCGGCGGCAAGGCGCTGATCCCGGCGTTTGCGCTGGGGCGGGCGCAGGAAATCCTGCAAATTCTGCTGGCGTACCGCGACCTGCTCGATGTGCCGGTGTATGCCGATGGCATGGTGCGCGCGGTCTGCCGGGGGTATGTGGGCTTTGCCGACCTGCTGCCCGAAAAGACGGTGCGTGCGGCGGGCGATGACCAGCTCTTTTTCCGCGGCAAGATTAAGCCGGTGGACAGCGCCGTCATGCGCGAACAGCTTGCCCATGACCCGACACCGTGCGTGATCGTCGCCAGCAGCGGCATGCTGACCGGCGGGGCGTCAACCGTCTATGCAAGGGCAATGGCAAGCGACCCGCGCCATGCGATTCTGCTCACGGGCTATCAGGACGAAGAAGCGCCGGGGCGCGTGCTTCAGCGCATGGTCAAGGAACGGCAGGAAGGCGAAGAAGCCGCGATCAAGCTGGATGGTAGAACGGTCACGGTGCGCTGTCAGGTGGACATGTATTCGCTTTCGGCGCACGCCGACGAGGCAGAACTGGTCAGCGTTGCCGAAGCGCTGGACGCCGACGAGATCATGCTGGTGCATGGCGACCCCGGCGCGCGGCACAGCCTGGCGACGGCGCTGCGCCAGCGCGAACGCCGCGTCACCTCGCCAAAGATCGGGCAGACGGTGGTGATTAACGCGCCGCCGCGTCCCTGGGCGCTGGGGCGGGTGGGCACGCAGCACGGCGTCACCAGCGGCAGCGAAACTCAGCCGCTGGACCCCCGCGCGTTGTGGGACTCGCTGCTCAGTAAGGGGCAGGCGGGCAGCTATTTCAGCGCGCGCGAACTGGCGCAGATGTGGTGGGGCGATGCCGAACGCGGACGCGAGGCGCAGCATGCCCTGAAAGATAGCATTCACTTCGCGGCGGACTGGCGGCGTGCCGATACCTTCCAGGTGCGCACGGCAGAGCAGGTTACCCGCGCCCAGCGCCAGCGCGCGATCATGCTGGCGAACCCCGATCTCGTTGGCAAGCTGGTGGTGCTGCGCGACAGCAACAACCGCCCGCGTGCCGGGGTGGTGCTCTCCGGCGGTATTGACAGTTTCGAGGCGGATGTCCACAACGCCAGAGGACGCCAGTATCCGGCAGATGCCCTGCTGTGGGTGCTGGGTAACTGGGACGGCTACAGCGAAGGCGTGGGCAAAAAGGGGCAGGTGGGTGCTATGCTGCAAGCCGTCAAGCCGCTGCAAGACCACTTTCTGCCCCTGCACCTGCGCCAGCAGTTGGTCGCCGCTGCACAGCCGGTCAACCCCGAAGCGCTGCTGCCCCCGCCGGACGACGCGCTGCCAGAGGGCATTACCCGGCAGATGGCACTGCTGGCGGTGGTCTGGGCGCTGGCAGGCGATGGCGCGACGCTGGAACCGGGCGGGCTGCTGCCCCGGCGTGCCTTGCAGGACGGACCGATGGAGCAGAATCAGGCACGCGAAACGGCATTCAGCCTGATGCCCTCGGAAGCGCGGCTGCGCAAAGTCGGCATGGAGACCCACCGCAAGCGCATCACGCTCAGCTTCGACTTCCCCGAACGCGCGCGCACGCTTTACGCTGAGGAAATCGAACAGATTGAAGAACAGACCGGCTGGGATGTGCTGGTCAAGCAGGAGGTCAACCAGCAGGCGCTTGGTGCAGCGGTGGACGAACTGCTGCCCGAAGGCGCGCGGCTGGTCAAGGGACCCTCGTTTTACCTTGACCGCCGTGAGGTGCTTGTCGAAGTTACCGGCGCGGACGACCTGCCCGCGCTGGAACAGGATTACTTCAACCTGACCGGCTTCCGCCTGCGCACAGCAGCGGCGAAGGATAGCGGCGGCAGCGCGCCGGCAGCAGTAAGCGCCCCCGCAGGCAGAGCGCGCATGGAGATCAACGCGGCTTACGCAGCGATCAAAGACGTGCTGGACAGCAAAGGTTTGTACAAAACCAGCCTCAAGCAGGATCAGATCGTGCTGACGTTCATTTCGCCGCAGGTGGGCGAACGCTGCCGCGCCGAGATCGCCCGGCTTGCCGAAGAAACCGGCTACACCCTGAGCATTCACCCGCACCCCAACCAGCAGCAGATTTTGCAGGTGGCAAGCAACCTGCTGCGCGTGGCAGGCTGGCAGGTGCGCAAGGGTCCGGGCATCCACACGGACCGGGGCGAAATCTCGGTTAAGGTGGCGGAGCAGCCCAGCGACACGGAAATCCGGCTGGTCAGCAGCGAGCTAAACGCGCAGACCGGCTACACGCTCATCGTCAGCGTGTGAGGGGCGGCAATCGACGTTAAAGCCATTTATCGCTGTCATGGGCACAGGGCGCGACATGCTTCGTCCCTTGTAGCTGCGCAGGCGCGACGGCGGAGTGTTCAGATCGGTTCTGATCAATATTGACAAACCCGGCAATCTAATGGCTGAATCAAAAAGAACGGTGCTCATCGTTCTGAACAATGGGGTTGTGACGTTTAACCATTAAATACGGAGCGCGCAGCAGCGGGCGTGCTCAGGCTCTTTAAGAAAATAGTCGGATTATCGGCGGGGTTGAACATGCTTCAACCCTAAGCAAAACGTTAGCCGATGGAGTTTTTGACCTGCATTAGCACGCCCCTGTGTGGCGTCCTGTGCAGTGGGGTACAGACCACCCGGCAGACCACGCCAGCGGAACCGTTACCGCAGCAGCGTGTTAAACCGCGTCAGTCGGGGCGGGCTTCAGAATCGCCCCTGCTCAGAACCGCCCCTATCAAGGTAACGGCGGCGGGATTTTCAGACTGCCTCTAATCCCATTGTTCGTAACCTGCTTGGCTTATCCGTAATAAGGAGCTTTGAAAAAATGGAACTTAAAGGTGCAACCGCATTAATCACCGGCGGCGCGTCCGGGTTGGGCGGCGCAACAGCGGAGTTGTTCGCGGCAAATGGGGCGCATGTCGTCGTGCTGGATCGTAATGCCGAACTGGGCGAGCAGATGGCAGCAGCGCTGGGCAGCAGCGCCCGTTTCGCGCAGGCGGATGTGACCAGCGAGGCAGACGTACAGGCGGCGGTGGAGCTGGCAAAAAGTGCCTTTGGCGGGCTGCATATTGTCGTCAACTGCGCCGGCATTGGTATGGCAATGCGCACAACCAGCAAAGGGATGCCGCATCCGCTGGATGTGTTCGAGACGGTGATTCGCATCAACCTGATCGGCATGTTCAACGTGATTCGGCTGGCGGCGACGATGATGGAAGGCAACGAGCCGAATGCCGAAGGCGAACGCGGCGTGATCATCAACACGGCGTCGGTGGCGGCGTATGATGGGCAGGTCGGGCAGGCGGCGTATTCGGCATCGAAGGGCGGCATCGTCGGTATGACACTGCCGATTGCGCGCGACCTGTCCCGCAGCGGCATTCGCGTGGTGACGATTGCGCCGGGATTGTTCGACACCCCGCTGATGGCAGCACTGCCTGAAGCGGCACGAATTTCGCTGGGGCAGCAAGTGCCGTTCCCCTCGCGGTTGGGACACCCGGCGGAATATGCGCTGCTGGCGAAGGCGATTGTCGAAAATGTGATGCTTAACGGCGAAACGATCCGCCTGGACGGGGCAATTCGCATGGCGCCGAAATAGCGTAGACGCCAGCCTGCCTCACCCGTGAATCAAACCGAGCGTAGACGCTGGAAATCGATGCTCGATTTCGTCGCCAGTTCAGTTATGGCTTCCGTAGATTCATTTAGCCGGGCGAGGCACGCCGCGCCCTACTAATGGATAAATCAAAATGAATGCTCCTCAGATGCGGTCTGAACACTCGTGATTTCTCCCGTAGAGGCGGGTCTCAGACCCGCCCCTACGCAACGGTGGCAGAGTTTTCAG
>DAOTWP010000120.1:0-16789 GCA_034435675.1 Anaerolineae bacterium
CGGGGTTGTACGCCTTGAGCATCACCGGCACGGGCGAGGACAGCGCGGCAGCGGGTGATCTGGACATCACCGCGGACATGACCATCACCGGCGCGGGGCGCGACAGCACGATCATTGACGCCAACGGCATTGACCGTGTGTTCCACATCACCGGGACGTATACAGTCCATCTTGGTGCTGTGACACTAACGGAGGGACGTGCTGCCGATTTTGGTGGTGGCGTCTTTAACGATGGCGGCAGTCTCACCCTGCATGCAAGCAGCGTCAACAACAATACCGCCCAATACCGTGGTGCGGGTATTTCCGCGATCCGCGGCACCTTGATTGTAGAAGACAGCGTAATAGCGCACAACCGCATCGCTGCGAGCGGGGAAACCCAGATGCTCATCGGTGGCGCGGGCATCGCCAGCGAAGACACTATCCTGCATATCACCGACAGCCAGATCCACAACAACGCCATCGGAGGACTGGTTTTTGGCAGCGCCGGCGGGGTTCTCAGTTCAGGCAAATCACGCATCACCCGCAGTCTCATCGCCGAAAATGTCAATGCTGCGGGAACCGGCGGCGGCGGTGGAATTGTCAACGCAGGCGATATGACGATTGTGGACTCCACAATCGCCAATAATCGCACGCAAACGCCCGGCGCGGGCATTGCCACTACTGAAGGTGTGCTCGCAATCAAACGCAGCCTGATTACCGCCAACGATGCCGCCGATCAGGCGGGCGGCGGTTTGTTTATTGAGAGTGGAATTGTGATCATCACCGACTCCACGCTGAGCGCGAATCGGGCAATCGGCGGCGCCGCAATCTTTACGCTGATTGACGTGCCGGCGACGATCATCCTCGCGCAGACGACCATCGCCGACAATGTGAACACCTTATCTGAGGAATATACGGGGAGCATCCATCTCTACAGTCAAAACCGGCTCATTGTGCGCAACAGTATTCTGGCGAACAGTCTTGGCGCTAACTGCTACAACGAGGGCGGTGACGTAACACCACGCGGCGTTAACATCAATACGGATGCTTCGTGCGGCTGGGGCAGCGCTGCGAATCCCCTTTTGGGTCCGCTGGCAAATAATGGCGGACCAACCCTGACCCATGCGCTGCTGCCTGGCAGCCCGGCGCTTGACGCTGCCGAAGCGAGTCTGTGCTCGCCCACGGACCAGCGCGGCATCGCCCGCCCGCAGGGAGCAGGCTGTGACATCGGCGCATTTGAGTCACAACCCTAACCTGTCTATCGTTTGATGGCGAATCCATACTGCGCCTACCCTTGCAGCAGGCGCGGCATAATCGCATCCATCAGCACCGCCGTTTGTTCCAGCGAGTGATAATCCGCGCCGTGCGCAATCCGGTTCAACTGCGGGTCGAAACTCCAGAATCCCGCCGTCTCGTACAAAAAGCGAATGTACGTGTAGCAGATGCCCAGCACAACACGGGAATAGACGCTGTAGCTCATGTAGGGGAAAAAGACGATCACGCCGCGATCATGCGCGTAAAAGACAATGCCAAGCTGCGGGTCGGGATAATGCAGTTCGACATCCTCGCCCGCGCTGGGCACCGGCAGCAGCGAACGATCCAGCCGCAGCAGCAGCCGCGCCAGTGCCCGCTGTCTGATCTTGCGCACGGGCCAGAACTGCTCCGGTTGGCTGGTACTCTGCCCGTTAGCAAACAGCCACTCAATCATCGAAGCCGTCAGTTTGCCCGCTTTGGGCACATACAGGTGAATCTCGTAGTTCATCGCGCTCCGGGGTTACAGAGATGTCCACAAGCTCTGCGGGTCAGCACCCTTTTCATTGTGGACTGACACCCAACGCGCGTCAACCGGCGGCTTGCGGCGTACCTGCGGCGTTGGACAGACGGTGAACAATCGCCGGACACAAACAGCCTCGGCTGTGTTACCCTGAATACACCGTGATCGTGCAACAAGCGGAGAAACACAAATGAAAAAGCTGCTGCTGCCCCTTCTGGTGCTGGTGCTGCTGGGTTTGCCGTTCCCCCTGTTCGCACAGGCAGATGATGCGCTGCTGCTCTATGCCCTGTCTGGTGACGGCGTGGAACGAGTGCATATCCTGAATGCAGACAGCGGCGAACAGATGCTGGTCGGCGAACTGGACAAAACGGGCGATAGCTGGGTTGATGCTGGCTGGTCGCCGGACGGACGCTATGTCTGGCTGGTGGATGCCCCGGACGCAGGTCGGCGCAGGCTGCGGCTGGTGGACATACTGGATGGGTCTGAAAGCCTCATCACTGAAGTGCTCGATTTGAACGGCTGCCATCCCGCCATTCGCTGGTCGCCGGACGGGCACATCCTGGGCTATCTGACCGGCACAGAAGGGGCGTATCAGTACACGCTGCTGAAGGTCGCCGAGAACGTTGCTTACACTTTTGACAACACGGCGGGTCCCAATACGGAGGGACCCCTGTGGTCACCTGATGGGCGTTACGTGTTGATCCCATATGGGCGGCTGATTGACAGCACGGATGGCTCTGTAGTGCTGGAAGACTCCGGGTTATCCAGCGCGTTTTCGCCGGATGGACGCTACCTGGTCTATAACGATGGCATGATCTGGCTGTACGACCTGACTGCTGATGACCTCAGGGATATTGGCTTCTCTGGCTTCCTGAACGGCTGGTCGCCCGATGGACGTTATCTGCTGCTGTGGCACCACGACGAAGTGGATCGGGCGCTGCATTATTATTACGAGCCGCAGACAGACCGCTTCAACACCATAGACGTGGGGGCACACATCTGGCACATCTCGGAGTGGATGCACGGCAGCGAGGAACTGCTGGTCATCACTGAGGACGCCAACACCGATGACGGTGGACAAACCCTGCTGCGCTATGCACCAGAGTCTGGCAGCGTCAGCCCGGTCTTGCAGACGCCCGGCGCGGTGCTGCAGGTTGTTCCTGCTGGGGAGTGGCTGGCGGTGACGTACAGCACGGTGGTGCTGGAAGGCGAAACCCCGTCTGACCATCTGTGGATTTCGGATGGCGAGACGGTGATTGAGACAGAAATGGTCATCAGCCGACCCTGGTTCGCAGATTTCAACGAGCCGATTATCTGGTCACCTGACGGGCGTTGGCTGGCAGTGTATACCTACGAGGCGTTGTATCGCTTCGATTCTGAGACCAGCATGCTCGAACGCATGCCGGTAGAGGCAGATCACTTCTACGTGCCGGGCTGGTCAGCAGACAGCCGCTACCTGCTGTTCCGTGCCTTTGCCGATGACAACAGTGCCCGCATGCTGCTGTGGAACACCACCACCGACACCATCAGCGCTATTCAGCACCCATTCGGGACGGTGATCGGCTGGCAGGGCAGCAGCGCACAAAACAGCCTGCTGTACTGCGGTATTGGCTGACGGCAGCGGCGGTGGTTCAGGGTGTTGCGGAAACCAGCAGCGCAGCACCTTTGACCAGCGCCGCGTCATACGTCTGCTCAATGCGCTGTCCGGGCGCGACGACCAGAAAATCGTCCTCCTGCCATGTGCCATTGACCAGCAGTTCCAGCAGGCGGCGGTTGCCCTGGATGCGCTCGAACAGCCAGCCTTCGCGCTCGGCTTTCTGCCGCGCCATCGCCTCTGCGCCGACATGATCCGCGCTGCCCATATCCACGAAGACCGCGCGCGTGTAATGCTGTGACCACTTACGCAGTTCTTCGATCAGCAAATCTGCCGTTTCCTTGCCAAACTTCGCCACATAACGTTCATATTCGGCAGCTTCCGCCTCGATACTGGCAGCGCCCAGCGCCACGCTGCTGCCCTGCGCCAGATGCTCGACATAATCCACGCTGTACCAGTATGTGCCGGGCTGCGCCTCAAATTCCTCCTGATAGCGCTCCTTAGAGCCGAGATACAGCGTGATGCAGTCATGCGCACGCGGAATCACCAGCGGCGTGTGCTGTGTGGTCAATCCAATGGTGGCTGTGCCGCACATGCCGTAAACCAGCAGAATCGCGTCACACTCGCCAGGCTGAATGCTGTCAATCTGCGCCTGAAGCACACTGCGCAGATTCTTCGGCTGGTTGTGCAGTCCCTGTTCAAACAGGCGCACCGTTACCGTGTGCGGGCTGGTGGCGGCAAGCGCATAGATGCTGCGCGCCAGTGCGGAACACGTCAACGCGACAAACCGGCTCATGCCATGTCCTCCAGCGCCGCCGCAATCGCCGCGATATGCGCCGGGGTGCTGCCGCAGCATGCGCCAATAATGCGCGCGCCATATGCCCGCACGCGCTGCGCATACCCGCCCATGTCTTCCGGCGTGGCGTCATAGACGGCAACGCCGTTTTCCAGCCGGGGCATCCCGGCATTGGACTTGGCGACCAGAATCGTGTCCGGCTGTGCGGCATGCATTTTGACGATCACCTGCTCAATCTCCGCCGGACCGTTGCCGCAGTTGCCGCCCAGCGCCGCTGCGCCCAGCGCCTTCATGCGCGCCGCTGCCTGTTCCGGCGTAACGCCCATCATCGTGCGCCCTCTGGTATCAAACGTCATCGTGGCGACAAAGGGGACATCCGGCGCTGCCTGCTGGCAGCCCTGCACTGCCGCCTGCACTTCCTGCAAGTCGGACATGGTTTCGATCCACAGCACATCCACGCCGCCCTCGACCAGCGCGCGCGCCTGCTCGGCAAACATCTCGGTGGCTTCCTCCACCGTCAGCGTGCCCATTGGCGCAAAGAACGTCCCCGTTGGTCCTATCGAGCCACCCACGACCACGCCGCGCCCGGCACTATCCACGGCTTCGCGTGCCAGTTGTGCCGCTGCCCGGTTGAGTTCCGCGCCGCGTGGTGCCAGCCCGTGCCCCTCAAGGCGCAGCCGGTTGCCGCCAAAGCTGTTGGTCAGCACAATCTGCGCGCCCGCCTCGATATAACCACGGTGAACACTGCGGATGTCGTCGGCGCGTTCCACATTCCACAGTTCCGGCGGGTCGCCCTGTGTCAAGCCCATGCTCATCAGCATTGTGCCCATGCCGCCATCGGCAACAATGATGCTGTTTTCTGCCAGCAGTTGTGACCAGTTCATTTTTTGTCCCCTTGCATCATCAAGAAGTACTGTTATGCTACTCTCGCCATGCCCAGAATCCCCCCGCCCGCTATCCTGATTCCGGTATGACAAATGTCTCTTTTTGCTAAAAACACAGGCACATCCTGGCTGTGTGACCGTTTGGGCACCCTGCAAGGCTAACGAATTTCCTCCACCGCCCAGTGATCGCCCATAGCGCGCCGCCCGCGTGCCAGCCCTGCGCCCTCGGATACCTCGCGAATCAGGTCATCGCGTTCCAGCGCTGCCGGATTCAGGTTAACGCCCAGCCCCGGTCCCGACGGCACATTGAGCTGCCCGTTGTGCAGCGTCGGCGTAAAATCGCTCAGCACGGGGAAGTAGGTGCGGTAAAAGGCGCGCACAGACTCGACAAAATACAGGTTGGGCAGATGCGCCCCCAGATGCATACAGGCAGCATGGCAGATTGGACCGGCGACATTGTGCAGCACCAGCGGCAGCCCATATGCCTCTGCCATGTTAGCGATTTTGCGCGTTTCGCCAATCCCGCCGTTCCAGACCGGATCGGTCATCAGGATTTGCGCAACATGCTGTTCCATCCATGTGCGCATCTGCCAGCGAGTCATCAGCAGTTCAGAGCCAACAATCGGGATCGTTGTGCGCGCTGCCAGCAGCTTGATTTCTTCGGCGTGGACTGCCGGGAGTACGTCCTCCAGAAAGAGGATATTGTACGGTTCCAGCGCCCGCGCGATGCGTTCCATGCTGGCGCGGTTCCAACGGAAATGGCACTCAATGCCAATTTCCATCTCTTCCCCCACCGCATCCCGAATCTGGCGCACCGGCTTCAAGCCTGCCTCCACCTGCGCCAGCGAGATATACTGCCCAAAGCTGGCTTCGCTGAACGGGTCGAAGGGCCAGATTTTCATCGCGCGGATGCCGTCCGCCAGCAGCGAACGCGCCAGCGCCCCGGCGTCGTGCTGCCATGCTTCGTAGTCTGGCTGCGCGGGTGTGCCGATGCAGGTATTATAGGTGGGCACGGTTTCGCGCGTGTGCCCGCCCAGCAGATGCACCAGTGGGGCGTTATATGCTTTGCCCATAATGTCCCACAGCGCCAGTTCCAGCGCGGACAACGCGCGCGTTTCTGCCCCGGCGTAACCGTGATACATGATGTTGTCCATCACGAAGCGCCACAGCCCCTCGATGTCGAACGCTTCCTGCCCCAGCACCAGCGGGGCAACCGTGCCGTGCAGCGCCCCCTTGGCGCCGGGTATTTTGTCTACCGTTTCCCCCAACCCGATAATGCCTGCGTCCGTGTGTACCCGCACGACCATCAGCCGGGGGTACGCGCGCCATTGGAGGCTCTCGATTGCCGTGATTTTCATCCTGATTCGCCTGTCAGACGACGCGCACCGTGTTTTGCAGGGTACCGATGCCGTCAATCGTGATTGTCACCCGATCACCCACCGCCAGCGTAAATGCCGCGGGAGGAACAATGCCCGTTCCGGTCAGCAGTACCGCGCCTGCCGGGAACTGGTTGCTGCGCCCCAGATAGTCCAGCAGCACTGCCAGCGGACGATGAATCGCGCTGGTGTGCACACTGCCTTCAAATACCGCCTGCCCCGCGCGCAGCACCTGCACCCGGATCGTCGTTTGTGGGTAATGCGTCTGCGCGCCCAGCACAATGCCCGGTCCCAGCGCGCAGCTTGCCGTGTAGACCTTCGCCTGCGGCAGATACAGCGGGTTCGCGCCTTCAATGTCGCGGCTGCTCATGTCGTTGCCAATGGTCAGCCCAACCACCTCCAGCGCCGGGTTGAGCACTACCGCCAGTTCCGGTTCCGGCACATTCCACGTAGCATCGGCGCGGATGCCGACCTGCGCCAGATGCCCGACAATCCGTTCGCCGCGTGCCTTGAAGAACAGTTCCGGGCGTTCGGCAGCGTACACGCGGGCGTAAACATCGCCGCCATCTGCTGCTTCTTCCTGGCGTGCCGCGCGGCTGCGTTCGTAAGTCACCCCCGATGCCCAGACATCCTGTACATCCACCGGGGGCAGCCAGTGCGGCAGACTTTCGGCGGGGGCGTTGTCAAACAGCGCCGCCGGGTAGCGCAGTGCTGCGTTCGCCGCCGCTGCCCGCACATCCGCGATGGCGGCAGCCACGCGCCCACTGCTGCCCTGCAGGAAGCGTTCGATAGAGCCTAGCGCGCCGGTGATGTCCGCCACGCTTGCGCTGTCGCTTGATCCGTCGCGAAGCCCGTCGCGCAGCCCGACCCGCACCCCGTGTTCAGGATGATAAAAACGTACCAGCAGGGAGGTCTCCATCAGGCGGCGCTCCAGACAACAAAGCCCGCGCTGCTGCGGCTGGTGGTCAACAGCCCGCGCCGGGTTAGGCGATCCAGATTGCCGAGCATACCATAGCTGAAGTCCTGATTGGTGCTGGACGACCAGCCCCCCAGCGTCAGTCCCAGCGTGTCAATGGCTTCGCGCAGGGTAAAACGGTTACCCGCGCGGGCATAGTCCAGCAGCACCTGTTCCACATGCAGGCAGTAATTCCTGCTTTCCTGAAGATACGCCGCGACAGCTTTGCCGCGCTGCAACTGCCAGTGTGCCGACGCCAGCAGATCAATGTCCATCGTCAGCAGGCGATCCTGTGTCGCCAGATAGGTATCCACATAGCAGTAGGTGGGCGGCATGGCGGGCGTCCAGTCATCATTAGGGATGTGCGTCCACATGCTCGCCTCGCCAGAAATCAGGGTCCTGCTGCGCGGGTCGTAAACCGCCGTGTGCCCCCAGGTATGCCCCGGCGTATGTACAGCTTCGACCACCCAATCGCTGCTCAGGCGGAAGCGCTCGCCGCCGCTGAGCGTCAGGTCTATGGGCGCGCACAGTGTGTCCGCACGGATGCCCGCTTTGCCCGCATCACCATAACCGATGCCGTGATCCTGTTCAAACTGGCTGTAACGCCCGGCGATCAGTGCTTCGGCGTCCTCAATCCAGGGGCGATCGAGGTTGTGGCAGGTGAGCAGCGCCTGCGGTGCTGCCGCTTTCATTGGCGCATTGCCTCCCTGATGGTCAAGATCGGAATGGGTAATCAGGATATAGGTCAGCCGCGCCGGGTCGAAGCCAATCTGCTGCATGTACGGCAGAATGTCCTGCTGCGGGTTGTGGGCGCAGCCCGTGTCTACCAGCATTGCCGCGTTCTCCCCGATCAGCAGATAGACGAAGACCATCCGCCCCGCGCCAAAGGTACACTTGATTTGATGAATGCCCGCTGCAATTTCCATCACCGTCCCTCCTCAGATTTCCAGCACGGAATGTTTAGCGTTCGGCGGTTCTGCGGGTTTGTCCTGCGGCTGTTCGCCCTTCACGCCCAGCCCGCCGTCTACCTCGTAATTCGCGCCGGTAACAAAGCTGGATTCATCGCTGGCGAGAAACACGAACACGCTGGCAACTTCTTCAATGGTGCCCACCCGCCCGATAGGATGCATATCGTCGAACGCCCGGCGGATGCTTTCCGGGTCGGACTGCTGCGCCACAAAATTGTGCAGCATCGGCGAGTCAATCGTGCCGGGGGATACGGAATTGACGCGAATACCCAGCCGCGCATAGTCGGTAGACATCGCCCGTGCCAGTGCCACCAGCGCGCCTTTGGTCATCGAATAGACTGCGATGCCCGGCAGCCCCAGAATCGCCGTGACGCTCGCCATGTGGATGATGCTGCCCCTGCGCGCTTGCAGCATGCCGGGAATCACCGCGCTGCTGCACAGGAACATGCCGCGCAGGTTGACTGCCACGCAGCGTTCAAAATCCTCAAGGCTGGTTTCGTGCAGCCGCCCGGAGGGCATGACCGCCGCATTGTTGACCAGCACGGTGATCGTGCCGAACGCCTGCGTCAGTTGATCGACCGCCGCCTGCACCTGATCGGGTTGGGTGATATTCGTCACCAGCGGCAGCGCCATGCCGCCTGCCGCGCGGATTTCCGCAACCACCGCGTTCACCGCCTCAGCGTTGATGTCCAGCACACCGACCGCCGCGCCCTCGCGGGCGAAGCGCAGGGCGATCCCGCGTCCAATGCCGCCGCCCGCCCCGGTGACCAGCGCCACTTTATCTTTCAGTCTTTGCATAGGTTTTTGCAGCTCCTTGTAATAAAGCGAACACGTTACTGCGCGCTTGCCGCCTGTGTCCACTGGTCGTCCACAATGCGCCAGATACCCAGCGGATTGTCATCTTGCAGCGCGGGGGGCAGCAGCGTGGCGGGCATGTTCTGGAACGCCACCGGACGCATAAAGCGTTTGATCGCCGTCATGCCCACTGATGTCGTCGCCGGGGCAGTCGTCGCCGGGTAGGGACCGCCGTGCTGCATGGCATGGACGACTTCAACGCCTGTCGGGTAACCGTTCCACAGCAGCCGCCCAACACGCTCACGCAGCCGTTCAAAGACCTCGCGTGCCAGCGGCAGGTCATCGTCTGTCGCGTGGATGCTGCCGGTCAGGTTGCCGTCCAGATGTTCCAGCGTGTGCAGCAAGTCATCCGGGGACTCGCACCCCACAACCAGTGTTACGGGACCAAAATGCTCGACTTGCAGCGCTTCGTCCTCGCGGAACGCACGCGCTGTGGTGTGCAGCACCGTATGCGGGTAGCAAAAGAAATCTACTGGCAGTGGTTCTGCGCCGGTCAGCACCCTGACGGCGGGATGCGCTGCTGTACCCGCCACTGCCTGTGCCAGTCCGCGCTCAATCTGTGCATTGAGCAGCACACCGGGCTGTTTTTCCTGCATGCGCGCCACAAATGCGCTGAGAAACTGCTGTCCGGCGGCGCCATCCACCAAAAAGACCAGCCCCGGATTGGTACAAAACTGCCCGCTGCCTAATGTCACCGATGCCGCCAGCCCTGCCGCGATGTCCGCGCCGCGCTGCGCCAGCGCCCCCGGCAGCAGCACCAGCGGGTTGATGCTGCCCATTTCCGCATAGACCGGAATCGGTGTGGGGCGCGCCGCCGCCGCGTTGTAGATGGCGCGTCCAGCGCGCAGCGACCCCGTGAAGCCAACTGCCATCACGCCGGGATGTGTCACCAGGTTTTGACCGACTTCGATCTGGTCGCCCTGAAGCAGCGCGAAAAACCCGGCAGGGAAGCCCGCCGCCGCCACTGCCCGCGTAAGCGCCTGCCCGACCAGTTCCGACGTTGCCGGGTGACCGGGATGCGCCTTGAGAATCACCGGGCAGCCCGCCGCAAATGCCGACGCGGTATCGCCGCCCGCCACCGAGAAGGCATAGGGGAAATTGCTGGCGGCAAACACGGCGACAGGTCCAATCGGAAACAGCATCCGGCGAATGTCCGGGCGGGGCGCGGGCTGGCGTTCTGGCTGCGCGGTGTCAATGATCGCTTCAACATAGCTGCCCTCACGCAGCAGCGCCGCAAATTTGCGCAACTGCCCGGTAGTGCGCCCCCGTTCGCCGCTCAGGCGTGCTGTCCCCAGCCCGGTTTCGGCGTCGGTGACTTCCAGCAGGGCATCGCCCAGTGCCTCAATCTCAGCGGCGACCAGGTCGAGAAATGCTGCCAGTTTTGCCGCCGGGTAACGCCGCGACTCCGCATATGCCGCCTGGGCGGCGCGTACAGCGCGGTCAATCTCGGCAGGCGTGGCGTTGACAAACTGCACCTCGCCCGCCTGCTTAGTGTGCGGGTTCACACTGCCGAAGGTCTGCGTGCCCTCGCGGCTTGCCGCCCCGGCGATCATCTGGCTGCCTGTGATGGTTGTGTTCATGCTGTTCCTTTGTCGTTATGCTGCCCGTCAGAACGCCATTTGTTCAATAAAGCGCATCTCAAAATCGGCTTCAGCCGTCAGTTCAAGATATTGAATTTCCGCTGTCAGTGCCGCCACCCGCGCCCGCAGTTCACGGGATAGCAGTAAATGGGTAGCACCGATGCCCGCTGCATTGCCGACCTGTTCGAAGCGTTCCAGCGGCAGCGCCGGAAACATGCCAATGCGCACGGCGCTTTCGACGTTGATATAGCTGCCAAACGCCCCGGCAATCACGAAACGTTCGACTGCCTGTGCCGTGATGCCCGCGGCGTCAAGCAGCACTTCAATGCCCGCGCGAATTGCCGCCTTCGCCAGTTGAATCTCGGCAACATCCTTGCGTGTCACCAGCACCGGACGCCCGTGCCCGCTTTCCAGCGCCCCCGCCAGCACAAAGCCGGTTTCGCCGTGAATCTGGTCAACATGGCGATGACCCGCGCGCAGTGCGCCGCGCCCGTCAACCACGCCAAGCTGCACCATTACAGCGACCGCATCCAGAATGCCTGAGCCGCAGATTCCTACCGGCGGCTCGTGGTGGATGGTTTCCAGCTTCACCGCGCCGTTCAGCACGTGCACCCGTTCGATTGCGCCTGCCGCAGCGCGCATGCCATCGCGAATGTGCGCCCCTTCAAAGGCGGGTCCAGAGGCACACGAACAGGTGTAATAGCGCCCACCATGCGCCAGCGTCACCTCGGTATTCGTGCCGATGTCAAGCGCCAGCGTAGTTTCCTGCGCATCCCAGATCCGCACCGCTGCCAGCATGGCACTGTGATCCGCACCGACATACCCGGCAATATTCGGCGGCAGATACACGCCCGCGCCTGGGGCAATCTTCAGCCCGGCTTCGGCGCTGCTCAGTTCAAGCGCGGCGCTCACGGCAGGCACATAGGGTGCTTCGCCAAGCTGCTGTACGGGCAAATCGGCGAAGATGTGGTGCATTGCCGTGTTGCCCACAATCACTGCGTCCACCACCTGCCCCCCATCCAACCCCGCCTCGGCGCAAAGCTGTGCCAGCAGGTTGTTGAGGGTATCGAGCAGGCGCGCGCGCAGGATATTTATACCTGCGTGGGCGGCGGAGTCGGCGGAGTCGTTGAGATAACGAATGCGGCTGACAACATCTTCGCCATAGGCAATCTGCGGATTCATCGCGCCGGCTTTTGCCAGCACCACCCCGGTCTGCAAATCCAGCAGGTAAGCCGCGATGCTGGTGGTGCCCACGTCTACCGCCAACCCGGCAATGGGCAGTCCCTCCGGCAGCAGCGTAACCAACCGGCAGTTTCTGTGCAGCACTGCCTGCCCGCGCCATGCCTGTGCCCGCAGGATGTTCGGTACAGTGCGCAGCACCGCCAGCGGCATCTGGACAGCGCCACAGCCTGCTGCCAGCAGCGCATCACGCAGGCGCAGATCATCAGCGCGCAGGTCGCCCAGATGCGGCGCTTCCAGCGTTATTGGAACGGTGGTAATCAGCGGATCAAGCGCCAGCGCTGCGCCTTGCCCTTCAATTTGCAAGCGCTGCGGCGCGGTCAGCGACTCGGCGGGAATCTCGACTGTGACGGCGCTGCGGGGTTCTGCCTGGCACGCCAACCGCCAGCCTGCTGCCAGCGCTTCCGGACGAAACGCGGCTTCTTCCTCCAGGGTGGGCGCGCTCAGCTTGCCGGCGATCAGGCGAACACGGCAGCTATTGCATACCCCGATACCGCCGCACACCGTCGAAAGCTCAATGCCAGCATTACGGGCGATTTCCAGCAGCGTTTCGCCTGGCGCTGCCTGCACCCGCCGCCCAACGGGCTGCAAATCAACCGTAAACACCTCGTTCCTCCCTTCATAAGGTAGGGCAGTCGTCAGGATGGCATCCAGCGCATGGGATGGGTCAGCACATCCTTGTGAATCATCGCCACACCGCCCATTGCGGTTGCATCAGAAAGATAAGCAGCAATAGAGATGTCCACTGTTGTGCGAATATGCGGAAAGGCGCGGCGGTTGACGACATCGCGAATAACCGGCAGCACATAGCGGTGCGCATGTGCCAGTGGTCCGCCCAGCACCACCTGCTGCGGGCTGACGATGTTAATCAGGTTAGCAGTACCAATGCCCAGCCACTCGCCCACGCGGGTCAGCGCGGTTCTGGCGACACCATCGCCGTTGTCCGCCGCCGTGACCAGCATCGGCACGGTCAGGCTGTGCAGATCGCCGCCTGCCGCTGCAAGCAGCAGTGTGTTGTGCCCGGCATTCACTTCCTCGCGTACATAGCGGAACAATGCCTGCTGGCTGGCGACAGTCTCCCAGCAGCCGTAATTGCCACAGCGGCAGGCGAGTCCATCCGGCTGCACGGTCATATGCCCAATCTCGCCTGCAAAACCGGAAATGCCGGTCAGCAGTTCGCCATTGATGACGATGCCGCCGCCCACGCCGATACCGGAACTGACGTAGAGCAGGAACTCGCTCGCCTGATTGGACTTGTGGTAGCTTTCGCCCAGCGCCGCCATGTTTGCCTCGTTGGCAATATACAGTGGGATATTGAACTCCGCCTGTAAAAAGTCTTGCAGCGGCACATTTTCCCAGCCCATGTTTGGGGCAAACAGGACAATCCCGTTCGCCATATCCACCAGTCCGGCGACACCTACCGCGATTCCGAATACCTTGCGCCCGTGCGACTCAATCTCGCGATGAATGTCGTGCAGCAGGGCGGTAAGCTGGCGCAGCACCTTTTCCGGACTGCGATCATCGGCGGTGCTTTTGTAGCGCCGCAGCACCACTTGCTGTGCAAAATTGGTCACAATCACGAGGATGAAATTTACGCCTAGCTCTACGCCAATCAGATAACCGGCGTTCGGGTTGAGTTCCAGGCTGATTGCGGGACGCCCCACCTCTACATTGACCGGCGGAATCTCCCCCGTAATTTCGCGCACGAGCTGCTGCGCCAGCAAATCGCGTACCATGCTGGAAACGGTTGCCTTGTTCAGCCCGGTAATCTGCGCCAGCCCGGCGCGCGAGACGGGTTCATGCTGCCGAATAGTCTTCAGAATCAAAGCGGTATTCATCTCCCGCATGGTGGAATGGTCAACAGAGACGCGCGGCATCATGAACGATCCGATCATTAGTTTGGATGATAAATAAACTAAGTTTAATCTAACCCTCATGCCTGCCTGTGTCAAGCAACGCGAACTGGCAATTGTGTCTCTTCGCGCGTTCGTGCGGGTTGCTTGACAAACATAACGGTCTGCCCTACAATCATTTATCAATTATTGATAATTAAACTGATGTTAACCTATGGATGATCGTAAGTCAAGGCGTTCCAGTACTTCAGAATTCCCCCGCGATAGGTCGTCGGGGCTGCGTCCGCAGTCTCTCAGCGATCAGGTCTATGAATACCTGCGCGCCCAGATTGTCGAAGGTGTGCTGCGCCCCGGTGCCAAAATCGTCGAGCTGGAAATTGCTGACCGGCTGGGCACCAGCCAGGGACCTGTACGCGAGGCGCTTCAACGCCTGGCGCGTGATGGGCTGGTGGAGCGCAGCGCCCACCGGGCGACGTTTGTGACGCAGGTCACGACGGATCAGATTTATGAGTTCTTTTCCATTCGCAGCGCTGTCGAAGGTTTTGCCATTCGCCATACGGCGCGCCACATCACCAGCGCGCAGCTCAAAGAACTGCAAGGGCTGGTGGACAAAATGCGCCTGGTAGGGGCAAATGACGATCTGCGCATGCTGGTCGGCTACGACATGCTGTTTCATCGCAGTCTGTGTGAATGGGCGGGCAGCCCGGTTTACCTGAATACATGGTTGCCCCTTTACGCGCAGATTCAGCGCTTTGTCCTGCAAACCCATCGGCAGTATTTCCCCAATCTGGTCGAACTGGCAAACACGCACCAGCCGATTGTAGATGCGCTCAGCACCCGCAATCCTGACGAGGCTGCCGGGGTGATCACGACTCACGTAATGCTCATCTGGTCGCACCTCGACCCACAGGTTCAAAGCATCCCTGAGTCGGATTGAGTCTACCGGGATATGACATTTTACGCAGTTTAGGGGTGACATTTGTTACCCGCCGTGCTGCGCAGAGCTTTGTATGATAGGGACAGTTGGCATTAGTTTGTATATTAAACTTATTAAATCGCCTGATGATTATCGCCATGCTGACCACCAGCCAACGACGACATGCTGCACAGGGGGAAGCAGCCACCTGACTTGTATCTGTGTCCTCCTGCCAGATCGGCTGCCCCTGTAGATGACTCGTACTTTCGGCTTTTGAATTCTTTGGAGAACGTTTTATGACCGGATTAAGCACCGCCACTCCCCCCGAAAATGTCTCTGAAACGACCGCCCAGGGCGGCGCGCTGGGTGTCCTCCAGCGGCTTCTGCAAATCCGCGAAATCGGCGTGCTCATGGCACTGATTGTGCTGGTGGTGGCGATGTCGCTGCTCAGTGAGTCGTTCCTGACAGAACTGAATGTATTTAACGTGCTGCGCGGCATGTCTACCATCGGCATTATGTCTATCGGCATGACAATGGTGATTGTCACGGCAGGGATTGATTTGTCAGTGGGTTCGATTCTCGCGGCGTCCTCGCTGCTGGTCGCGCGGCTAATTTACACCGAGGTAGCTTCTCCGCTGCCTGCGTTCATTCTGGGCTTGGGGTTTGGCGGGCTGCTCGGTTTCGCTAACGGGTTAATCATCACCCGGCTAAAAGTCAACCCGTTCATCACCACCCTGGGCATGCTCAGCGCAGCTCGCGGGATCACCTATCTGCTGGCATCGGGCTTGCAGGGCACTGTTGCCAGCAACGTACCGCTGCGCGATGAAGGGCTGACCTTTTTGGGCAACGGCTTTGTGCAGCTGCCGTTCCTTGAACGGGGTATTCCCGTGCCGGTGATTTTGATGTTCGTGCTGGTGATCGTGTTCAGCCTGTTCCTGCGCTATACCGTGCTGGGGCGGCAGATTTACGCGGTGGGCAGCAATGAACCGGCGGCGCGGCTGTCCGGCGTACCGGTAGATCGTGTCAAAGTCTTCGTCTATACCCTGACCGGTGTGCTGTGCGCGTTGTCCGGTGTGATTTCTGCCGGGCTGGTGCAGACTGCCGCGACGAATGCCGGCACAGGTATCGAACTGCTGGTGATCGCCGCAGTTGTGATCGGCGGCGCCAGCCTGATGGGCGGCGAAGGCACGATTTTAGGCGCGATTATCGGTGCCGCCATTATGGCAGTCGTGCGCAACGCCTTTGTGCTGCTGCAATTCCCCAATTATGCCCAGCAAATCACCATCGGCACCGTAATCGTAGTGGCTGTGGCATTTGATCAATGGCGCAGACGCAGACGCTAAATACCGTCTTCGTGCCTGCACATCTGATGTTTGCAGTTGGGTCTGTCCGTGAGGAGTCTGGAGGAGAGAGACACTATCGAAAAAACACCATTGGACTTCGGGAAACACTTCTTGCTAACTAAGAAGTACCTTTAATAAAGGAGAGAAGAAAGTCATGAAATTCGCCAGAACTTTGCTACTTATCCTGATCGTCGTCCTGCTCGTTTCCGGCGGCACTGTCGCCCAGGACCTGCCTCCCGGACCGGCATTTGACTCGCAGTGCCAGCCGCTGGATGAAGGCGTCGTGATGCCGTTGAACGTGATGCCCGCCGAACCGCTGCGCATTGCCGTGCTCGGTCTGGAAAACAACCCGTTCTGGATTCCGGTCAAGCAGGGTGTCGAAGCCGCTGCTGCGGAACTGGCTCCGTATAATGTCACCGTTGATTGGATTATCCCCGGCGAAACGCACACCGCCGACAACTTCGCCCCCGGCGTGGAAGCCGCTGTTGCCCAGGGCTATGATGCCATTGCGACGATCGCGGGCGATGCTGGCATGGCGCCGTTCATTGACGCCGCCGTTGCCGCAGGTATCCCGGTAGCCACCTTCAACAGCGAAACCGACGCCACCAACAGCCGCCTGTTCTTCGTCGGCGCAGACCTGTACCTGCAAGGGCAGACTGCGGCGCGGGCAATGGCAC
>DAOTWP010000121.1:0-1574 GCA_034435675.1 Anaerolineae bacterium
CGACGCGACTGGCAGAGCGCGGCTACAATCAATCACAGCTTCTAGCGCAAAGGCTGGCCGCGCTAACCGGCCTGCCATGTATGCCCGACGCAGTGCGCCGTCTGCGCCAAACTAGTTCGCAGGTGGGGCTGAATCACAACCAGCGCCAGATGAACATGGCCGGCGCGTTTGCAGCACAATCTGAAACTGTGATGGGGCATGTCGTCCTGCTTGTTGACGATGTGTACACTACTGGTTCCACGCTGGCAGCCTGCGCAGAGGCAGCGCTGGCAGCCGGAGCACAGTCTGTTTACGGTCTCACTGTCACTGCCGCACGCGGCTGACACCGTTTGTATCTATCCACAAGGAGTGTCTGCGATGGATGTCATTATTCAAGGCCGCAACATGAAAATCACCGAACCGCTTGAGGCATATACGCGCAAGAAACTTGACAGGCTGGATCGCTACCTGCCGAACATCGTGGATGTGCGCGTGGATCTCTCGAACGAGCACACCAAACGCGGCGAGAATATGTCAATCGCCCAGATCACGATTCGCCATGAGCGCGGCGCCATCCTGCGCGCCGAGGAGAAAAACGCCGGAGATATTCGCAAGGCCATTGACGCGGCTGTAGACAATATGTACCGTCGCATCCAGCGCTTTAAAGGCAAGCATCGGCGCAAAGGCGCGGAGCGCTATATCGCCACTGTCGAAGAACTGGACATTGCCGAGGAAATCCCGGATGTCGAGGTATACGTCGAAGAGCCAGTCGAGACGACTACCAACGGCCCGGACTTCCTCATCGAGCGCCGCAAAGAGATTGACGTAACCGCGATGAATGAGGCCGAGGCCATCGAGCAGATGGAGCTGCTGGGTCACAACTTCTTCCTGTTCTTCAACGCCACTACCGGCCAGCTGAACGTCCTCTACAAGCGGACTACCGGCGGGTATGGTGTGCTGGTCCCGATTGAACAGTAAACACCGCTGAGCAATGCATCGTGCGCGGTTCCCGGTCGGGGAACCGCGCGCTTACTTTTCGCGATCCAGGCGGTCCGTCCACAGGTCGGCCAGCAGGCGGTACTTGCGCAGTTCGTACCACGCCATCAGCGCACTAAGTCGCAGGCCATGCCAGCCATCACGCCATCCTTTGAGCGTAACAAAGCGCCACCAGAACTGGCGCCAGGGCTGGAGAACATAGTTGTGCGGGCGGGGGCGAACTCCCTGCTCAAACAGGATGCCAGCATCATACGCTGAGTACGCACGCTGCTTGTGGTAGAACTGGGTCGCATCGCGGTAGTTATAGTGGATGAAATGGTGCCGCATTGTGCCGAGCGGCCCGTCAAGCTGAACCAGCTCATGAACATGGCGATCAGGGTCATACTGTGCTGCTCCCAGCCGCAGCAGTCTAGTTTGGTAATCAGGATACCAACCTGCGCCCAGCGTGAGCCGTCCGAAGATATAGTTGTGGCGAGGAATCTGCCAGGCGGCGTAACCAGGCTGCTCGATGGCGGCGCGCACTTCCGCAGCCAGTTCTGGCGTCACGCGCTCGTCAGCGTCCACAAACAGCACCCAGTCCGCCGCGCTGCCGACTGCTG
>DAOTWP010000122.1:0-16761 GCA_034435675.1 Anaerolineae bacterium
GAGGTTAGTTTCGGCGGAGGTCGTGCGCTGCACGGCGCGCAGGGCGTTTACGGTCAGAAAAATGACTCCGGCGAACGTTCCCAGCAGCAGCAGCGAAATCAGCGTGACAGCAGGACGGCGCTGACGGCGGCGCTGGTACATAACTCACTCATTCTCCTGCCCGCCGTCGCGGTATTGGGCTGCCAGTTCAATATTCTGCGCCAGTTCTTCCAACCGCTGGGGCATGCCCAGCGCCGTAAACAGCGCCTGTGCCCGCTGGAAGTGCATAATCGCCGCGCCGTAATTGCCCAGATTGCCGTGCAGGTTGCCGCTGCTGCGTTCCAGTTCTGCCTCCGCTACCTGATCGCCCAATTCGCGGGCGAGTTGCAGCGTCTGGGCGTAATAATCCAGCGCCAGCCGGAAGCGCCGCTGGCGTTCGGCATCGGTGTCGGCGTGGCGTCCCAGTTCGGTGTTGAGATTGCCCAGTACCCCCAGGCGCAGCGCCCAGCCGCGCTGGTCGCCCAGTTCCTCAAACAGCATGGCGGACTCTTCAAACGGTTTGATCGCCTCGGCATAATTGCCCAGCGTGACGCAGCTATTGCCCAGATTGCCCAACCGCGAGGCAAGGTTGCGCTTATCCTGCAACTGCCGCGCGATGGCGACGGACTGCGCGTGCAGATCAACGGCTTTGTCCGGCTGCCCCATGTCATCATAGACCAGCCCCAGATTGCCCAACCAGATGCCGCGCCCGCGCTGGTCGCCGATTTCCTGCGCCAGAATCAGCGCGCGGTTGAGGTAGTCAATTGCTTCTTCAAAGCGCCGCAGCTCGCGCAGGATGTTGCCCATGTTGCCCAACAAGCCGTCCTCGGTGGCATGGTCGCCTTCTTTGCGGGCACACTCAAGCGCCTCGCGGAAATATTCCAGCGCCTGTTCCGGCTGCCCCAGACGGTAGTAGATCAGGGCGAGGTTGCCCATATGCCGCCCCGCCGCGCTGTCGTCGCCCGCCTCCTGTGCCAGTTGGACAGCGGTCTTAAGATGCCGCACGGCTTCGGGATAATCGCGGTTTTGCAGCGCAAGCCGCACCTGCCGTAATAAATCACTGTGATCTTGCATGGCAGCTTTCCTTCAAGCAAGCACCGTTCCGAACGGATCCTCTGCCGGGAAGTACAGGGGTGCCCGGCAATTCAGCGGCGACACCGGCACAAGTTCCCGTGCGCTGATCTTATTGTACACGCTTGTTAGGGCAGGGAACAAATGTCCCTGAGACACGGAAGAGGGCTTTTGCATCACCATTGTGCTGCGTGTGCCTCCGAGAAATTGCCGCAACTGCGTATATCGTCTACAATAAATTCATCATCCCTAACGCTGCAATGTTAATGCACACGCACCGCATCATTCCGCAGACTGTGTGTGCCAGTCCATAAAGTGGTTATGCCCGTCCTCCCTCGCCCGGAAACCCATACAACACGAGAACCTCAGGATACTTGAAAGGAAGCTCCATGGCAGTTAAAGAGCAGATGCTTAAAGCCAAAGCGCTGATCAACGAAAAACGCTATGATGAAGCTCGCAAGATTCTCGAAAAGGTTGATCATCCCACCGCGCGCGAGTGGCTGACAAAACTTGACGCGATTGCGCCCAAAGGCACAGCGCCAGCACGGGCGAAACCGGGAATGCAAAAGCAAAGCACCACCCCAACCAGAGGCGGCAGGCGCAGCATACTGCCTTTATTGATTGCTGGCATCATAGTTCTGCTAGGTGTGTTAGTCGGTGTTCTAT
This sequence comes from Anaerolineae bacterium, assembly GCA_034435675.1. Lineage (GTDB taxonomy): Bacteria > Chloroflexota > Anaerolineae > Aggregatilineales > Phototrophicaceae > DAOTWP01. The sequence continues at coordinate 1,756 of DAOTWP010000122.1, forward strand.
TCGTTTTGCCACGCCTGAACAGTCCTTCGAACACTACATCGCAAGCCTTGACGCAGCGCTCCGAGGAGAATGCCCCTACGGAAGCAGTGGGCAGCGCTGCAACCGAAGAGTCTTTGTCGAACGCCGACAACAGCGCAGGCAGCAGCCCGGAAGGCAGCGGGGACAGCGCGAACGTGACAGGGTCCGGACTGCGTGTGCCCTTTGCGGTCTCCAACGGTCTGCTCACTGTTGAACTTCCGACAGACTGGGTGTGCGACTGCGCGGGTTCAATCGGGCAACTGCACCCGACTGCTAATGTGCGCGGCGTTGTGCGGGCAGATTTGGCGGCAAGAGCCTTCGATCCAGCTTATTATGTTGACAAAACCCTTACCGATGCGCTCAATGAAGAACTGGATGATGATGAGACCTTAACCAGACAGGAAACCCTGACTGCTGGCAGTCGTGAAGTGCTTGCAGCGACCATCACCGACGAAGATGGCGATATGGAGTCGCGTTATTATGTCAAAGACAGCGATGGTCATATCGTCAGAATGACCATTCCTTCGTATGTTGACGATCACAGCAGTTTGCGCCCGGCAGTGCTGCTCATGCTCAGCACGGTAGAGGGCGAAACAGGCGATGCAGCGCTGACGCTGACTACGCGCTTGCTGGAGGGTGCTGTCGCCTATAACACGACGCTGAACCGCTGGCGTGTTGCGGATACACTTGACTCCGGCATCGACCATTATCTTGAGCTTCCGGCAAACTGGGTAATTGGGCGCGGCGGTCTCCTGGGGCTGCCGATGGCAATGCGCAGCGACACGGCGACCGCTACCGATACGGCGATTGTGTTTGTCCCCTCCGGCTTTCATGCCTCCAGCGATACGGTCATGGACATTCTGATTTCCTTCTCAGGGGGTGATCAGGTGGTCACACAGGAAACGCTGCAAGCTGGCGGGCGCGAGGTTGCCTTTGCAGTGCTCAGTCAGGCAGGTGATCCCAGCTCGGCATCCGCGTATTATCTCACCCGCGACAGCGACGGCGATGTAGTGGCGCTGATTGTTCAGCCCAACGTGGCAGACCAGGCAGCCCTGCACGAAGACCTCCTGTTCATCATCGGGAATATCGAAGCAGAAGCCGTTGATTATGTTACAAAACTGCGCCGCATCGGGGTTCTGCCCGCTGATGAGCAAACTAATGATGGTTACGATCTGGTGTTATCCGACCAGTAGTCCATTCATTTCACAGCAGGGAGTGTAGGGATGTCGCAAGACCCGGCGGGCATCCCTGCAGGTCAATTCCGGATCATGGTGATGAAGAGACCCATGCCAGTCTTGACGCGATGGTCTCTCCTCGACGGTGATTCCACTGCTTGACACGTCCCGCGCAGATTGCTATCATGCTTGAATAAGCAAATCATTTGTCATCTCATCAAGAGCGAGGGAGGGACTCGGCCCTGTGAACTCGCGGCAACCCCTGAAGCCTCAGGAAGGTGCCAAGTCCAGGCAGACAGCCGTCTGCAAAGATGAGGAGCCAATCGTGAGAAGACCATTTCCCACCGCTCCTCGAAACCTTCAGGACGCGGTGTTTTGTTTTTCTGTACAGGAGCGCACCCGTGACCGACAAATTCACCCAACGGTTTGAGGAATTCACCGCAGCGTATGCGGCACTGTTTGCGCTGCTGGCGGACTACCCCGCCGAACGCGGCGAGACACCCGGCGCGTGCGGGTACTGGACGCCCCGGCAGGTGCTGGCGCATCTGGACGGCTGGATCGCCGAAGCGAACCGGCGTTATGACGATTTCGACGCCGGGAAGCAGCCGGACGTTGATTACAGCGATTTCGACAACTTCAACGCCGACTCGGTCAACGCGCGGGCGCATCTGACCTGGGAACAGCAGATTGCCAGCTTGCGCGCTGCTTACTTTGCGCTGCGGGCGCGTGCCGAAGCCGTCCCGCAGGATGCGCGCGAGGCAAACGCGGGCTATCGCGGTTGGCTGCGCGGGCTGGGTGCAGACTGTGCGGCGCACACCGTTCAACTGCGCGAATTTCTGGAAGCGAAAGGGTAACCACAGCGAATGTTGACGGCTCAGCTTTTCCCGATTCTGGAATATGATCCAGCAAATGACGCGCTGATTGAACCTGCGCGCGTGCTGCCGCGACTGGACAGCATGCCGGAGCGCTGTGTGCTGTGCTTCTTCGCGGACGTTATCGCGGCAGTTATCGCGGCAGAACAGCCTGCCGTGATTACGGAACTGGGCAGCGAAATCGGCAGGAACCCGGTTTACCGGCTGGAGCGCGGCGGGCAGGCGCTGGCGCTGGTGCATCCCGGTGTGGGCGCACCGCTGTCAGCGGCGTTCCTGGACGAGCTGATCGCGCTGGGCTGCCGCAAGTTCATTGCTTGCGGCGGGGCAGGCGTGCTGGATAGCGACATTGCCGTCGGGCATGTGGTTGTGCCCACCAGCGCGGTACGTGACGAGGGCACGTCGTACCATTATCTGCCCCCCGCGCGCGAAGTCGCGCCGCACCCGGACGCGGTCACAGCGATTGAGGCGGCGCTGCTGCATCACCATGTGCCTTACCTGAAGGGCAAAACCTGGACGAACGACGCCATCTACCGCGAGACACGCGCAAAGGTTAACGCCCGCCGCGCCGAAGGCTGCCTTACTGTAGAGATGGAAGCATCCGCATTCTTCGCGGTGGCGCAGTTTCGCGGTGTGATGTTCGGGCAATTGTTGTATGGCGGCGATGATGTTGGCGGGGACGAATGGGATCATCGCAGTTGGCAGGGGCGTACCCCTGCGCGCGAAAAGCTGCTGCTGCTGGCGATTGAGGCGGTGCTGCGGCTGTGAACGGCTTTTTCCACCCCGACCTTGAGGCGCTGCGGGTTGCCGCCCGCCAGCGGCAGTGGACGACGCTGCAAGACACGCTCAAACGACTGCTGGCGCTGCTCGACCCGCTGATTGGCGTGGGCATCGCGGCGGAGCAGTTGCAGCCGTTTCTGCCGGTCTTTGAACGTTACTACCCGGACGCAGCATGGGTGCGCGAACTGCTGCTGACGGTGGTCAGCTATGCCAGCGCGCCCGCCGAACTGCCGGAGCAGGCGGTGACGCAGTTTCCGTCGCCGGGGTGTGGCAATTTTGTGCGCGCGGTGCTGGATCTGGCGCGGGCGGTGCAGCCGCAGTATACGCTGTTCGAGCGCTACAGCCATATCACCAACGCGCTGGCAAACGGGGTGCTGGCGGAACTGAGCGAGATGTACTTCGGCGTAAGACCTGACGAATTTGAACGCCTGCGCACGGCAGGGGAAGGCTACCAGCAGGTGCAGTATACCTTCTGGATGGATGACGCCGTTGCCGCGCGGGATACACTGTTGTGGCTGGCACTGGCGGATCGGGTCGAGGCGGCGCTGAGGGTATAACGAACGTGCGGGCGGACACGAAGCCCAGCCATCCGCCCCTGCATGATGCGATCCCCTTGCAGGGGCGAGGTGTGCCTCGCCCACCCGGACACGGCACAGCCTGTAATGGAAACCATGAGGTACACCGATGGCAGAGCAAACCTTAGAGCGTGAATTGTTAGATGAATTTCACCGCATGCCGCCGGACAAGCAGCAGCAGCTTGTCGCCTGTGCGCGCGGGCTGAACACACGCCCCAAAGGGGAAACCGGGCTGGCGTGCCAAACCAATCGCGGAGGAAATCGGATTTGACGCCGACGATCTGGCAGAGATAGAAAAGGCGATCACAGCAGCAAGGCAACTACGATAAATCGCACCCATGAAGATACCAAACGCGGAAGATGCTGTTGTCGATATTCGGAAGTTACACGACTACTGCTTGAATGAAGCACATCCAAAAAATAAGCACAAAGCGCGTGTCTTTGCGGCGGCATTGGGATTAACAGCAAACGATGCAGAACTTTTGAAATCGGCGCTGTTAGACGCTGTCCAGAACGATACCGCCATGTTGGGCGAAAAAGATGCATATGGACAGCGCTATAGGATAGATTTCACCATGATTGGCGACAAAGGACAGGAAGTCGCTGTCCGCAGTAGCTGGATAGTCAGAACCAATGAAGGCTTTCCGCGCCTGACGACGTGTTATGTAATCTGAGGTAACTGGGAAATGTTCAACCTATTTGATGTAGTCGCGCTGACTGAGGATCTACCGCAGGCAAATCTGCTGCGCGGGCAGGTTGGAACCATCGTCGAACTGCTTGCCCCAGATGTCTATGAAGTCGAATTCAGCGATGATCGTGATGGGCATGCCTACGCCATGCTGGCGCTGAAAGCCAACCAACTGATGCGGTTGCATTTTCAACCAAACGAAACCGAGAAGTAAAGTGGAGTACACACCTTCATGACCAAACGGCATCACCTGACCTATAGCAACCGGCGCTACCTCGATGCAGTAGCAGATCACGTCGTCATCTTTGACGGCGCGATGGGCACGAGCATCCAGCGTTACAACCTGAGCGCAGCGGATTACGGCGGCGAACAGTACAACGGCTGCGTGGATTACCTCGTCATCACCCGCCCGGATGTGATCGAGGAAATCCACGCCTCGTTCCTGGCGGTAGGCAGCGAAGTGGTCGAAACGGACACCTTCCGCGGCAACCGCTGGACACTGGGCGAATACGGTTTGGGCGAGCGCGTGCTGGAAATCAACCGCGCGGCAGCGCAGATTGCTCGGCGCGCCTGTGACCGTGTCGCCGCAGAAACGGGTATCCCGCGCTTTGTGGCGGGCAGCATCGGTCCCAGCGGCAAGCTGCCCAGCGGCAACGACCCCGACCTGAGCAATGTCACGTTTGACGAACTGGCGGCGCTGTTTGAGGAGCAGGCGCAGGGGCTGGTCGAAGGCGGCGCGGATCTGCTGCTGGTCGAAACCAGCCAGGATATTCTGGAAGTCAAAGCCGCCGTCTACGGCATCAACCGCTATTTTGACCGTGCCGGGGTGCGCGTGCCGCTGCAAGTGCAGATCACGCTGGATGTGTCCGGCAGGATGCTGTTTGGCACAGACATCGCCGGGGCGCTGGCGACGCTGGAAGCGCTGCCGATTGATGTCATCGGCATGAACTGCTCGACCGGTCCCGAATACATGCGCCAGCCAATCAAGTATCTGGTTGAACGCAGCGGGCTGCCGATCAGCGTGCTGCCCAACGCCGGGCTGCCGATCAACGTGGATGGCGAAGCGGTCTACCCGATGGAGCCGGAGCCATTCAGCGACATGGTTGCCGAGTTCACCCGCTGGGGCGTGAACATTGTCGGCGGCTGCTGCGGCACGCGCCCGGAACATCTTGACCTGCTCTACCGCAAGGTACACGGGCACAGCCACGCGGATTATGTCGCCACCCTTAAGGGAGGGTCTGAGACACTCCCCTACAACGGGACGAACACGGATGCGGGCATCACCCGCACCCCACCCGCCCAGCGCACGCCGCAGCATGAACCGGCGGCGTCCAGCGGCATGACTGCTATGCGCATGATCCAGGACCCCGGTCCCACGCTGATCGGTGAGCGCGTCAACAGCCAGGGCAGCCGCAAGGTCAAGCGCCTGCTGCTGGCAGAAGACTACGACAGTATCGTGCAGATCGCGGTGGATCAGGTCAACAACGGCGCGCACATGCTGGATGTCTGTGTGGCGCTGACCGAGCGGGGCGACGAAAAAGCGCAGATGGAAAAGCTGGTCAAAAAGCTGGCATTGGCAGTCGAAGTGCCGCTGATTATTGACACCACCGAGGCAGAAGTGGCAGAGGCGGCGCTGGCACTGTATCCGGGACGCGGCGTGATTAATGGCAACAACCTGGAAAACGGGCGCGAACGCATTGACAGTATTCTGCCGATTGCCCGCAAACACGGTGCGGCGGTGTTGAGCATGACCATTGACGAAGCAGGCATGGCGCACACCCGCGAGAAAAAGCTGGAGATTGCCCGGCGCATCACTGCAATCGCCGTTGATGACTACGGCATGGCGCCCGAAGATTTGATCTTCGATACGCTGACCTTCCCCCTGACCACCGGCCAGGAAGAACTGCGCAACGATGCTGTTGAAACCATTGAAGGTATCCGGCTGATCAAGCAGCAGATTCCCGGCGTGATGACCGCGTTAGGCGTGAGCAATGTCAGCTTTGGCGTGGGCGAGGCAGCGCGCGGCGTGCTCAACAGCGTGTTCCTGTACCACGCGGTGCAGGCGGGGCTGGACATGGCAATCGTCAACCCGGCGCACATCACCCCCTATGCCGAGATTCCCGAAGACCAGCGCAAAGTCGCCAATGACCTGATCTTCAACAGTGACGAAAACGCCCTGCCGCGCTTCATCCAGTATTTCGAGCAGAATCAGGTGGCGACCAGCGGCAGGGAGCAGGAAGACCCGACCAAGGACATGACCGCCGAGCAGGCGCTGCACTGGCAGATTGTCCACCGCAGGAAAGAAGGCGTCGAACGCCTGATTGACGACTGCCTGACCCGCCAGGACCCGGTCGGCGTGCTGAACAACGTGCTGCTGCCCGCGATGAAAGAAGTCGGCGACAAGTTCGGCGCGGGCGAACTGATCCTGCCGTTCGTGCTGCAATCTGCCGAGGTGATGAAAAAGTCCGTCGCCTACCTGGAACAGTTCATGGACAAGGTCGAGGGCGCGACCAAAGGCACGGTGGTGCTGGCAACCGTTTACGGCGATGTGCATGACATCGGCAAGAATCTGGTCAAGACGATTCTGAGCAACAACGGCTACACTGTGCATGATCTGGGCAAGCAGGTTCCGGCGAACACGATCATCGACAAGGCGCAGGAATACAACGCAGACGCCATCGGCTTGTCGGCGCTGCTGGTCAGCACGTCCAAGCAGATGCCGCTGATCGTCAACGAGCTGGCGCGGCGCGGGCTGAACTATCCTGTGCTGATTGGCGGGGCGGCAATCAACCGGCGCTTTGGGCGGCGCATCCTGTTTTTGGAGGACGGTGGCGAGCCGTATGAACCGGGGGTGTTCTACTGCAACGACGCCTTTGAGGGGCTGGCAGTGATGGACAAGCTCAGCAGCGGCGAACGTGAGACGTTTGTGCAGCAGGTCATCAGCGAGGCATATGCTGAAATCGGCAAGCCGCCGCGCAAAGGACGCATCACGCGGGGCAGCGCCCAGAAGACGGTCAATCCCGCGCCGCAGATTCCCACGCCGCCGTTCTGGGGTGTGCGCACGGTGCGCACGATGCCGCTGGAAATCGTGCTGCAATATTTGCACAAGCCCGAACTGTTTCGCCTGTCGTGGGGCGCGAAGAACGCGCACGGCGACGAATGGACGAAGCTGGAAGCAGAATTCGAGGCACGGCTGGAACACATGACGCGCGCGGCGCTGCGGGATCGCTCGCTGCATCCTCAGGCAGTGTATGGCTACTTCCCGGCGAACAGCGACGGCGACGACCTGATTATCTGGGATTATGCTGATCATGTCACGAATGGTGCAGGGGCGAAGCATGCTCCGCCCCTGCCAGCCGACCCGGAAAAACGCCGCGAACTGGCGCGCTTCAGCTTCCCGCGCCAGCCGGACGGCGAATACCTGTGCATCAGCGATTATTACGCCCCCGCAGCGGGCGGACAGGTGGATGTCGTGCAGCTTCAGGTGGTCACGGTGGGCGAGGTCGCCAGCGAGGTGTTCGACCGGCTGCAAGGCGCAGACAGCTACAGCGAGGCGTATTTCTTCCATGGGCTGGCGGTGCAGACGGCAGAAGCGACGGCGAACTACATGACGCAGCATGTCCGCCGCGAACTGAAGCTGGGCGACGAGCAGGGCAAGCGCTACAGTTGGGGCTACCCCGCCTGCCCAGATCTGGATGACCACGCCATTGTCTGGCGGCTGATGCCGGAAGTGGCGCGCGAAATTGGCGTGTCGCTGACCGAGTCGTTCCAGCTTGTGCCGGAGCAGAGCACAGCGGCGATCTTTGCGCATCATCCGGACGCGAAATATTACAGCGTGGGCAGCCTTGACCGCGTGGCGCAGATTCTGGGCGATGCGTGAGCACCGGTTTGGAATTTGCACCGATTCGCCCGCGCCTGCCCGTAGACGGCGTATACAGCTCGCACATTTTGCCGCGCCTGAAGCTGCCCATCGCCGTGCTGTGGGCAGCGCTGCCGGGCAAGCTGGCAACACTGCGCATGGTCGAGCAAATGCTGAACGAGTGAGACGGAACAACCATGCTGACAAGCGTGCGTATTCGCAACTTCAAGCAGTTTGAAGACATCGAAATTGAGCTGGGGCAAACGGTTGTGTTGATTGGACCGAACAACTCCGGCAAGACTTCGGTTTTGCAGGCGCTGGCGTTGTGGTATGCGGGTTTGGAAAAGTGCCAGCAGCTCCTGGCTCCAGGCATGGATGACGTAACCAACGCCAGCATTAACCGGTATGATTTGGCGGCTATACCCGTCCCAAATGCGAATCTACTGTGGCGGAATTTGCACACCAGCAATAGCGAACCCCTCATGATTAGCATAGAGATGCAGGGACAGAATCAACTCGGAAAACTCTGGTTTAATCACCTTGACTTCGGATATGTCAACGAAGAATCCCTGATTTGCTTTCCGAAAAGAAGCTATCCGAAACTCCCGGCATTCGAGACTTTCCATCTTGCCTACCTCCCCTCCATGTCCGGATTGATTGCCACCGAGCCGCGCCTGGAACGCGGGCGCATTAATGTGCTGATTGGCGAAGGGCGCACCGCCGAAGTGCTGCGCAACCTGTGCTATCTGGTATACGAGGAGGGCACGCACTGGCAGGCGCTCCAGCAGCACATGCGGGCAATGTTCGCTGTGGACATGCTGCCGCCGGAATATCTGATCGGGCGTGGCGAAATCCGCATGAGCTTCCGCGAAGCCGGTGGCATTACGCTTGATCTTTCTGCGGCGGGACGGGGGATGCTGCAAATGCTGCTGCTGCTGGCATATCTCTACGCCAATCCGGGCACGGTGCTGCTGCTGGACGAACCCGACGCGCATCTGGAAATTCTGCGGCAGCGGCAGGTGTATCAACTGCTGACGGAAATCGCCCGCGTGCAGAACTCGCAGGTCATCATTGCCACCCATTCAGAAGTGATCCTGAATGAGGCTGGGGATCGTGACCTCGTGCTGGCATTTATCGGTAAGCCGCACCGCATTGATGATCGCAGCCAGCGCGGTCAGGTGGCGAAGGCGCTCAAAGAGATTGGCTTTGAGCATTACTATCAGGCAGAGCAGACTGGCTGGGTGTTGTATCTGGAAGGCGCTACCGACCTCGCTATCCTGCGGGCGCTGGCGGCGACACTGAATCACCCGGCGCAGGGTGTTTTGGCCAGCCCGTATGTGCATTATGTGGCGAATGTCGTCAATAGCGTGCGGCAGCACTACCCCGCGCTGCGCGAAGCAAAACCGGATTTGCAGGGTGTGGCATTGTTCGACAGGTTAGAGCGCGGGCTGCCGGATGATCTCAAGGGATTGCTGACCTGCCTTGAATGGACACGCCGCGAGATCGAGAATTATCTGTGCCAGCCGGAAACCCTTGCTGCCTACGCCCGTGAGCAGTTCGGCGAACAGGGGCAAACGCTGATAGCAACGCTGATTCGGGAATATGTCGCGCCGGTGGATTTGCGCGAGCGCGATAGCAAATGGTGGCGCGATGTCAAAGCCAGTGACGATTTTCTGGATCGCCTGTTTGAAGCCTTTTTCAAGCAGATGCAGCTTCCTCATCTGATGCGCAAAACCGATTATCATATGCTGGCGCGGTATGTGCCCGCCGACCAGATTGATCCTGAAGTGATTGAAAAGCTCGATGCGATTGTGGCAGTCGCAAAGCGAGCACAGCCGCGAGGTTAACGCATGACTCTAACCGATTTCATCCGCGCCATGCCGAAGGTGGAACTGCATGTCCACCTGCAGGGCGCAACACAGCCGGAAACGCTGCTGACGCTGGCGCGGCGCAACCGCGTGCCGCTGCCGTTCGACACGGTGGCAGGGATCCGCGCATGGTACCAGTTCCGCGACTTCGACCACTTCATCGCCATCTACGGGCAAATCTGCGCCTGCATCGTCACCGAGGACGACCTTGAACTGATGACGCGCGAATTCCTGCGCGGGCAGGCAGCGCAAAATATCGTCTGGAGCGAAGTCACCTATACACCGTCGCTGCGCAATGAACGCGAAGGACTGCCGTTTGCGCGCCAGCTTGCCGCCATCAACCGGGCGCGCGCCTGGGCAGAGACCGCACTGGGCGTGCGCTGCGGCATCGTAATCGACATCCCGCGCTCGTTCACGCCGGAGGAGGGCGAATACTGGGCGGACTGCGCTATCAGCGGTTTTGGCGCTGGCGTAATCGCCTTCGGCATCGGCGGACCGGAAGCGGGCAATCCGCCATCCAAATATGCCAGTGCCTTTGCCCGCACACGCGCTGCCGGGCTGCCCTGTGTGCCGCACGCGGGCGAGGTCGTTGGACCGGAAAGTATCTGGGATGCGCTGGACACCTGCCAACCGCTGCGCATCGGGCACGGCGTGCGCTGCCTGGAAGACCCCGCACTGGTAGACCTGCTGCGTGACCGCCAGATTCCGCTGGAAGTCAGTCCAACCAGCAATGTCTGCCTGGGTGTCGTCCCCACATTTGCTGACCACCCGCTGCCCCGCCTGATTGACGCCGGGCTGGTGGTGACAGTCAACAGCGACGACCCGCCGATGTTCAACACCACACTAACTGACGAATACCTGAAGGTCGCGCAGACCTTCGGCTATGATGCTGCGATGATTGAACAGCTCAACCTGACCGCGCTGCGCGTATCACTGCTGCCACAGGACGAAAAGGCACGGCTCGAAGCGACCTTCACGGCAGCATTCGCCCAACTGCGGCAACTGTTGGGGCAGCAGCAGGTGTGATGACGATGGGCACATACCAGTACCGCGGAGGACAGGACTCATGACGCTGGCTGCACTCGCCAACCAACTGCACATGTCACCGGAACTGCTGTGCCAGCGTGCCGACGAACACACCCTGGCGGTGCAGGCGTGGCTTGCCTCGCGTGCGCCGCAGGCAGAAACCCACAGCGGGCAGGGTGTGCGCGTCAGTTCCACCGGCATCGCCGTGCCGCTGCTCAATCTGGCGCTGGGTGCGGCGTATCCGGCACGCACCGACGAAGGCATGATCCGCAGCGAAATCGAAGCAGTCAAGGCGTTCTTTGCCGCGCGCGGTGTGTCGCGCTGGTACTGGTGGCTGGGCGTCACGGCAGACCCGCGCGTGCCCGGTCTGCTCGAACAGCACGGGCTGGTGTATGACCGCCCGCCGCTGCCCGCGATGGTCGCCGCGCTGAACAGCGCCGTGCCCACACCGCCGGTTCCGCCGGGGGTGCGGGTCTGGCTGGCACAGTCGCCGCAGGATTTGCAGCACGCCAGCCACATCCGCCGCACCGCGTTTCGCTTTCCTGACGGCGTGGCACTGGATTACTTCGAGGCGCTGCCGCAAAGCTGGCTGCATACAGAGGGCGTCTGGTTATATCTGGCAGCGCTGGAAGGGCACCCGCCCGCCGCGATTGGCGCGCTGATCGTCAAGGACGGGCTGCCCGGCGTGTACGTGATGGCGACACTGCCGGAACATGGGCGGCGCGGGTTGGGCAAGGCAGTGCTGGCGCAAATCATGCAGCAGGCGGCGGCAGCAGGGCACGAGCTGATTGTGCTGACGGCGTCGCGGGTGGGCTTTCAACTCTACAGCCAGTTCGGCTTTGTGCGTGTGTTTGATTACGCCATCTACCGCCCGGATGACACCGCGCAGCAGTAGATGGACTATGCACACAAAGATGTGCAGGACGCAAAGGTAAACCAGCGATGAATGGCGAACATAGTCCAACCAGACATCCTCCAACCGAGCGCATCCTGATCGAAGGCGTCGGCGGCATTGGCGGCGTCGTCGCGGGCAGGCTGATTCAGGCGGGGTATGCGCCCGTGCTGGTCACCGCAAACGCGCAGATCACCGCTGCCATCCGCAGCGCTGGGCTGCGGGTGACCATGCCAGAGAGCAGCTTCAGCGTGCCGCCCGCGCAGTGTGTCGTGTACACCTCTCTGAATGACCTGCCACCGGGCGAAACCTTCGACGCTGCCTACCTGCTCATGAAGGCGACATCGGTGGTGCAGGCGGCACAGGAGACACTGCCGCTGCTCAAGCCGGACGGTTACATGGTCACGTTTCAGAATGGCATTGTTGAGGATGCGGTTGCCGCAGTCGTTGGGGCGGCGCGTGTGGTCAGCGGCATTATCGGCTGGGGTGGCACGATGCACGCGCCCGGCATCTACGAAAAAACCACGCCGGGGCAAACACACCTGGGCGAACTGGATGGCAGCAGCACGCCGCGACTCCGGGCGCTGGCGGCGGCAGTACAGCATGCTGCGCCGGTGGTGCTGACGCAGAATATTCGCGGGGCATTGTGGGGCAAGCTGGGCATCAACTGCACGGTGACGACGCTCGGCGCGCTGACCGGCGACACGCTCGGCGTCATGCTGCGCGACGCGCGGCTGCGGCGGCTGTTCCTGCGTGCCTATGCCGAAGTGGTCGAAACGGCAGAAGCGCAGGGCATCCGGCTGGAACGCATCGCCGCCAACCCCAAACTGCTCTACCTGCCGCCGGGTGCTGGGGCAGCGCAGGCATTCATCAAGGATTTGCTGGTGCGGCTGGTGGCGCGGCGCTATGGCGGCATGAAGTCGTCCATGCTGCAAAGCCTGGAACGCGGGCGCAAAACCGAAATTGATTTCCTGAACGGCTATGTCGTCGCCTGTGCGCAGCGTGCCGGGCGGAATGCGCCAGTTAACGCCGCGCTGGTGCAGCTCGTCAAAGAGATTGAAGCGGGTACGCGCACGATTTCCCGCGCCAACACGGATGTGCTGCTCAGGGCGGTGAACTTGTGAAACCTGTCGCAAACGGATGGTGACTAATGCTATGAGGCGAATGGCGTGGTGTCCTTTACACTGGGGACAGTGCCATAACATGCCCGTGTGATGGCGCGTGAACGCCAGAACTGTCTGTTACCCCTGTCCGTTTGCCTGACCTGGCGCAGTAAGGATTAATCTTCATGGATCGTGAACCCGCAAGCTGGCGCAGTTGTTTGCTCTCGATGCTGATTATCTTCGGCATCATCGGCTCGGTCGCGCTGGTGGCTGTCGTTTATCTGGATACCAGTTGTTACAACGACCTCACCCGGCGCATGCCGATTTATCCGGGCGCAGAAGTCGTCTCGCAGTATTACAGCATGTTCCGCCCGTTTGGCATGGGCGATACCCGCCTGATTTTGCACAGCGCCGATGATCCGCTGACCGTGCGCAACTGGTATGCACGCACCATCGGTATGGACGCCCGTGAACGGATGCAGGGCGGCGGGCGTGTGGGCAATGCCGACTGGGAAGTGCTGTCCGACCCGGTAGAGGGCGGATCGCTGATCTCGCTGTACGGCAATTGTGTGGTCGAAGGGGCGCGCGGGCTGGGCGCGCAGGGGGCGAATTAGTCGCCAGAACGCCGCCAGTGTACCTACAACGAGTCAGTCAAGTGAAGCGTGGTCATAAATTGAGACCCTACCTTGCTGCCCCCCTCCAAGCCTCCCCAGCCAGCGAGGGGCAGGAACAAACACGGCAGGCGTGGCGTGTGCCCGCAACTGTTGATGGGGAGGGTTAGCGTGGGATTAAAAAGGGTAACTATGCTTTATGACCACCGCGCAGTCAAGTAATGACAAGGGGCTACAAATCATGACAAAACTGCCATTCCGTGAACGCCTGCAGCAGGGTCAACCGCTGCTGGCAGATGGCGCAATGGGCACACTGCTGCATCAGCGCGGCGGCTTGCCGATGAACACCTGTTTTGACGAACTCAACCTGACGCAGCCGGCGCTCGTGCTGGGCGTTCACCGCGATTATATCCGCGCGGGGTCAGACATCATCGAAACCAACACCTTCAGCGCCAACCGTTACAAGCTGCTGGAACACGGGCTTGCCGACCAGGTGGCGGAAATCAACCATGCCGGGGTAGCACTGGCACAGCGTGCCGCGCAGGAAGCGGGACGCGCCGACGTGGTTTACATTGCCGGGTCGGTCGGTCCGCTGGGCGTGCGCCTCAAACCCTATGGGCGCATCACCCGTGAAGAAGCACAGGACGCCTTTGCCGAGCAGATTCGCGCGCTGGCAGCAGCCGGGGCAGACCTGCTGGTGATGGAAACCTTCAGCGACCATCTGGAAATCCAACTTGCGCTGGCGGCGGCAAAAGCGGTCGCGCCGCAGTTGGCAGTCATCACACAGATGACCTTTGCGCCGGACAACATGACGCTGCTAGGGCATGCCCCAGCGCGCGTGGCGCACGATCTGGTCAGCGCTGGCGCGGATGTCGTCGGCGTCAATTGCAGCGGTGGACCCTCGCAGCTCGCCCAGATTTTGCAGGCGATGCACCAGGCAGTGCCCGGCGCGCACCTGTCCGCTATGCCCAACGCCGGCTTCCCCGAAACCATGGGCGGGCGCATCATGTACCCGGCAACAGCAGATTACTTCGGCAACTATGCGCTGACCTTTCGCGCCAGCGGGGCACAGGTCGTCGGCGGCTGCTGCGGCAGCACCCCGGCGCATATCGCCGCCATGCGTGCCGCGCTGGATGACCCCCGGCGGGCACTGCCGGAAATCCACCTGCATGACCTGCACACTGAGATTGCCGACGACACACCCAACCGCCCGCCAACGGCGCTGGCGCAGCGGTTAGCGGAGGGTTTGTTCACAGCGACGGTTGAAGTTGCCCCGCCGCGTAGTTTTGTGGTCGATAAGCTGCTGCGCAACGCGCGCCTGCTGCGCGACGCCGGGGCGAACATGCTCAACATTGCCGACACGCCTGCCGCGCGGATGCGCATGAGTCCCTGGGCGGTGGGGCATGTCATCCAGTCGCAGGTAGGCATGGAGACCGTGCTGCACTTCCCCACACGCGGGCGCAACCTGCTGCGCATTCAAGGCGACCTGCTGGCGGCGCACGCGCTGGATCTGCGCAATCTGTTCGTGACGATGGGCGACCC
>DAOTWP010000123.1:0-27205 GCA_034435675.1 Anaerolineae bacterium
TGCCGGGGATTTTCCCTCCCCCTCGCTCAGCCGCGCAGCGGCGTTAGGGAGAGGGGGACTGAGGGGGTGAGGGCTGTATCTGAGTAGTCAACTTAATCTTGTCAGTGTAGTAACACCGCTGCCACTATGCGCGCTGATCCTCTTGAATGCCGCGTTGTAGGCACAACCCGATGTGCACACCTGCGCCTGATGAAACCACCCCAGCCTGCGACTTCCTGCGCCAGCGCACTGTGTAAATGGGCGTTCACGCCGTTGTGCAGGTTTCGGCGGCTGTAAAGTGGCATCGGGCGACCTCCCGGATGACTGCCCGTATTATACACGAGGGTGCCTGCGGATGGGGCAAATGCTTCGCAGTACCCGCCGCCGTCCAGCACAGAGTCTTTACCGATTCACAACAGGCGCTTTACAGGCTGCTGCTATTGTCGCCAGCAGCTAAATGCCGTATCCTTGCGTTAAATTGAACCAATGGTGCAAAAACACATGGAATTGTTCATCATACTTTTGCTGACGCTCGTCAATGGCATTTTTGCCATGTCGGAAATTGCCGTTGTCTCCTCACGCGAGGCGCGCTTGCAGCAGCTTGCTGACGAAGGTAGCGACGCGGCGCGCATGGCGCTGAGTCTGGCGCGCAACCCCAATCGCTTTTTGTCCACTGTACAGATCGGCATCACCCTGATTGGCATTGTCGCCGGGGCGTTCGGTGGGGCGACCATTGGCGACCAGTTTGCCACCTGGATTGCCGCCACAGTGCCCACGCTGGAACCCTATGCGGATGCGCTGGGCTTCGCCGCGATTGTGCTGTTGACGACCTATCTCTCGCTGGTGGTCGGGGAGTTAGTTCCCAAGCGCATCGGCTTGCAGCAGCCCGAACGTATCGCGGTACTGGTTGCGCCCTGGATGCGGCGGCTCTCGTTGGTGGCGCATCCGGTGGTATCGTTCCTCAGTTTTTCCACCAATGCGCTGCTGCGGCTGCTGGGCATTCGCCCGTTGGAACAGCCGGATATCACCGAGGAGGAAATCCGGCTGCTGCTGCGCCAGGGCACACAGGTCGGGGTGTTCGACGCGCAGGAGGAATCGATGGTGGCAGGGGTGTTCCGGTTGGACGATCTGCCGGTTGCGGCTTCAATGACGCCGCGTGTGGAGATTGACTGGCTCGACCTGGATGATGATTTAAAGACCAATCTGGACATTGTGATTAACAGCGAGCATTCCAGCTTTCCGGTGGCAAAGGGTGATCTGGACGAGGTGATCGGCATCGTCAGCGCTAAGGATATGCTCAAGTGCCACCTGGAGGGCAAACCGATTGACCTGCACGCGCTGTCGGCGGAACCGTTGTTCATCCCGGAAGGCGTATCTGCCGGGGAAGCGCTGGAACGGCTGAAAACCACGCGCTGCAAAATGGCGCTGATTATCGGTGAATATGGCAGCATTGTTGGCGCGGTGACGGTGCGCGACATCATCGAGGAAGTGGTCGGCGATATTGACGACCCACACGCCGTACAGCGCGATGACGGCTCGTGGCTGCTGGACGGCATGCTGCCGGTGGATGAGTTGAAGACTACACTGGAACTGGCGGACGACCTTCCGGGCGAGGACGAGGGCATGTACCAGTCGCTGGGGGGCTTTGTGCTGACGCAGATGCAGCGTGTGCCGCAGGTGGCAGAGCATTTCGACTGGAGCGGCTACCGCTTTGAGGTCGTGGATATGGACGGCAAACGGATTGACAAGGTGCTGGTGCGGCGGCTGACCGACGAGGAAAGACGCGCCAGGGAGGGCAGCGGCGATGAGCGAGACGATTCTGCTGGTGGATGACGAGCAGCATATCATTGATCTGGCGCAGATGTATCTGGAACAGGAAGGCTACCGCATCACCAGCGCGAACGATGGCGCGCTGGCATTGCAGCGCATCCTCAGCGAGCAGCCTGCGCTGGTGGTGCTTGACCTGATGCTGCCGGGCATGGACGGCTGGGAGGTCTGCCGCCGGGTGCGCGCCCGCAGCGATGTGCCGATTATCATGCTGACCGCCCGCAGCGATGACATTGACAAGATTGTCGGGCTGGAACTGGGCGCGGACGATTACCTGACCAAGCCGTTCAACCCGCGCGAACTGGTGGCGCGTGTGCGGGCGATTCTGCGGCGGCGCGGCGCTGCCCCCAGCGCATCCCCCGCGCAGAAACCCGGCGAGGCGCTGGTGCTGGGTAACCTGCGCATTTCCCCGGAACGGCGTGTCGTCACGGTGGACGGGCGCGAGATTGACCTGCGCATGAAGGAATTTGACCTGCTGCTGACGCTGGCACGCGACCCCGGCGTGGTCTTCAGCCGCGAAAAGCTGCTCGAAATCGTCTGGGGCTACGACTTCGCCGGCGAAACGCGCACGGTGGATGTGCACATCGCGCACCTGCGCCACAAGCTGAGCGGGATGCAGGCGAACATCGAAACGGTCTGGGGTGTGGGCTACAAGCTGGAAGGCTGAGGATTGAGGGGAGGGTGTGGATGTCTGCGCTGCCCAAACAGAAGTGGAGCGAGGCGGAATACCTGGCATTTGAGCGCGAGAGCGAAACCCGGCACGAGTTCTGGCAGGGCGAGGTCTACGCGATGGCGGGGGCGAGTCCCAATCATGTGCGTGTTACCGGCAACACCTTTGCCAGCCTGCATGCACAGCTCCGCCAGCGCCCGTGCGAAGCCTTTGGCAGTGATCTGCGCATTCATATTCCGGTGTTAGGCTATTTTACTCACCCGGATATCACCGTTGTCTGTGGCATACCGAGATTCACAGAGCATAACCCGCCGTCGCTGCTCAATCCCACGCTGATTGTCGAGGTGCTGTCCCCATCTACAGAAAACGATGATCGCGGCAGAAAGTTCCAGCATTACCGCGCGCTGGAGTCGCTGCAAGAATATCTGCTGGTGGAGCAGGACGCGCCGCGCATCGAACGCTTCCAGCGCCAGCCGGACGGCGCATGGCTGCTGACCGACGCGGTGGGGCTGGATGCCGTGCTGCACCTGGCGTCCGTGCCGTGTACGCTGGGGCTGGCGGATGTATACGCCAAAGTCACCTTCGAGCCGCCGGAACCGCCGCAGGACGCCGCCGCGCCAGACACACCGCCGGAATAATCCTCGCGGTTATATTCTAATCACCGCGCTTAACACCTCTCCGTTTTTGCGGTATGATTGCGCGCGTTGAGCATCCCGAAACCCATACACCGGAGAGTTATTCGACCATGTCGCAAAAATGGACACGCCGCTTCACCTATTTTATGGGTGCATTTCTGGCGTTTATTATGGGCGCAAGCCTGATCTTCCCGGCACTCAATATTCAGCAGCAGACACCCATCGGCACTGCCACCCCGCTGCCCTCGGCAACTTTCCCGGCGCCGTTTGCCAATCTGGACAGCATGAGCTTCGACACCCGTTACCTGCATTCTACCGGGCTGTTTTCGGTGGGTATTCCGCTGCCGATTGAACCCCAGTGGGATTCAATTACATCCGATTTTGTCGATAACAACCGCGCGCGTGTGACCATGCAGAGCGCGCTCAACGTGGTCGAAGTCTCCGTCGAGGCGTCGAATGTCGCCCTGACAACCGATGACCTCAGCACGCGCTATACCTCCGGCGTGCTGGCAAGCACCTGGCAGGGGTCGGCGGATCGCCCCGCCTACGACAGTTGGCGCGAAAACACGCGCTGGCAGGCAAGCGGGCGGCTGTATATTGACTTCCAGCTCACCTGGCGGCGGCAGCCCTATCTGGCGCGGCAGGCAAGCTGGACCGACGGGGTGTGGATTTACACCGTGCGCGTGGTCGTACCGGATAACGCCGGCGAACTGCTGATTTACCTGCTCGATAATGTGCTGCCCACCGTCCAGCTTAACGAAGACATCGCCGGGCTGGCACCCGCAGGCTGGAACACCTACTTTGACTCGCAGGACAAGCATATGCTGCGCTACCCGCCGGAATGGCAGCTTGCCGACAGCGCGCCAGGACTGCCCGCCAGCATTACGGGCAGCAGCGGGACGACCACCTATTCACTGCGTGTTGAAACACGCCCCGGCGTGACCGCTGTGGACGACGCTGCCGCGCGCGCGTTCGTGACAGGGCTGCGCCCCGGTGTAACGGTGGTCAGTGTCAACCCGGTAACGCGCGGCGAGTCCAGCGGTTTTGCGGTGGCATACAGCTTTAACGACGTGGACGGCAACCCGCAGAGTGGTTATGCACTGCTGCTCAACGATGCCAGCGGCGGGCTGCGGTTGGCAAACCTGACCATCTCGACGGGCGGGATTGACCTCAATACGGTGGACCCGAACAACACGCTGGATCCCTACCGCGTTCCTGCACAGGTGATGAACACGTTCCGCGTGCTGCCCGCGCTGGACGCCGTCACAACCTACACGCGCACCGACCTGACACCGACCCCGCTGCCGACGCGCCTTGTGCCGACGGCAGAGTCTACCGCTGAGGCAACCGGCGAGGCAACCGCAGAAGCGACCGGCGAGGCAACCGCAGAAGCGACAGCAGAGGCAACCGCAGAGGCAACCGCAGAAGCGACAGCAGAGGCAACCGCTGAAGCGACGGCAGAGGCAACACCGGGTTCATAAGCAGCGCTGCGGGTGTGGCACTGCTGCCGACCCGAACAGCAGCTTAAGTAGCTATCCGGGAAATCAGATTTTCTTGTAAGGGCGGGGCACGTCTCGCCCGGCTCAATGAATTTGCGGATAGTTTCTTAAGCTGCGTAAAAATGACCGAACGGGCAGGCACGTGTGCTTGCCCGTTTCGTCTTTCTGTGCGAATATATGTTCTGTAGCGCCTGTGCAGTTGCGCCACAGACAAATGCAGATTACCGTTAGATAGCGTAACCAGAGCTGTAACCGCCGCTGAAAGAAGTTCAGGGATGGTTGGATGATCACCTACGTTGTGGGCGAGTTGTTTGAAAGCAGTGCCAGTGTGCTGGTCAACCCGGTCAATACCGTCGGGGTCATGGGTGCGGGGGTTTCGGCGGATTTCAAGCGCATCTACCCGGCGATGTTTGAAGGCTACGCCGCCCTGTGCGCTGCTGGTCAGTTCACGTCTGGCTCGCTGTGGCTGTACAAAACCGCGCACAAATGGGTACTCAATTTCCCGGTGAAGGAACATTATCGCGCGCGTGCCCAGCCGGCGATGATCGAGGCAGGGCTGCAAAAGTTCGCCACCATCTATGCCGCGCAGAGCATCACCTCGCTCGCGCTGCCGATGCTGGGCACAGGCGACGGCGGCTTGCGCTGGGAAGAGGATGTGCGCCCGCTGCTGGAGGCATATCTCAATCCGCTGCCGATTGCGGTTTATGTCTACCGCCACGATGTCCACAACCCGTTTGCCACCGAGTCCAGCGCTCGCGCCGTTCGCGCACGGCTGGAAGGACTGCCGCGCACGCTGGATTTTGCGACCTTCTGGCGCGATCTCAACCGCACACTGAAAAAGACCGACACGTTCAAGCTGCCAGAAACCGGCGAACGTTTCCGTGTAGGGATTGACCCGACGCGCAAAAGTATTGTGCTGCTGACCGGCGCGCCGCAGCCCGTGTTCCTGTCGCAGTCACTGCTGGGCGACCTGTGGGCGTATGTGCGCAGCGCGGGCTATGTGCTGCCGCAGAACCTGCCCGGTGGGCTGGACGAAGCCGCCGCGTATGTGATCGCGCTGCTGAGTGTGCTGCCGTATCTGCGCCCCGTGTATCTGGGCAGGGTGGATGGCGAGTGGCTGCCGGGCTTGCAATATCTGCCGCCTACCGAGCGCAAACCCCCGCAGCAGGTCGGGACCATGCAGACCGATGCCGCGCCGGCAAAAACGGCTGCGCCCACACTGCCCGATGTGCTGGCGCCGGGGCTGCGCGTGGTCTTCTGCGGCACCGCAGCGGGCGATGCCTCAGCGGCGGCAGGCGCCTATTATGCCGGACCGGGCAACCGTTTCTGGGAAACGCTCTACACCAGCGGGCTGACCCCGCGCCGGTTTGCCCCCGCCGAATTCCGCGAACTCGCCGCGCTGGGCATCGGGCTGACGGATCTGGCAAAGCAGACCAGCGGGGCGGACAGCACACTACGCAGCGAGGATTTCGACGCGGACGGGCTGCGCGAACGCATTCGCCAGCATGCCCCGCAGGTGGTCGCCTTCACCAGCAAACGCGCGGCAGAAGTGGCGCTGCGCCGCCCGGTGGATTACGGCTGGCAGGGCGAGGACTTCGGCGGGGCAAAGGTGTTCGTGCTGCCGTCGCCGTCCGGTGCGGCACGCGGCTTCTGGGATGAAAGCTACTGGCAGCAGTTAGGGGCGTATGTGCGGCGGCTGACCGAACAGACGTAAGGTGCGGGCAGCGGGCGTTCATTTGCTCAACCTTACCATATGCTGGACTAATTGGTTTGGAGCGCAGGCTGAGCCAGCAGAAGGAATGGACAAAGATGGTTTTGAAGGCGCGTGATTTCGAATACTACATGGCGCTGCGTTATCGCATCGTACTCACACCGGAGGATGATGGCTGGACAGCAGCGATTCCCGAACTGCCCGGTTGTATTGCGGCAGGAGACACGCTCGAAGAGGCACTGGAACTGATCGAGGACGCGCGACGGAGCTGGATCGAGGCGTCACTGCAGCGCGGGCTGTCGGTTCCAGAACCGGGTGAGTATTCCGATGATGATACAGACGACCGGTTGTAACATCGTGACACACTGGCGAAGTGTCTATGGCAAAACGTGATAAACGGCTCGAAAAACTGCGCCAGAATCCTCGGGACGTCACGTTTGAGGAATTAAAGCACGTGCTGCTGGATTATGGCTTTGAGCATGTACGCACAAGTGGAAGCCAGCATACCTTCATTGCCGTCATGCGCGATCAGGACTGGCGTCTGACTATCCCGTTTCATCGCCCAGTTAAAGCACCTTGCGCGCGCGGCACTGAAAGCGATTGATGAGATCATTGAATTCCAGAGTTCTGAGCAGGAAGAAACCGGCGATAGCGAAACGGAAGACTGAATAACGCAATAGTCATTGAATGCTGTAGCGCCATACTATGTTCACGCCAATTGCCTGAATTGAGACGATCATGCTCAAAATCTTCATCTCTTACGCACGCGAGGATGCCCGCGATCTGGCGCAGCGGCTGACCCAGGACTTGCGGGCGCTGGGTTACAACGTGTGGCTCGATGTCTCCGCTATTCCCGGTGGCGCAGACTGGGAACGCGACATCGAGAACGCGATTGAAAGCAGCGAGTTGATGCTGGCGCTGCTCAGTCACGGTTCGTATGCCAGCGACATCTGCCGCAGCGAACAGAGCCGCGCCATCCGCAAGGGCAAGCGCATCATTCCGCTGCTGGTGCAGCCCGACGCCGAGCGCCCGCTGCAAATGGAAAACCGCAATTATCTCGATTTCTCCGACGACTCGCAGTATGCGCCGATGTTCCGCGACCTGATCAGCGACATCACCGCCGGGCAGGCGTTCAAGCTGCCGGAACCGCGACCGGGCAGCGCCGGGGGGGGCACCAACGAGGCATTTCACGGCAAACGTTCAACGCAGGTCATGTCGCCGTTCACCGCCGCCGAAAAACGCGATGCCCGCGCTTTCCGCCGCTATATCAAGGATTTGCGCGACGAGGCGTGGCTGGGCGCGCGTTACTGGTGGGCATATTTTCTGTTCTATTATGCCGACATGCAGGACGTGGTGGACACGCTGCAACACGGCGCGCTGCTCTCCCGTGCGGGGCGGGCGGGCAAACAACCTGCCGGGAACACCCCTCAGCGGCGGCAGAAGCTCGACAAGTGGGATCATTTCGTGCGGCTGAATTTCCGCCCACGCACGCCTGACCTGTTTCTGGCAGAGGGCGCGCGCCCGGTGGAACGCCAGCGCGTTGGCGCGTATGTGCCCGCGCCGGTGTACCTGCTGTTTGACATGGAGGCGGTGTTGTGCCAGCCGGAGACACGC
Source organism: Anaerolineae bacterium (assembly GCA_034435675.1). GTDB lineage: Bacteria > Chloroflexota > Anaerolineae > Aggregatilineales > Phototrophicaceae > DAOTWP01. Next base: position 7,936 of record DAOTWP010000123.1, read on the forward strand.
TTCACTGATGGCGACCCGGAAGTGACCAGCAAGACCTATAAAACGGCGACCGCCTTCCGCGATTTGCCGTTTGAGATGATCTACCACGATTCCTGGGTCAGCCGCGACGAGCGCGATGAGGTCATGCGCAGCCGCCGCGCGCAGGTGCTGGCAGAGGAACGGCTGGGGCTGGAAAGCCTGCAATTCATCTGGTGTCGCAGCCAGGCGGAATATGACCTGCTGCGGGCGCTGCTGCCGCCAGAGGTGTGGAAGCAGTGGCGCGACAAGATTACCGCGCGGGCAGACTTCAACCTGTTCAACCGCAAATGGGTCTATGTGGAAGACGCTGCCCTTGCCGCCGATCATATCCGGCTGCGCTTCAACCCGGCGGAAATCCACGCGGATGCCGGTCCGTTCATGGCAAAGGCGGAAGTGCGGGCGGGCGGCGGTGGGGCGGAATGGGTGCACAGTTGGCAGACGGGCGCGTTCGTCGTGAACGGCGATCTCGTGCTGAGCCTGGCACACCTGCGCCCGGCGGAGCGCTACAGCGTGCGCTTCTGGCTCAACGGCGACCTTGCCTACACGGGTGAGTGGCACGGCGACAGCGTGTTGTTGTGAGCAGGGCGCTGGCTGCATCGCCCCTGCACACAGGTGCGTGCTGCACTGACAGGATTAAGCAGCGATCCGAGCAATCGGCTGTTCTGGCAGCGGCGAAGCATGCCGTGACATATTTACGGGTCGATCCTGATTGCGGATGGGGCAGCATTTGAAAAGCTGCGCGGCTGAACTCTCCCGGTTCCTCTGACCGCTAAGTACAACCACAGAAATCTCGCGGGATTATTTTCCGTAGGGGCAGGTCTCAGACCTGCCCCTACATCCGACATTTTCAATTTGGTTGTACTTAGTGTGCTGTGGAAGCCGCAGCAGAGTGTCGCTTCCCGTTGATGGGGTGGGGCAGCGTGGTGACAAAAGCCCGCCCCACTACAGTGCCGCCAGCACCTGCGGCAGCGCCACACCGGATGGCGCTTGCAGCCACACATCCACAATCGGCGTAATCAGGCTTTCTTCCGGGTTGACCTCGATCAGTGCCGCGCCGTTCTGTTTGGCAATGCCAGGAAAGCGCGCCGCCGGGTAAACCACGCCGGATGTCCCCGCGACGATCATCAGGTCACAGGTCGCCAGCGCCTCGCCTGCCGCTTGCAGCACATCCGGCGACAGCATTTCGTTAAACCAGACGACATCAGGACGCGCAAAGCCGCCGCAGTGCGGGCAGCGTGGGGGTTCCGTGTCGGTGCCGGGCAGCAGATCGGCGGGTTCCAGCAGCGTCGGTTCACCCCGGCAGGCGTTAAAGCATTTCGTCCGGGCGATGGCACCATGCAGATGGAGCACATCCACACTGCCCGCCTGTTCGTGCAGGTCGTCAATATTCTGCGTAATCACGCGCACGGGTTTGCGCGCCGCCAACTGCACAACGGCAGCATGACCCGGATTCGGCTGTGCCTGCCGCAGCAGCCCGCGCCGGTATTCGTACCAGTCCCAGACCAGTTTAGGATTGGCAGCAAAGCCCTGCGGCGTTGCCAGTGCCTGCGGATCATAACGCGCCCACAAGCCCTCCTGCGCATCGCGGAACGTGGGGATGCCGCTTTCTTTGCTGACCCCCGCGCCAGTGAACACCGTAATACGTGCCGCCGCGCGAATCAGCGCTGCTGCCCGCTGAATCAGGCTCTCGTCCATCAGTCGTCCTCAATGTGCCGCCACGGGCACGTGCTGGTTGACCTGTTCTACTGCGCTGTGTACCATTCTACCCGGTTTTTGTCGTGCCCGTTCGCTGTGTGGCAGCCAGCGTCGTTCGTGATGATTTATGGGCAGGATGGTCGCATTTGGGGCTGCGCTTCGTTTAGAATACAAACATCTTTCGCAGCAAGCAGGCAGGTCGGCTGACGCGGCTGCGCCATTGGCATACGAGCATAAGGCGAACCCATGAAGGTCATCAAAATCAAACTCCCGTTCTCCAACGCTTACCTGCTCATTGGGGAGCGTCCCGTGCTGGTCGACAGCGGTTCGCCCGGCAACCAGCAGGCAATTCTGCACGCCATGCAGCAGGTCGGTGTTGCGCCGGACCAGCTCGCGCTGATTCTGCACACGCATGCCCACTTTGATCATGCGGGCACAAGTGTTTTTTTCCACGAGCGCAGCGGCGCGCCCGTCGCCGTGCATCCGGCGGACGCCCAGCAGCTTGCCGGCGGTGTCAACGGTCCGATTCGGGCGTCGCGCTGGAGTTCGCACCTGATCAAATTGCTGGTGGGCAGCGGCTATCCCGGCATCGCGGCGGATGTGCTGCTGGAAGATGGACAGCGGCTGGATGCCTATGGGATCGCCGGCAGGGTGATCAGCACACCGGGGCATACTGCCGGGTCGGTGTCCGTGCTGCTGGATAACGGCGAGGCAGTCATCGGCGATGTCATGATGGGTGGCAGTATGGGCGGGGCGTTCCTGCCCGCGCTGCCGCGTTACCACTATTTCATCAACGATCTGCCCGCCCTGCACAACAGTATGCGCCGCCTGATGAATGAAGCCAGTCTCCACACGCTGTATGTCGGGCATGGCGGACCGCTGCGCATGGACCATGTGCGGCGCAAATTCAGCACGCGCATCGCATAAACATGCCGCAGGTGGTGGAAATTGCCGCCGCGCGGGGCAGGCAGGTGTACGCTGAACGTAACGGTAACGAGCGTTTCACCGGGAGATGTCCTGAAATGATTGAGCCACCCTTTACCCCACCAGCGCCCGCGCCAGGGCAGATAACGCCGCCGATGGTCTACGTGCGCGAACCGCTGCGCTGGGAATACCGGCATGTTGAACGCCCGGTTGACCAACCGGCGCTAAGCGAAGCCGATCTCAACCCACTGGGCGCGGAAGGCTGGGAACTCAGCGGTGTCTACAGCGACGGCAGCAGCGCGCATTTCTACTTCAAGCGGCTGGCGGACTGACCCGCCGTACCAACGCCCTGTTTTGTGCCCCGCGCCTGCGAACCCTGCGGGGGTGGGGCAGTCATCCACCAGCAGTGCGTGTGCCTGTGTCTGCCCACAGGCACTTTTTTATGACTTCAATACGCTGGTTTACCCGCGCGTTACAGTATTCTGAAAGATGTTTACAACCTGGCGTTATGCTGCGTTGTAGACCAACTCGCACGGGAGTCGTTCCGGTGCAGCGTGCAGCCGCAGGTGGGGGCGCAGGCGGCTGCGTCTGTCGCAGAGTCGGTGGGTTGTTCTGCTGCATGAAGATGCAGCACGCGGGAAGCCGCAGTAACTTTCGGCAAAAGAACGCAAGCATAAGGAGAGGTTACATGAAAAGGATCCACCGCCCCCACACTGTCGCCCTGCTGGCAGCGAACCTGCTGCTCGTCGCACTGGTTCTGCTGGCAGTACCCGCTGCCGCTCAGCAGGAAGAACTAACCGTTTCGCTCAGCGAAGCAGCGCTCAACAGCGCGCTTGCAGAACTGCGGGACAGCGCATCCACTGGCACTGCTGAAGCGCTGCCGCTCAGCTTTCCTGCGGTGAGCCTGCGCGACATGGAGATTGTGCTGTTTGGCACGGGCACACGCCCCAATGGCGAAGCGTTCAGTTATGAAGCGGTTATCGTGCCCACGCTGGAACAAAACAGCCTGCGCTGGACACTGACCGGCATTGACCGCATCAGCGCGGATGGCATTGTCTCCCCGCGTGATGCCGCCTCCGGGCTGCCCACTGGCGCGCGCTACTTCATTGATGTCTGGGAACACGCCTATATCACCGCCCTGCTGAACAGCGGCGCAGACTTCATCCCCGCTGGGACAACCCCGGCAGCGCTGCGCAACCGGGCTGTGGAAGCGGTAACGATCAGCGCAGGCATGCTGACGATCACCTTCAACGCCGACGCACAGACCGCACGCAGCGACGAAGTCACCACGCTGGATTTGCAGGACGGACGCTCCACGCTGGTCATCACCGAACAGCAGGCGAATGACGCGCTTGCCGCCTTTGCCCGCCGCAGTGAGAACGTTGAAACGTTCGCGGTGGACATGACGCCCAACGGCTTCCTGCTGGAAATTCACGGTGTGCTGGTGCCCAACCAGCCGCAGGGTATCATCGCCATCCTGATCGGACTGGTAATTTCACCCAATGGCACGGTGGATGTCACCCTGACCGAAGTCACGGAGTCCAGCTACAGTCCCGTCCCGCGTGATGCCGTCTCGACCATGCTGAATCTGTGGGGACACTTCCTCGCGGTGCAGGTCGGTGACCGGCAGGTGACTGGCTACGAACTGACGGACGGCGCGCTTACGCTGACTCTCGGCTGATATTCAGGCAGACTGTAGTGGAATGGGCAGGTTTCGTAGGGCGAGTCGCCACCCGTGCGCTTGCCCTACGCCTTGCCTAAGCGCGTTCAGGGCAGCAGCATTGTCTGCATCATGCCGCTGCTGTCCGCAGCGATGCGCCGTCCACCGTAATAGTCATAGCCCAGCACCGCCGCCTCGCGCGCTGCCAGATAACGCCCATAGAAGTAGCCTTCGGGATTGTCATACGTAAAGGCGTATTCAATGCTGCCGTCCTCGCCAACCAGCGCCAGCCACACCGGCAGAAACGTCGTGATCTGCTCGGTCTCGTAGCGGTTCAACACTTGCAGCACGACGATGCGCCGTGTGCGCAGCCGTTCCGGCTGGTCCCACGTGTAAAACAGGAAATCCGTTTCCAGATAGGCGCTGACATGCTCCACCCCGGCAACCTGTCGATAGGGCAGTGTGAACAGCACCATGCTGCCCCAGCAGTCCTCAGACGGGGGGTACGTGTGGCGGTTGCGGATGACCGCTTGGCAGATGACGTCATCCACCAGCCCGATGATGTAGCCATGCTGGTTGTAAACCAGATCAAAATTCATGCTGGCAATGCCGATACGATCTCCCCCGCGCACATACAGGGCATCACCGCTGACCGGGTGCAGCACGGGGGCGGCGCTGCGCTCGTCCACCACGCGGTAGGCGAGCAGATGAAAGCTGCCCTGCGCTGCCGGGTCGAACTGCTCAATTTCCAGCGTGTCGTTGGGGGCAAGGGTGACATGCTCGATCAGCAGACTGACCGGTGCTGAGGGTAAGGTCTCCTGCTGCAAGGACGGCGGACCAGCGGGAACCGACGGGGTTTGTGCCTGTGCGGCGAACGGGAAGCTTAACAGGCTCAGGGCAAAAATCGCGATCAGGAACGATGATCTGTAAGCAGGCATACGTCGTGCACTCGTCCCAAATGTCTGGTTTGCACTGCACCCCATTTTCCCCTATTCAGATGTAGTTTCGCTTAAGCCTGCGAAAACGTCATGCCCAACTGGCGTTAACGTTTTGCGCGGCGGAATCGGTAGAATTTAATGCAATCGTTTTTGTGCCTTCGAACGATCACCGGCTTCAACCCGTTTCAGCAGATATTCATCTGATTTCATTTTCAAACCGCGTGCTGTTCCACTGAAAGCCAGCTTTCACGGCAGGGAAATTAACACTGCCTTCATAAACGTTTTAGAAATGCAACTCAGTAGGCTTTAAAACAACGTTAAGACACAGGTCAAGTTGAACGCTTAAGGTTACGACGGTGCTGAGCATTGCACAGCCGCAAGGCAGGGTAGATGTGAATGCGCAGCACAAGGGCTACCGTTTGATGATGACTGTTACAGGAGAGAGAATACATGCGTAAGGGAGTGGTACTGTTCCTGATTGTGGCATTGGCAGCGCTGGCAATTGTGCCCGTGTTCGCACAAGATGCCCCCGGCACCATCGCCGAAATTGTTGTCGCCGCAGCAAGTGCCGAAACGCCGGAATTCACCGCGCTGCTGGCAGCAGTGAGCGCCGCTGATCCCGCCGTGCTGACAGCGCTGAGCGACCCGATGGCAAGCCTGACCGTGTTCGCCCCCACTGACGCCGCGTTTGCCGCGCTGGGCGAAGAGACCCTCAATGCCGTGCTGGCGGATCAGGCACTGCTGACCAGCATTCTGACCTTCCACGTTGTGCCGGGCATTGTCCCGTCGGATGCCGTGCTCAGCACGCTGGAAGCGGGCGAAGGGCTGTTCACCGCCCCCACGCTGAACGGGCAGTACATTGACATCACCCAGACCGAAGACGGCATCTTCATCAACGGCGCAACGCTGGTGCTGGAGATGATTGATATTCAGGCGAGCAATGGTGTCATCCATGTGATTGACGCCGTGATCCTGCCGGAAACCCGCACCCTGGCGGAAGTGGTTGTTGACGCTGCCGGCGACATGGAAGCACCGCAGTTCACCGCGCTGCTCGCCGCTGTGGGCGCTGCTGACCCCGCCGTGCTGGAAGCGCTGAGCAACCCGGAAGCCAGCCTGACCGTGTTCGCCCCCACCGATGAAGCATTCGCCGCGCTGGGTGAAGAAACCCTGACCACCGTGCTGGGCGACCAGGAACTTGTGACCGGCATTCTGCTGTACCATGTGGTGGACGGCGCGGTTTACTCGCTGGATGTGGTTAACCTGCTGACCGGCGACATGGGCGAGACCGAAGGCGAAGCCACCCCCGAAGCCATGATGCCCATGCCCTTTGACGTGACCATGCTCAGCGGGCAGATGGCGACCATCAGCCTGAGCGAAGATGGTGACGTGTTCATCAACGAAGCGCAGATCATCCGCACAGACATTGACGCGGCAAACGGCGTGATCCATGTCATTGACGCGGTGATCCTGCCCGCAGAATAAGCGGTTATCCATAACTCGTTTTCCTGAACAAGGGGATTAATCCCCTTGTCCGGGTTTAACGGATAGATACTACTGAACCGCAGCACAGCGGGCACGCCAGCAGGGGTGCCCGTTTGCTGTTGATGCGCAGGCGCATAGTTGCCAGGCGCATAGTTGTCAGGCGCACAGTTGCCAGGCACAAAGTTGCCCGCCCGCGTGCCTGCGGCGATAATGGGCGCGGCAGGCAAAGTGACCAACAGACGAACAGGGGCACACAGGGCATGGCACAGGGATACGAGCGTGGTTTTCAAACGCTGACGCAGCAGGGGCACATTGACGCGCTGCCCGTGCGGGGCACGCTGCCGGACTGGCTGGCAGGTACGCTGGTGCGCAACGGACCGGCGCAGTTCGAGGTTGGCGGGCACAGCTACCGTCATTGGTTCGACGGGCTGGCGATGCTGCATGCTTTCACGTTTGGCGGCGGGCGTGTCGGCTACACCCACCGCTTCTTACAGTCCAACAGCTACCAGCGCGACAACGCTGAGGGCAAAATTCACTATCGCGGTTTCGCGGTTGATCCGTGCCGTTCGCTGTTCGGCAGGGTGATGTCGCTGTTTGCGCCCGCCGAAACGACCAACAATGCCGTCGTCAACGTCATGCGGCTGGCGGATAAGTTTATCGCCATGACCGAACTGCCGATGATGCTGGAATTTGACCCGCGCACCCTGGAAACGCTGGGTGTGTTCGGTTATGACGACGGGCAGGGCGGGCAGACCGCCACTGCGCACCCGCATCTGGACGCGGAGCAGGGGCTGGGGATCAATTATCAGGTGCGCTTCGGGCGGCGCAATTTCTACGAGTTCTACACAATGGGCGTGAACCAGCGGCGCATCATCGCCAGTATTCCGGTCAGGTCGCCGGCGTATATCCACAGCTTCGGCATGACCCAGCGCTATCTGGTGCTGGCAGAGTTCTCGCTGAAAGTGCGCAGCGCCGTGAGCCTGCTGCTTAGCGGCAAGCCATTTATCGAAAACTTCGAATGGCTGCCACAAGAAGGCGCGGCATTTTACGTGATTGACCGGGGCAGCGGGGCGCTGGTGGCACAGGTCGAAGCCGATCCCTTCTTCGCCTTCCACCATGTCAACGCCTATGAGGACGGCGACAGTATCGTGCTGGACATCTGCGCGAATGCGGATGCCAGTATCATCCAGCACCTTTACCTGGACCGCCTGCGGGCAAATGGCGCTTTTGCCGACGACTTCGCCCGGCTGCGGCGCTACCGCATTCCGCTCAACGGCGGGCGCGCCAGCGAGGAACTGCTGTCCGATGCCCTGATTGACCTGCCGCGCATTCACTACCGCGCGCACAACGCCCGCCCGTACCGCTACGCTTACGGCGCGGGGATGCGCCAGGACAAGCCCGATTTCCTGAATCAACTGGTCAAGGTGGATGTGCAGCAGGGCACGACGCAGGTCTGGCACGAGGACGGCTGCTACCCCGGCGAGCCGGTGTTTGTGCCCGCGCCGGACGCCCGCGCCGAGGATGACGGGCTGCTGCTCTCGGTGGTGCTGGACAGCGGCAGCGGCACATCGTTCCTGCTGGTGCAGGATGCCGCCAGCTTTGCGGAGATCGCCCGCGCCAGCGTGCCGCATCACATCCCGTTTGGCTTTCATGGGCAGTTCTTCGGCGGGTTAAGCTAAGTCACCAATCGAATTAATCTACCAAACCGCTTCACGTGGCTGCCCCAGAGTGCGCCTGTGCAGTTCCAGCGTTAGGTGGGCGAATTTCGCACTTTAGCTTAGCGGCGCGTGGCAAATCCCTAACGCACAGGGGCGGCGTACCCTGTAACCGATACGTCGCCCCCGCCTTTGTGCAGCGATACTGCCCTGAAGCGATACTGCCCTGAAGCGATACTGCCCGCCCCTGCTTACTGCAAACGCAGACTCTGCGCCTGCACTTCGTCCATCGCCTCGATGGTGTCTTGCAGCCCGCTGATCTCGTCCTGAATTTCCAGCCGCAGCCGCTGCGCGCGGGAGCTGTCAATCTCTTTCGTGCCCAGCAGCGAAATCTGCGCGTAAACTGTGCCCAGCGAAGACAGCGTGCTTTCCAGTTGAATCTCCGCGCGTTTGATCGCGTTCACATTCGCTTCCAGGTTCGCCACCTGCTTTTCCAGCAGCATAATCTGGTTTTCCAGTTCGCGGCGCACTTCCGGCGAGTCCTCGCGTTCATGGCGGATTTTCGCCTTCTCCAACTGCTGCGGCACCAGCTTGCGGTCGCGTTCAACCAGTTCGTTGCTCTCGAATGAATCAATATGTAGTGCCAGCGAATACATCTGCCGGATCCAGTCGTCAATGTCGCTGACCGTCTGCCGTAAATGTACGCGCATCGCGCCCTGATGCCGCCCGGTCAATTCGAGCATGTTGCGGCGGTACTGCATGGCGTCCAGCACACGCTGGCGCGAGGTGACATTGCGAATGCTGCGCGGGTCATACTTGTTCTCGAACTCGCGGTTGACCGCCGCCTGTGCTGCGTTGGGGTCGGTCAGGGTGCTGATAATCAGCGCCGCTTCGGTGATGCCGCCCAGAATCAGCCACATCCACGGCTGCCAGAAGGCAATCTGCCCGCTGATGTCCACAAAAAAGAACAGAATCAGCGTAATCAGCAGCGTGACCAGCGTTTCCCAGCGCAGAAAGGCATTCCTGAGGATCGCGCCCAGCGCGCGTTGGCGTACTTCATCGGACATGGCACATCTCCGTGTTGGTGTCTTTCCGGTATACGCCTATTGTAATGCGCAGGTTGCGGTTTTGCCCACTGCAAGCTGCCAGGGGGTGCATGCGCAGATGGGGAGCAGCGCCGCCCGGCATTCAAGACCACCCAGGCACGGAAACCACAGAGGGATAGATGCAAACTTTTCCGTGCCCTCTGTGTCCTGGTGGTGCATTGCCCTGGCGTTCTGCGCGTCTTTGCGGTTCGCTGTGCTGGCACTGTGGGCATTTGCCCCGAAATCCGAATGCACCCGTTGATAGTAGGTAGTCTGGCAGCGTATACGCTGGCGCGGGCTAACAATCACCCCGCAGGCTGTCATAGATCATGCGGATCGTGCGTTCCAGCGCGGGGTCCACATCCATGTCTTCGCCAATTTTGTTGCAGCCGTGCAGCACAGTGGTGTGGCTGCGCCCGCCAAAAAGCTCGCCAATCTGTGGCAGGCTGGCGCTGGTCAGTTCGCGGCAGAGCCACATTGCCACCTGCCGCGCCTCATTGATCCGCTGGCGGCGGTCTTTGCCGGTCAGGTCATGCGGTTGCAAGCCAAAGTGCGCCGCCACTGCCGCGACCACCTGTTCCGGATGGCAGCTTTCCGCGGGGGTCTGCTGCAGGTAATGCTGGCGCGGGCGTTCATAGCGTTCGAGCAGATCCTCGGTGGACTGCATCGTCACGCTGCTGCCCGCATAGTGTGCCTTGGCGACCACCTGATTAAACGCGCCTTCCAGTTCACGCAGATTGTTCGGCGCGCGTTCCGCAATCACTTGCAGAATTTGCAGCGGCAGCGTGATGCCGCGTTCGCTTGCCCACAAGCGCAGAATGGCGATGCGCGTTTCCAGATCGCAGGGCTGCATGTCCATCAGCAGCCCGCCGGTGAAGCGGCTGCGCAGCCGGTCTTCCAGCAGCGTCAGTTCGCCGGGGTGGCGGTCCGATGCCAGAATGATCTGCTTATTATAGGTATACAGCGCGTTGAAGGTGTGGAAGAACTCTTCCTGCGTGCTTTCCTTGCCGCTGATGAACTGGATGTCGTCCACCAGCAGCACATCCACGCGGCGGTAGCGCTCGCGGAACATCGCTGTCGTCTTCTGGCGGATAGAGTCAATCAGATCATTCACGAACGCCTCGGACGGCACGTAGATCACATTCAGCCCGCGCGCGGCACAGGCATGCGCCACCGCATGCAGCAGATGCGTTTTGCCCAACCCTACCCCGCCATAAATCACCAGCGGGTTATAGCTGCTGCCGGGGTAGTCGGCAACGGCACGCGCTGCCTCGTAAACCGCGCGGTTGCCATTGCTGACCACAAAGCGCTCGAAAGTGAACCGCGGGTTAAGCACACTCTGTGGCAGCGCCGGGCGTTCGGGGCGCAGCACACGGCGGTGCAGCGGTTCGCTGCTGTCTTCCGCTGACTGTTCAAGCTCGCGGAACAGCGGCAGATCGGCAGGATCAATCGCACGGCGGCGGCGCACAGGTTCCTGCGGCTCGGGCTTGTGAATTGAGAATTGCAGCTCGATCTCCAGCCCAAAAACATCGCTCAGCACCCGGCGCACCTGGCGGTACAGCCGGTATTCGAGCATGTCGCGAGCATAGCTGTTTGCTGCGCCAATCGAAAAGACACCGCCAGCATAGCCCAGGTATGTAGTTTCGCGCAGCCACGTTTCAAACGTCGCGCGATCCAGTTGTAGTTGTAGTTGATGATAGGCGGCTAGCCAGGCGTCCTGTGGTTCCATTCTGAGTGTCCAGACTTTTCGATGACAAGCGATGGGCTGTCCTACCCCTGGCGAGTTGCAGCGCTTCAACTACCGCCGGCAAAATGCAAGCAGTAAGTACACGCAGCTCACTCTCGGAGCAGCCCCCGGTCAAACTATTCGGATGTACAGTTTTTTCAGTTTTGTTCGTTGCGTAACCCACAGGGGTGTATGCAGGTTACTACCCTGGGAATTGGGTTCTGGTGGTTGTTGCGCACCAGAGCTACAGCATATGTGTTTTTGTTCATGTATAGGTATAGCATACACCATGATTCCTAATGCATCAACTGAAATAGGGCAAAAAGTCCGAAATTTTAAGGTTGGGATATTTTCCCCGAAAATCTTTAAGATTCATCGATAAGCTAAGATTCTGATCATGCAAGAGTCCGTTGGGCATAAAGCATCAGAAACCATCAATTTTGAACCTGAAAAGCGCATAACTACTTGTAAGGCATTATAAACATATATACTTTACATAACTTAATCTGGGAAAATCGAATTCTTTAACGTTGGGATAAGTTTTACACCGCCTGCATGGGTCACGGGAGGCAGCAAAAAGATTTTGGGATAACTGCGACAATCCCGTGTAAAACGGTTTGAAGGGGTGCGCGCCGGCGCGGCATGCGATGAGCAATTGCAGCATTTGTCAATCCCCCATTCTGATGATTGTCGTTTAGCGTTGCAGGCTTCACGCTAAGATCAACCGTGCGAAGCAGCGCGGCAGGGCACTCGGCTGACAGCGGGGCAGTGCGCGGCGGGTTATCTCCGGGGATAGGCAGCGCCGATCAGGCGTCTCATCAAACACTTATCTCACGTTACAGTAACGTTTTTACAACCTGCGCGGTTATACAACCAGAGGGGAAAACTACTTTATAGTTGTCCCTCATGAGCAGGCAGCGGCAGCCAAAAGTGGGCACTAGTGTCCGAAAAACACCCTGATAACCTTTTATGACCTTACGGGATAGCCGGGTGGGTATAGCCAAATAGGTCAAGTGGCGCTTGTTCACGAAGGTTGCAAGCTGTTACAATAGTCGTTATCGCTTAATGCGCATGGCAATTGCTCTGAAGTTACAGCCATTACGGCAGGTGCGCAGCTCAGCGTTTGCCGGGGGTGCTGCATAACAGCCGGCTCTACACTGGCGTTTGTATCGAGGTGCAACGAGGCTAAAGGGATACTCCATGACAACCGACCAACCTTTTGAACGTGGTCTGCCAAGACGCCCAGAAGAAGGCACACTGCCGGATGTGATTAAGGTTTCTGCCAAATCGCGTTCGACTGCCGTCGCAGGGGCGATTGCCGGGGTCATCCGCGAACATCGCTATGCCGAAGTGCAGGCGATTGGCGCGGGGGCAGTCAATCAGGCGGTTAAGGCACTCGCAATTGCGCGGGGCTATTTGAACCGGGACGAGATCGACATCGTGTTTACGCCGTACTTCACCGAAGTCGATATTGACGGCCAGGAACGCACTGCGGTGCGCTTTGCTGTCGAAATCCGGCAAGCATAAGTCAAGCCGTCCCGCTTAACCCGGAATGCCAGGGTAATCGAGGAACAGCACTTCCAGCGCAAGGCGCAGGTTAACGTTGACGCCGAAATGCAGATAGTTCAGCATTTGCTGCGTGGCGGTCAATGCAGTTAGTGCTGCCTCAGCAGATACATCGTAGACACGCTGTTCCAAACTGACACTGCGATCTGCATTGCACGGAACAACATCACTGCGCGCCGCCAGCAGCAGCACATCGCGCCAGTAACTCTGCCACAGTTCCAGCAGGGCGCCCAACGCGAGCCGGTCTTTGCTGAGTTCTGCTGCCGTCTCGAAACGCCCGGCACGTCCCTGCCGCAAAAGTGTTTCCAGTAAATCGAGCGCATGTTCACGCTGGCTGAGCATATCCGGATTTTGTGCTGCCAGCACTGCCCAGCCTGCTCGCCCGCCACTGAGCCGCGCGAGCAGGCTGGCTTGTTGTTCGTCAGCGCCATAACGGGCAAGCAGCAGCGCGCGCAGTGCCGCCACAGGCACAGGACGCAGGCGCAGCGTCTGGCAGCGGCTGGTGATAGTGGGCAGGACGTTTTCGCCCGACCCCGCCAGCAGGATCAGCACGGCAGTGGGCGGGGGTTCTTCCAGTGTTTTCAGCAGCGCGTCCTGCGCACGCGGGGCTGCGCGGTCAAAGTCATGCAAAATCGCTACGCGGTAGCGCGCTTCATAAGGGCGCAGGGCAAGTTTGCTGCTGACGCCCCGGATTTCCTCAATTTTTAAGGCGCCGGTACTGCTGTCCGTCTGGGAATAGATCACATCGGGGTGGTTGCCGCTGAGCAGCAGGCGGCAGGAGCGACACTGCCAGCAGGGGCGCTGTGCCGGGGTTTCGGCAGTGCAGTTGAGCGCCGCTGCGAAGCTGTGCGCCAGCGTGCTTTTGCCTACCGACGACGTGCCGGTAAACAAATAGGCATGGCGCACGCGCTGGTGCAGCAGTCCCTTTTGCAGGAATTCAACTGCCCAGTCGTGACCGGCAACACGCCAATCTGCGCTTGCAAGCGACGGAGTTTCCATAGCAGGCGATTATAGCCGTTGGGCACTGGTTTGACCAGCCGCTGCCGGGTCGGCTGTGGGCAGCGCCACCGTGCGGCGCGGCACCCTGCACCGGGGCTATCCGCCGAAATTGTGCTCCAGCCACTCAATGGCAAACGCCGTCAGATGGGCGGCATCGAACAGGAATGACTCTGCATTCCCCACAATCCCCGGCTTTACTCGCACTTTGGCAAGATACGCCTGCGCGATTTGTTCAAAACTGTAGTCGTCATGCGTATCGCCCGTCTCGAAATCCTCAATATCCACCCAGACTTTTACCCCCTCGCGCAGGATCGGGCACTGGTAATGCACCACCTGCTTGTGGCGCAGCCGGGCGCGGTATTCGGCATAGTGCAGCAGGGTGATGTTATCCAGCGGCGAGCCGAGCAGCAGCACTTTGCCACCCGCCAGAACCAGCTTTTCCAGCGGCGAGCCTGCGCCATAGCCATAATTCAGCGGGTGATCCTGCGTTAGCCACACTGCCTGCGCGCCGTTGGCAATCATGGAGGCTTCCGGGTTGAGGCTGCGCTGCGTGCCGGGCAGCGTGCGCAGGAATTCCGCGAGGATGCTGTTTTCGCGCACGGCTCGCGCCATCGCCGGGTCAAATGGCGGGTGCTGGTCATGATAAAGCTGGCGCGCACTGGCGGGCAGTTCGTCCAGAAAATCAGGGATGTCCTGCCAGCCAGCATACATCATCAGTGTGCCACCGGGGGCAAGCGCGTCCAGCAGCGCCAATAAGATCACATCCGGTCCGCCCATCACCGCGCCGACTGAATGGACGGAGGCGTGCAGCATGACGGTCTGCCCCGCTCTAACGCCCAGCGCCTCAAAGTCGGACTTCAACCGTGCGCTGGTAAATGGCAGTTTAGGTACTCTGGTCATCGGGCTTTCTCCTTGTTGCAGGCAGCAGAACGCTGCGCTGCCCAAGTAAAACACACCGCTGCTGCGCTGCCAACATAGAGATTTCGTAACTACGCAGCCCTGTTTTGAGCGTGAAGCCCGCATCCCCTAAGGCGAATAGGGGGCAGGGTGGTTGTTTAAGTCCCTCTCCTTGGGGAGAAGGATTTAGGGTGAGGGCAATTTAGCATAAAGTTGAATGGCTGAGCGGGTACGAAATTTTGTGAAACCTTTATACTCCGTAAGAAAGGTCTCGTTGTTAAATATTATGGAGAAGGGCGTAAGACCCAGGTGCTTTAGCCCTGGGATATAAGCCCTTGACTGGTTTTAACCGCTTCAGATGCTTGTTTCTTTCCGAACAAGTTCGGCACCATACACATGACACACTGAGTGTATACACACCACAAGTGGTATTTGGTCGGTAACACTTACATTGAGAACCAGAAGAACGTATGAGCCAGAGCGTAGACATCCACAAAACCTACAAGTATCGCCTGTACCGCAACGACAAGAAAGACAAAAAGCTGCGGCACAAAATATTTGTCGCGTCTACGATCTGGAATCACTTCATCGCCTTGCAGCGCCGTTACTATCGGATGACGGGCAAGTATATCTCGCTGCACGATATGAATGTTCACGTCCTGAAGCTGCGTAAGCGGGCGCGGTTCGCCCTGTGGCGCGAGCTGCATTCGCAAGCCTGTCAGGCGGTGTGCCGCCGTGTGGATGACGCCTATCAGCGCTTCTTCAATAAGCTGGCGAAGGGTCGTCCAAAGTTTCGGAAGGCGAAGCGGTACTCGTCCTTTACCTTCCCGCAGTCGGGGTACAAGGTCGAAGGGAACAGCGTGACCATCGACGGCAAAACGTACACGTTTGTTAAGCACCGCGAGATGAGTGGACAGATCAAGACGCTCACGGTGAAGCGGGATGCAGTTGGGCGATTGTGGTTGGTGTTCAGTGTGGTCGAGAAGATGACCATTGGCGAGACCCGCACGGGTAAGAGCGGCGGTTTCGACTTTGGTCTCAAAACCTTTCTCACCGACGATGAAGGGCGCGCCTACAGCAGCCCACAGTATTTCGCCCAGGGTATCCGCAGGACCCGTAAGCTCAGTAAAGCGTTGTCGCGTAAGGTCGAAGGGTCAAAACGGCGCAAACGGGCGCGGCGGGCGCTGGCGAAACAACACACTGATGTTGCGAATAAGCGGCGAGACCATCACTTCAAACTGGCGCATCGCTTGTGCGACGCCTACGATGTGCTGTACTTCGAAGACTTGAACCTGCAAGGCATGAAAGCCCTGTGGGGACGTAAGGTGAGCGATCTGGGCTTTGGCAGTTTCATGAGCATCCTGGAATGGGTCGCATTCAAGCGCGGCAAAAGCGTGGTCAAAATCGACCGCTTTGCGCCCACGACGAAAATCTGTTCGGGTTGTGGACGCAAGCATAACCTCACCTTGCGGGATCGAGTTCTGCACTGCGGTTGTGGTCTCACCATTGATCGTGACCACAACGCGGCGATCAATATCAAAACTGCCGGGGCATCGGCAGTCTACCGGAGCGACACTAAGCCGAAGGTTCACCTTCGCCGTCGTGCTGAGGGTAGAAGCCTAAGCCTTTAGGCTTGGGAGTATGTCACTACACTAGTTACCACGAAGGAGATCGAACAATGTCACAAACAATCGTTGCCAACGACTCAATCACCGTCGAGTATCTGCCCGATAGGGGTATCATCTATCACACCGTCCACAAGCCCATTTCCGGTCAGCCGCTGCGCGATGCGCTGAACAAGGGTGCCAACTTCCTTCGGGAACATCACGTCACAAAATGGTTGTCGGATGATCGCAAGAACGGACCGCTGCCGCAGGAAGACGCCGATTGGGGTTTCAATGACTGGAATCATCGGATGATCAATTACGGCTGGAAGTACTGGGCGCTGGTCGTGCCAGCAGAACTGGATGCTGCCGGCACGATGACGCCGGTGATCGAGAATCTGTACCAGCTTGGCTTGCGGATGATGGTCTTTACCGATCTGAAGCAAGCGTTTGAATGGCTGGACAGCCTGCCCTGACGTATGGCGCAGGCTCTGCGGTTCCACAGTGGGCGTCCTTGCCCGGATGGGCGGCATTCCCAGCCTGTTCCGGCGCCGATTCAGGCAGAGGATGACCGCCTGGCTGGAAGTGGCGACAGCAGTGGAAAATCACTTTGGATAGGAACAGGGCTGATGACCGACGAGCAGCGGCTGATCGCCGGGCGCTACCAGATCACCGGGTTGATGCAGCGTCTGGGCGAAACCGACTATTACGCGGCGCTGGACAACCGTACCAGCCGCCCGGTAACGCTGCGCATCATCAACACCGCCGAGCAGGGTGCGGTCGGTGCAGGGCTGGAACATCTCGCAGCGGACAAGCTGCGGCGCAAGATGGAGCACGAAACCCGGCTGCTGCACCGGCTGCATCACCCCGGTCTGCTGACCCTGCTGGACTGGGGTTTTGATGCCCCGCTGTATTATCATGTGTATCCGGCGTTCGCCTTCCACAATCTGGCGCAGGCGCTTGCGCGGTACGGGCGCATGCCCCACGGGCAGGTCGTGACAGTTGCGCGCCAGGCTGCCGCGACGCTGGCAGGGCTGCACGAATCCGGCATTGTCCACTGCGACATTTCCGCGCAGACGCTGCTGCTGCTGGACGGGCAGGTCAGAATCATTGAGTTCAGCATCGCCAACCACGCCGCGCCCGAACATGTCGCGCCGGGCGACCCGCCATATATGAGTCCGGAGGCAGTGACCGGCGCAAAACCCGCCCCCGCGCGTGATGTCTGGGCGCTGGGCGTTACACTTTACTATGCGCTGGTGGGTGAACTGCCTTTCGGCGCGGTGGAAGCGCCGCGTCAGGAAGGCGTCCTACGCCTGTTCCACAGGATTCTGCACGAGGAGCCGCCGCCCGTACCGGCGCTGGTGCCGGATGTGCCGCCAGCCTTTGCCGACCTGATCATGCGCATGCTGCAAAAAGACCCCGCGCAGCGCCCGACCAGCATGCAGCAGGTCCTCGCCGCGCTGGATACGCTCGGCAGTGCCTGACGGGGCAGGCTCGTCTACTCAGGAAAAAAGCCAGCAGAGACACATACCGACAACTGTCCGCTTGCCTTGTGCCGTCTCACCTCCCTATATCGCCGCGCTATATTGACACCGCAAAAAGAAATTTTTACAATAAAATTGAACTTTGCAATCGAATGGGCAGTGA
Source organism: Anaerolineae bacterium (assembly GCA_034435675.1). GTDB lineage: Bacteria > Chloroflexota > Anaerolineae > Aggregatilineales > Phototrophicaceae > DAOTWP01. Next base: position 25,832 of record DAOTWP010000123.1, read on the forward strand.
TGTTAGACGTGTTCTATATTGAGGATGTCGAGCAGGCAAACGCCCTGCTCAAGCCGCTGCGCATTGACCTGCTCAAGCGTTTGGGCGAACCACGCACCTGCCCGGAACTGGGCGCCGCGCTGGATCAGCCTGCGCAGAATGTGTACTACCACATCAAGGCGCTGGAAAAAGCCGGGCTGGTCGAAAAGGTGGACGAACAGCGCGTGCGCGGCGCTGTGGAGGGCTACTATCAGGCGAAGGCGCGTTCCTACTGGCTCTCGCCCGCGCTGGTCGGGCGGGTGGGCGGCGAACGCACTGCCCGCGAACAAACGGCACTGCGCTACCTGCTCTCGCTGGCAGAGGACATGCACAACGAGGTCGGGCATCTGGGGCAGCGTTCCGCCGGGGGGCAGGATGTACCCGCGCTGGCGCTGACCGCGCACATTTACCTGCCGGACGCCCGCCGCCGCGCTGAATTCCTTGCCGAAGTCCAGCAGCTTTTTGAACAGCTTGCCAGCAAATACGGTACGCCGGTGGATCTGGCGGATGTGCAGGATGAAGCGGGCTTCCGGCTTATTCTGGCATGTTATCCGGCAGACAGCACGCCGCTAGCGGGCAGCACGCGCCCGGAGGAGAACTGAACGATGCCTGACGAACCCTATCGTGTGCAGATTACGCTGAATGCCAGCGCGCAGCAGGTCTACACCGCGCTGACCGACACGCACCGGCTGCCCGCCTGGTTTGCCGAACATGCCGAAGTCAACCTGAGCGCAAAGCGCTATGACTTCTGGGGACGCTACACGCCCGAAGTGCCCACCCGCGAACAGGGACAGCACCCGCTGACCGCCCTCGAAGCAGACGCGCGGCTGGCGTATACCTGGGCGCTGCCGGACAAGCCCACTGCCGTCAGCTACCATCTGATCCCGCGCGGTGGGCAGACCGTGCTGCGCGTGGAGCAGACCCAGGCTAACGCCGGGCACGACATCGGCTTCTACAATCTTGAAGACTTCTGGTTCCTGTCGCTGGAAAACCTGCGCCGCCACCTGGCGGGCAAAGCTGTCGTGCGCTGCGATTTTTCCGCGCCGATGACTGGCGACATTCACCACAGTGTGGAAATTGACGCGCCGCCTGCCGCCGTGTTTGACGCGCTGATCAACCCGGCGCAGCTCAATCGCTGGATTGCCAGCAGTGCCCGTGTAGAGCCTAAACCCGGCGGTGCCTACGATCTCGGCTGGGGCGCAGGTGTGGCGGCGCACAGAATTCTGGAGCTGCTGCCCGACGAGAAACTTGTGGTTGGCTGGACCGAGGACAACAACCAGTCCACGATCATCACCTGGACGCTGGCGGCAAGCGGCGGCAAAACCCGCCTGACGCTGGTGCACAGCGGCTTTGCGC
>DAOTWP010000124.1:0-15667 GCA_034435675.1 Anaerolineae bacterium
GACCACATCCATGATGGACGAGCTGATGAAGTAGATGCCAAAATCAACTTCATCGCTGACACGGGCACGGGCAGCGCGGGTTGGGCGGGTGTGCCACAGCTCAATGACGCGGCGCAGCAGGGTTTCGCGCAGGCGTGCATCCTCGCGCGGCAGCAGGTCGCCATGATCGCGTTCGTCCAGCAGGTCGGCGATATCACGCAGTTTGACCAGGACTTCCTTGCGTTTTGCCTCTGACGGGTGCGCCGTCAGCACCAGCCGCACGCGCAGCCGCGCCAGCACTTCCCGCACAGCCGCCGCATCCAGCCCGGCAGCACGCAGATAGCGCACGGCGTCCGGCAGCGACTCGCTCAGGGCGTCACGTGCTTCGCGCGCACGCAGCACGCGCACACGCTGGCGGTCTTCCGCAATGTTGATCAACTGGAAGTAATTGCTGAATGCCTTAATCAGCACTTTCATCGCCTCCAGATCGAGGCTGCTGATGATTTCGACCAGTTCAGCATGGGCGGCATCTGCCTGCGCGGGCAGGGCGTTGCGCCGCGCCCGCGCGGCGGCGCGCACCCGTTCCACAAGTTGCAAGCCGCTGTCGCCATGCTGTTCACGGATCACCCTGCCCAGCAGATCGCCCAAAAGCCGAATTTCGGCACTGAGCAGATTGGCGGTGTCGCTGCGCGTGTCGTGTTCTTGTGTCATAGGATTGTTCGGTTCAAAGGTTCGGGCAGAAAGAGAGGCACGCGCTTGCTGCTGTGCCTCTGTTGAAGGTGTAATTATGCCGCATCTGCCTGCATTTGGCGAAAAATCATGCGTTCAATCGTCGTTGTCACCGCCATCATCGTCGTCGTCGTCATTGTCGTCACTGCTGCCTGTGCTGCTGCTGCTGCCGCCACCGTCACTGCTTTGCCCCGGGTAGGCTTGCCCAGGCTCAAACGGTACATACAACCGCTGACCGGCGAATATGATATTGCCGTCAAGGCAGTTTACCTGCCTAATCTGCTCCACACTGACACCGGGCACGAGCAGCCCGGAGAGGGTATCGCCGCTGCGCACGGTGTATTCAAACCAGCCGTCCGGCGCTGTCGGGATACAACCGGCTACATTTGGCGTCATGAAGGCGGTTGGCACAGCCGGTGCTGATCCAGGCGCTGCCGGCGTGCGGGTGGGGGTTGGGCTGCTGCGCGGCTGCCGTGTCGCGGTTGCACTTGCCGCTGTGGTTTCTGTTGCCGTCGCCGTCGCTGTCGTACTTACGGCTGCACTTGCCATCGCCGTCGTTGAGGCGGTCGCTGAGGCGGTCGCTGAGGCGGTCGCTGAGGCGGTCGCTGAAGGGGCTGGCGTGACGCTGCTGCTTTCCTGCGTCAGTTGGGCTGCGGTTGCAGGCAGTGGTCCCGGTGCGGTAGGCGTTGGCAGTTCCGCCTGGCTGACACGCGACAAAGCAGCAAAACCACCCGCCAGCAGCGCCCCGAACAACAGCAGCACCGCGATGAGCAGCAGGGGGTTGCGCGGCACGGCGCGCCCTGTTCCCGGTGCGTCGTTCAGGGCGGCGCGCACCTGTTCGCGCACCCGTTCACGCGCGCTGTTAATTTCGATGACCGGCATCATGCTGCGCTGCACCAGCAAACCGGCTTCGAGCATCGGGCGCAGTTCTGCGGCGAAATGGGGATAGGCGCTCAGGCACTCGTCAAGGGACTGCCCGCCCGCCAGCCGGTTGATGCAGTCGTCAAAGGCGTTGAGCATTGCCTGCGATGGATCACGACGCTCAACCATAAGCCACGCCCTCTCGCATATCACCAAGAATCTGGCGCAGGGTGTTTACCGCGCGAAATTGCAGCGACTTGATGGCGCTGACACTCTTGCCCATTACATCTGCTGTTTGTTCCAGATTAAGCATTTGCCCAAAGCGCAGCACCAGCACTTCCTGCTGATCGGGCGACAGCATCCGCAGGGCGCGCCGCGCGCGCTGTAGATCGAGCGTTTGCATTAACTGGGCTTCCGGGTCGCCCAGATCATCGGCGGCAGGCAGCCAGTCTTCCAGCGTGGTAGTGGGCATCCGCTGGCGTTTGCCATAATGCCGCGAAAGTTCGCTGCGTGCGACGCGGAACAACCAACCGCGCAGGCTGTGCCGGGGAGCATTGCGCCCGCGCAGTTCGCGCACCAGCGTCAAAAAAACATCGCTGGCGATGTCTTCGGCAGCCTGCGGGTCATCAGTGCGCAGGCGGATGTACTGGTAAATTGGGGGGAAATACTGCTCGTAAATCTGCATTACGGCGTCCTGGTCACCCTGGCGCGCTTGCGCCAGCAGGCGGTCTTCTGTCGGGATGTCGGGTAAGATTAAAACGATCATCCGGGCACTTTCGTTACAAAGGATCAAACTGGATAAGCTTAACCACACTTGCAGTCCTGAAGCAACTTTGCCTGTGGCGGCACTGCCGCATCACGCTCCGATCTATACATCCGAGGCAAAACCGGTGAGAAAGTTGCGGTCAAATAGGCGCGGTTTCCGGTACAATCGTGCGCACCTGAACACAGCAGTTTGCCCGTGCCTGCCAGATACGGTGGCACGGCATTTTAAGAAGGAGTGCAGGATGCAGGCGTTTTCTACGGAATGGGCGGCGGCATATCACACGGCGATTAATGCCAACCCGGATTATGCCGCTTCTTCCCGCAACTGGACACACGGTCAACTGGCGTTTGCTCTGAGTGGCAGCGGCGCCAAAGATGCCGCCGTGCTGCTGGACTTACACGCGGGGGAGTGCCGGTCGGCAAGCAGCGTCGCCCCGGCGCAGGCACACGCGCAGGCGGCGTTTGTGATCGAAGGCGATGCTGACGCCTGGCAGGATGTGCTGGGCGGTAAGATTGCGCCGCTGATGGCGCTGATGCGCGGCAAACTGAAACTGAGCAAAGGCTCGATTGCCAAACTGCTGCCCTTCACCCGTTCCGCGCAGGAACTGGTGCGCAGCGCCCAGCAGATACCGACGGAGTTCTGACCACAGGCGCAGTGAAAACACCCAACGCAGGGGAGGGCAGCAGGCATTTATCCCTGAACCCGGACAAGGGGACTAAGAAGCCCCTTGTTCTGGCGAATCGATTGATGCGCAGGTTCCTGGACCCTGCTGCTCCCCACGCGCCGTTGTGCCATTGCTAAACAGATTTTCAGGTGGCGTTACAGGCTCACAGGCAGCGTTTTCATGCCGTGAATCAGCAGTTGGTCGTTCCATTGCAACTGTTCTACCGGCACCGCAAGGTCAATCGCGGGGAAGTTCCGCAGCAGGGTATTGATGGCGATCGCGCCTTCCAGCCGTGCCAGCGGTGCGCCGACGCAGTAGTGAATGCCAAAGCCAAAAGCAATGTGCGGGTTGGGGCTGCGGGTGATATCAAAGCGGTTGGGGTCTGCAAAGACCTCCGGATCGCGGTTTGCCGCCAGCAGCGACGGCATGACGATGTCGCCTTTAGCAATAACCTTGCCGCCAAGCTCCACATCTTCAAATGCCCAGCGCAGCGTGGGGGTTTCCACCGGACCGTTGTAGCGCAGCATTTCTTCGACTGCTGTGTTAATCAGCTCGGGGTTCCGGGCGAGCTGCGCTTGCTGGTCAGGATGCTGCATCAGCGCCAGTGTGCCGTTGGCGATCAGGTTGACAGTAGTTTCGTGCCCGGCAACCAGCAGCAGAAAGATCATGCTCAATAGCTCTTCGCGATTCAGCGTTTCACCCGCTTCTTCAACCTGCACCAGCGCGGAAATCAGATCATCACGCGGGGCGGTGTGGCGCTGGTCAATCTGTTCATGCATATACATGGCAAATTCCATAACGGACGCCAGCGAGGCTGCTTCGTCGGTGCCAGTGAGCAGGGCATCCGTCCACGCGCGGAATTTAGCCTGGTCAGATGCAGGAATGCCCAGCATTTCGGCGATCACGGTGATAGGCAGCGGCAGCGCATAACTGGCGATCAGGTCAACCTGCTGCTGCCCCTGCATCTGCGCGACCAGTTCATCGGCAATCTGCTGGATGCGCCCGCGCAGATTTTCGACCATGCGCGGGGTAAACGCTTTGTGAATCAGCCCACGCAGCCGGGTATGGTCGGGCGGGTCAAGGTTGAGCAGATGCCTATTGACGACATTGTAGGCATCATTATTATCGCCGAAGCCGTTGCCGATTATCTGTTCCTGCGAGAGATGCTTGTAAAATTCCTTGCCAAAGCGCGGGTCTTTCAGCACTGCGACACAGTCCTGATAGCGGGTGAAAAACCAGAAATTGCGTTTGGTCACGGGTCCGATGGCACAGTAAACCGGGTCTTCGCGGCGCATTTGCTCGTACAATGCCTGCGGATTAGCACGGGTTGCCACATTCCAGATGTCGTACCTGTTCAGCGTATCTACCACCGGTAGCCCTCCTCAACCAACAGTTGGCAAAATGACACAACAAATGCCTGCCCACTGCCCGCGGGCAGACGTTAACCTTGCACACTGCATTATACGGGGTTACAGGCTGTTGGGGTTCAGAATCAGCCGCGAATTGGACGGCACGGTGGCAGCCACAGACAGCTAGCTAATCCGGGCACTGCATGAATGCCTCAACGCTCTTGCGCAGCGGCAGCGCCGGAATCGCGCCGCGATGGGTGGTCGTCAGCGCTCCGGCGGCGTTGGCAAAGCACAGAATGCGCTTGAGATGTGCGCGGTACTCGTCGCCATGCTCCGCGATACCTACCAGCAGCCCGCCAACGAAGGCATCGCCTGCCCCGGTGGTATCTACTGCCTGCACCTTCTGCCCGGCAATGTGAAAGGCTTCTTTGCGCGTGTAGACGCTGGCACCTTTTGCGCCGCGTGTCACAACGATTAGCTGCAAATCGTTCTGCCACAGCGCTGCCGGATCATGCCCGCCGGTCAGAAATTCGAGTTCTTCTTCGCTGACTTTGATGATATGGGCGTAGTTCAGCCCGGTAAGCATGCCCACGCGGGCGGCGTCGGCGCTTTCCCACAACGACAGGCGCAGGTTGGGGTCATACGAAATCAGCGCGCCTTTGCTGCGTGCCCGCTGTGTAGCAAACAGGGTGGCAGTGCGTGCGGGTTCGCTGATCAGCGTAATGCTGCCAAAGTGGAAAATCTCTGCCTGATCCACCACATCCAGATCAACATCATCGGCGGTCATGAGCATATCGGCGCTGGGGTGCCGGTAGAAGACAAAGCTGCGCTCACCATCTGCTGCCAGCGAAACAAACGCCAGCATCGTGCGTGCCGCGTCCGTCAGGCGCAGCCCACGCACATCCACGCCCTCCGCAGCGAGCACAGCGTGCAGGTGCTGCCCGAACGGATCATTACCGACTTGCCCGACAAAAGCGCTTTCGCCCCCCAGTCGCCGCACGGCAACCGCTACGTTAGCAGGCGCGCCGCCGGGCGCTTTTTGAAAGCCGGACGCTTCGCCAACCGTGACCCCGGTTTCGAGCGCGACAAAATCAATCAGCAGTTCACCCATACAGACAATCGCCATCGCGGACCTCCTGATGTGTGGCGTTAAGCGCGTGCTGATGATGATAGATCAGGCGGGCGGGTTTCGGCAAATGACAGCCGGCGGCACGGGTACGAGGCTGCCGTGGTGAGACTCATGCGGGGAGAGCCAATGGAGCGAAGCGGCGCTCCACTGGCTTTGCCGGCTTATGGCTGCTTAAAAATCGAACAGATCCGCCAGGAAGGATCCCTTGCGTTTTTGCGGCTCCTCGCGCCGGTAGGACTCTTCACGGCGATAGTCGTCGTCCTCACGGTAGGCAGAAGTCCGCTGCGGCTGGCGGCGCTTTCCGGTGATGTCCGCATCGTCATCCTCAACCGCGGGAGCAGATAACGCAGCACGTTCGATAATCTTGTCCAGTTCGCCGCGATCCAACCATACACCGCGGCAGGTGGTGCAGTAGTCAACTTCTACACCTTCGCGCACCGCGATTTTCAAACGATCCCCGGTGCAATTATCCCGTGAGCACTGTACTGTTACCATTCCAGATCCTTAACATTACAACCATCAGTATTTTCAATGTAACATCACGTCATTTTTGGAACTGCCCCTGTTTCTGGGGTGTTTGGTCGGCGCTGCGGCTGTTGTTCCGGTGCAGGGGTCGCGGTGGGATGATTGACAACACGAATGGCGACCTGTCAAAATGCGGCGGTGAGACCAGCGAAAGGGACTTTGCCAGCATGACCACCCGCATACTGACACTGCGCGAACTGAACCGTGCAACCCTCGCCCGCCAACTGCTGCTTGAGCGCGCGGCGCTGCCCGCCGTGGATGCTATTGAGCGCCTGCTGGGGCTGCAAGCGCAGGTGCCCAACCCGCCGTATATCGGGCTGTGGACGCGGCTGGTGGATTTCCAGCGCGACGAACTGACGCGCGCCATGCAGGAACGCCTTGTCGTGCGTGCCGCCCTGATGCGCTCCACGCTGCATCTGCTCAGCGCGGACGATCACCCGCGTGTGCGTCCGCTGCTTCAGCCTGCGCTTGACCGTGCATTGAACGCCTTCTTTGGCAGTCGCGCCAGAGGGCTGGATATCCCGGCGCTGATGGAGATTGCCCGCGCCTTTCTGCTGGAAAACCCGCGCACCACCGGCGAACTGCGCGCCCGTTTGCTGGAAGCCATGCCGGATCGCGATGGCGATGCGCTGGTTTATGCCGTGCGCAATAACCTGCCGCTGGTGCAGGTTCCCCCGGCAGGCACATGGGGCAGCGGCGCCGCCATTTACGCAGTGGCTGAGCAGTGGCTGGGTTCACAGGCAGCAGGCGACAGCACACTGGGCAACCTGTTCCGGCGCTATCTGGTCGCCTTTGGTCCCGCGTCGGTGATGGATTTTCAGGCGTGGTCCGGGCTGGTCAAACTGAAAGACGCGCTGGCGCCATTCCTGCCAGGGCTGCGCACGTTCCGCGATGAAGATGGCAAAGTGCTGTACGACCTGCCGGACCTGCCCCTGCCGCCCGCAGATACGCCCGCGCCCGCCCGCCTGGTGCCGGAATACGACAATCTGCTGCTCTCGCATGCAGACCGCCGCCGGGTGATTGCCGACGACGACCGCCCGAAAGTGTTCCTGTCCGCCGGGCGTGTGCTGGGGACCGTGCTGGTCGATGGCTTTGTGTGTGGCACATGGAAGCTGGAGCGCGAGAAAAAGGTGACGGCGCTGCTCATCAGCCCATTTGCCGCGCTGTCTGCCGCAGACCACGATGCATTAGCAGCAGAGGGCGAACATCTGCTGCGCTTTGTGGACGCAGATGCACCGACACTTGAACTGCGCTTTGTGCCGCAGTCCAACGGTTAGCGGGAGGTGTGTTGTCCACTCTCCCGCAGGTTGTTTCTTCGAAGCATCATCTGGACAGGTCAGTCCCCTTTGAGCAGCACATGTGCCAGTTGCAGCGCGATATCCCAATCCTGAGCGAATGTATAGGTGGTTGGCGCTAACAGCGATAAGGGCTTGATAAAAGTCTCAACAATACGTGGCGCACCATAAACCACGTAACCCCTCAGCCCCTCAGCAACCTCTTCTTTGATGAGCGCACGCATTGCCGCAATATCCTGCGGAACCCGCCTGATGTCTTGCATATCTACGATTGCCACATACGGTTGCCCTCTGTTTATCCGTTTCACTGCTTCAAATGAGGCTCGCGCATCGCGCATATCAACTTGATCAATCCAGCGATAGATGTAAATACCCGGCACTATCTGTTCAGCATTAACCATTTACACCTCTGGCGGTAACCATCCTTGATTGCAGTCCAATCATGTCGAGTGGTCGTTCAGGCTGCCGACAGTGCGGCAATCGACAGAATACACTGGTCGGCTTGTATAGGGTCCGAAAACAGCTCCTGCTACAGAGTATATGGCGATTTTCCGGCTACCGTGCCTTGATTTTTTGACCTTAGCACGCCGGGCAGCAGCAATCGAAAATGATCTGCGGACGTACACTGGCAACTGTGCTGGTGGATGCCTTTGCGCTTTGTGGACGCAGATGCACCGACACTTGAACTGCGCTTTGTGCCGCAGTCCAGCAGTTAACGCTGGCTCACTTCGACCAGGGGAGATCCCCTGCTGGCAGCGGCGGCAGGCAGGTTGTGAAACTCGAATTGCGCAATTGCCCAACTTGGCTCATCATTGAGTAAATTCACGGCATCCATTTTTGTAACTTTATGAAGGAGTGTGGGTGTATGAGCAGACAATTCGGGCGGGCAGGGCTGGTGCTGGGACTGCTGCTGGTGTTGGGCGTCGTGCTGCTGACGCCGGTCAGCGCCGGTCAGCGCGATGGACTGACCTTTACGCTGAGCTGTGACGGTTTCACCAGCGGCGGCGGGGGCATTGTCCTCAACCGCGACAATACCGGGGTTGGGCGCGAGACCTTTGCTATCGTCGGGCGCGACGGCGCGGGCAACGTCATTTACGGTCCGGTCACCGAGTCGTTCGTGATCGGCGGCAGCCTGTATGTTGATCCGGGGCTGTTCTTTCTGTGGAGCACAGAACCGCTGGCAAACCCGCTGACCGTGCAGGTAGTCAGCCTTGCCGGTAACGGGCTGGGTGAGCAGATCATCTACGAACGGCGCGGGGTGTGCAGCGGGCTGCCCGGAGTACGCGAAGCAGATGACACGCTGCTGCCTTCCGATGGCGGTACGGGCGACGAGGTGGGCTTGAACGAGATACCCCCTAACCCCAGGAACGAAAATGAACTGGTGGAATCGCAGACCGGCTACCTGATTGTCAACATTGAAAATGCCAACCTGCGCAGCGGCGATGGTCCCGACTATGCGGTAGTCGCGGTGGTCAACGGCGGGGACCGGCTGTTTGTGCTGGGGCGCAACGAAGACCGTACCTGGTGGTATGTGCAGGCAGGCGATATTCGCGGCTGGATTAACGCCGAACTGGTGGTTATTCGCGGCGATCTGACCGATGTGCTGGTTGTGCCGCCGCTGGGTGAACTGCGTCCGCCCTCGATTTTCCTGTATACCGATACGCCAATTTTTTTTTTTTTTTTTGATCGTGCGCCGCAGGTCTGCATTCTGGTCGGCAATTTAGATTACCTGATTGTCGGGCGTTCCAGCCTCGTCAGCGACTGGTACGAAATCGAAGCGACCTGTAACGGCGTAACGGTGCGCGGTTGGGTCAATGCCGAACGCGGTGGGCTGCGCTACCTTGAAAATGCCCGCATTCCGGTGACCCACCCGTAATAAGGTTACTCGAAAATCCCGTCATCGTCGCGTGCAGGAGCGAAGCATACTTCGCCCAACGCGCGGATTCAGCCACATTCCACAGACGATGCAGGACAACATGATGAACGCAGGGGCGAGTGCTTCACTCACCCCTGTATTTTTTGCTGCCCAGAGCACAGCACAGGCATAGCCCAGATCATCGCCAATAGCTGCCCCGCTGAACGCCACCTCCTGCCTGTGCTGCCATTGGCGCTGGCATGTACTGACAGTTTCATGAAGCGACAGCATGAGACTTTGTGCAAAATCAACCTGATGAAAATTAGAGGTTTCTGAGTATAATAGAAAATGCTGTTGAGTTGTTAGCTTGCTTGGTGATTAGCGAATCGAATGTAGACGCCTGCAATCCAGCGCATTTCTCATCTGCTGCTCATGCTGACCACTGCACACTAACTACCCACTCCTGTAATCGAAACTGTTCTGCGGACGCTACCGGAACAGTCTTCCCGGCAGCAAGGGGTGCTGCGGGAAATTGATGTTGAGGGGGGACCCGCCATGACCGACTCAATGTTGAGACCGGTGAATTATGATAATGGAACGCACCATGCCCCGCAGGTTGCCGGACGTTTCATTCAATCAGCGCTTGATGCCTTAGCCGCCCATATTGCCATCCTCGATGAAACAGGCAAGATTATCGGGGTCAATGCCGCCTGGCGGGCATTCGCCGAAGAAAACTACTTTCAGGATCCACACTATGGAATCGGCACGAATTATCTGGGCGTGTGCGACGCCTCGGCACGGCTGAACGCGCCGGAAGCCGCTGCAATCGCCACTGGCATCCGCGACGTGATGAACCAGCGCCGCCGCGAATTTGTGCTGGAATACCCGTGTCACAGCCCACGAGAGCGCCGCTGGTTTGTGGTGCGCGTTTCGCATTTTGACTGGTACGGGCATAACCGCCTGATTATCGCGCATCAGAATGTCTCGCAGCTCAAGCGCGCACAGATCGAACTGGCTGAAAGCAAGCAGCGTTTGCAGTCCATCGTTGACAATGTGGTGGACGGCATTCTGGTGATTGACCCCAAAGGATGCATCATTTCGGTGAATCATGCTGTCGGGGAGATTTTCGCCTACCCGCCGCACGAACTCATTACCCTGCCGCTGAACACGCTGATTCCTGAACTGGATTACGCGCTGCTGTTCAACAACTGGAAATTCAACGGGCACAGCAACGGCAGTGGCAGTGCGGCAGCGTCTCCTTCGCGTTATGAGTTCACCGGACAGCGCAGGGATGGCAGCACATTTGCGCTGACCTTTGCGCTGAGCATGATGCAGCTCGACGGCGAGCGCGTGATGCTGGGGATTGTGCAGGACATTACCGAACGCAAACGCCTTGAGACTGAAGTGCTCGAAAACCAGCGCCTGAATATCGCGCTGGCGAAAGAACGCGAACTGCGCGACCTGAAGAACCGTTTCATCTCGATGATGTCGCACGAACTGCGCACACCGCTGGCAGGCATTTTGCTGGCAGCGGATATGCTCAAGATTTACGGGGATCGCGCGCCGGAAGAAGAAAAGGAGCAGTATATCGACAGCATTCAGGTGCAAGTGCATCATTTGATGGCGCTGGTGCGCGATGTGCTGTCCATTAGCCGTTCCGAGCTGGCACGGCAGGACTTTACGCCTGAACTGGTGGATCTTGAAACTTACTGCCGCGATATTGTCGAAGAAATGCAGCTTGCCGTCCGCAAAACGCACCGGATTAACTTTGAGGGTACGTTTAGCACAGTAAATACCCTGCTGGATCGCAAGCTAATGCGCCAGGCGATTACCAATCTGCTGTCCAACGCCATCAAGTATTCGCCCGAAGGCAGCCAGATCAAGGTCACACTGCATACGGAAGCCAATTACGCCGTGCTGCGCATTCGGGATAAGGGCATTGGTATCCCGGAGGAAGACCGCAACCTGCTGTTTGAACCCTTCCATCGTGGCGCGAATGCCGGGCACATTCCTGGTACAGGGCTGGGGCTGGCAGTGACCCGGCAGGTAATCGAACTTCAGGGTGGCAGAATTGGCGTGGAGAGTCAGGTGAACAAGGGCACAACGTTTACCGTGCTGGTGCCGCTGCATCGTGAAGATCACCTGGCGATGTCCGCTGACTAGAAAGGGGTGAGGGCAATGCTGCGAACTGCTGCGCATTTATGGCTGTTGCTGCTGCTGCTGCCGGTGCTGCTGACTGCGCAGCCCATGCAGACACAGGCAGACGAATCCCCGGTGCCGGATTGGGCTGCACTGCTGCGTGCCACATGGGACGGGTATAAGGCGCGGTTCATCTTCTGCGATACCTGCGGCACGGGCAGCGCGGCGGGGCTGGTCTTTGATCCGTCGGTAGGGCACGCCGTTTCCGAAGGCGTTGGTTACGGGCTGCTGATGGCTGTGCTGATGGACGACCAGCCGACCTTTGACCTGATTTACAGTGCCGCCAACGCCACGCTGTTCCACGAACGCAGTGGGCTGTATCACTGGCGCGCCGACAACACCGGGAACGTAACCGGACGCGGCAATGCGACCGACGCCGATCAGGATATTGCGCTGGCGCTGATTTTCGCGCAGCAGCGTGTCGAGACCGGGACATGGGCGCCGCCGCAGGATTTCACGTATGGCGCGCGTGCCTCGGCGTTGATTGATGCTATTTTTGAGGATAATGTCTGGCAGGGGCAGTACCTCAAGCCGGGCAATCAGTGGTATGTGGACGGGCAGGTAATCACCAACCTATCCTATTTTTCCCCCGCGTGGTATCGCCTTTTCGACCAGTTTCAGGGTACGCAGCGCTGGAGCACCGTGATCGAAAACGGTTATGCCGCGCTGTTTGCCACCGAAGGCGCGCCGCTGGGCTTAGCGCCCGATTGGTCGCAGACAGACGGCGCACCGGCGTTTACCTACTGCGATTTTCAGGGGCGTGACCGCCAGGACTGCCGTTATGAACTGACCTGGGAAGCGATCCGCGTGCCCTGGCGCATTGGGCTGGACTGCCTGTGGTTTGGCGAGGAACGCGCCTGTGCCTGGTCGCAGCGCGGTGCGGATTTCCTGCTGAACACAGTGGGGAGCGGCGATGCGGTGGCAGCGGCGGCGGGGGCGCGCATGTTCAGCATGGATGGCGCGTTCGCGGTGGACTTCCAGACGGAGGGCATGGTCGGCATGTGGCTGGTCGGCGCGCTGGCAGCGGAGAACGTGCCGCTGGCGAACGCGCTGGGCGAGTTGCTGACGGGCACTGACGCCGGGCAGTACGGACAGTTTGTACTGAGCGATGGCATCTGGGGCAGCAGCCTCGACGCCGGGCGCTTTTATTACAACCAGAGCCTTGCGTGGTTTGGCGCGGCGGCAGCAGGCGGCTTGTGGGTCAATTTGCTGGGCTGAACAGTCCCCGGCAACGCCGTCCGCTACCCGCCGTTGATCCAGCGGCTGAATACCGGCAGCAGCACAATCAGGGTGCCACCAAGTGTAATCAGGGCATATTGGCTGCTGCTTGCCGGGGGGAGATCATGCAGTTGCAGGTGCCTGCCGCCCAGTGTCCAGCCGCGACAATCCGGCGCAGCAATCAGCAGCAAAATAATCAGGATATCCAGTAAACCGACTACCAGCACCATCGTCGGTGTATCAAAGCTGCCAAAGGGAATGTCCGTGACGCTGAAGATCAATTGCAGGTCGGGCCACACCAGCGCCAGACAGAGCATACTGACCACGCCGCACCCCACTATGCCCGTCACAAACACGCGCCCGGAGACCTGACGCAAATTGTACGCTCCGGCAAGCAGCATCTGCGCAAACGCGGCAGCCCCCAGCAGCACCAGCAGCAGGAGATGTTCCGGCAGCACCACGCTGTAATACTGTGTCCATAATGCCAGCGGCGAGATAAACATGGCGATCAGCATTTTGACTACCGAGCTGATCATCGTCATTGCCACCAGCAGGCTGATAGCACGGGGGGTTGGAAACCCGCCGCGTGTGCGTCGTCCCGGTACATCCAGCGTTTCATAAGTGCGCTGTGGCTGCGGTTTGCCGGACAGCGTATCGAGAATATCCTGCTTTGCCCTATTCAGATTCTTGCTGGCGTCAATCCAGTTCAAATGTCCGAGCGCATCCGGCAGATCAGCGGTATCCTGCACGGATACCAGCAGCGCAGGCATGCCGCTGGCGAGCAGTGCCTGCCAGCGGGTGCTGGTCTCGGCATCACGCAGCAGCCAGGGCGAAACGATTATCAGCCCGACAGCCGCGAATTGATCGTCTGCCACAAGTACAGGCAGGTGTTCGAGGCACTGAATCCCCTGCCGCCAAAGCTGCGCCCGCAGCCAGCGTGCAAAGGGGGCATCCTCAGGCGCAAAGACCAGGCAGGTTTGCTTCACCGGCGACTGCGGCAGCACGCGCTTCTGCTGCGCTGTGGGCAATGTGGGCTGTGGCGCTGCGGCAGTTTTCCAGGAGCCGCCCCGCATGACTCTGCCCCAGTACATCGGCTGCCAGCAGCGCAGCACCGCCGCGCGTTTGAACCACTGCGTCAGCAGCACCAGCACAGCGCCTGCCGCCAGTGATATGCTGCCGTAGAGGATAAACGCATGCACGATAGTCGGGTCGTCAAGATACCAGTGCGGGTTGATAACCGCTTCAGCAAAATCCTCTAGGGTCATGCCCATAGGCATGGCGGAAAGCACAATGCTCAGCGCCGCCATATCGCCCACAATCCCCAGCATCACCAGCACATATTGCAGATTGCCCAATGCGCCGACAGGTTTGGGGTGTTCCCGGCGTCCAATCAACCGCGCGGCGTTGAGTCCGTCGCTGGCAAACATGGTGATTGCCAGCAGCGGCAGCATCATCGCGATTGAAATCATCAACCGGCAGGACACCCTATCCCCTTCGCGCTCAAAGCCGCAGATGTTATTCACGCTGCCGCCAAGCTCCAGCGCCGCCATGCTGACCAGCAGCGCGCCGTTGATGGCGATGCCCAGCAGCCCAAACACCAGCACCAGCAGCCCGACCCGCCGCGCCTCGGCAGGCAGGGCGGCGTGCAGCAGGGGCAGTCGCGCGGATTCAGCGGGCAGTGTGCCGCTTTGCATGCTGACTTCGTGCTGGTTCGCCCACGCGCAAACCTGTTCGATTGCGGCAAACGGCGCGGTGCGGGCATCCAGCCAGACGTCCGCATGGGTGAGGAACGGCTCCAGGGTGGGGTCGAGCGATTGCAGCAGCAGCACCAGACAGGGCACGCCGCGTGCGACCGCCTGATCCCATTCGCGCTTGACCTGCGCCGATTTCAGTGACCACGGGGACGCCACCAGCACAAAGGCGTCGCATGCCTGAATGCCTCTGCGGATTTCCGCCGCCCAATCTGCCCCGTGTGCGATGTTCAACCGATCCAGCCAGGGGCGTGCGCCAGCGCTGAGCAGTGCTTCGTGCAGTGCCCGCGCAAAGTTGAAATCATTGCGGGAATAACTGATAAAAAGGCGCATCTGTATCTGCTCCAATGCAAAAAGGCGCACTCCGCCTGTTGGAGTACGCCTCTTTAGCTGTGCTTATGCTCATTATACGACGGTTTTACTACGGACGGCTGCTCGCTGTGGATGCCACACAACTGCTCAGACTGTTAGCCCTTCACCCCTCCCCCAGCCAGACCAGTGCTGCCTGCACGCCGCGCAGGTTGCGTTCAAACTCCGCCTCGCGCCAGCTTGCCAGTTCCACATCCGCCGCCGGGATGCCCTGCCCATCCACCCATGACGGCGCAGTGCCCGTCACGGGGTAGGCGTCGAACGGCTGCCCGAAAGTGTAGCCCGCTGCCTCGCCGTAGAGCACTTCCAGCGCCAGCGAGCCGCGTTCGCCGCTGGTGCCGCCGTCCGGGCAGCGCCCCGCGTACACGCCGTTCGCCGCGCTGTGATAAAACAACACTGCTGCCGGGCGCTGCGTGCGGATATACGCCGCCATGCTCTGCGTTTCCGGCTCGGAAAACGCGCGCGCGCCGGGGTTCACCGACTGGTCGCGGAAAACTGCCTGCGGTGACCATTCGCAGCCCCAGTTGCGGTTCAGGTCAACCCCATTGGCGTTGAAGCGCCCGGCGATGTCGCGGTCATACAGCAGCCCGTCGGGGTTCAGCGCAGGCACAATCACCACCGCCAGCCCCGCCGGGATGTCGCCGGGATTCGCGCTGAAGTGCGCGGCAAGCTGGTTCATCAGCGTCACCGTATTCGCCTCCCAGCCGCCGTGAATGCCACCGATCAGCAGCAGCACCCGCGCCCCGCTGCCAAAGCGCTGCGCCACGATAGTGCGCCCCTGCACTGACTGCCCGATGATCTCGCTGTTGGCAGGAGACTGCACCGGCGCGGCAGGGGGAAATGCCACCTGAGTCAGCAGCACCGGCACCAGGGTTTCCTGCGGCGGCACATCGGTCATGCGGAACAGCACTTCGCGTGACCAGGGCGTTGGGCTGGGCGGTGGGGTGGCTGAGGGCGCAGGTGTCGCGCTGGCGACCT